>DASUWS010000211.1:0-17473 GCA_036378295.1 Ktedonobacterales bacterium
GCGGGATTGATATCCACCGCGACGGTGCGCACCGAGGCGGGCAGCAGATTCCCGGTGGCGATGGCATGGAGCATTGAAGCGGCCATCACGGCGATCTCCACACCGCGCGCTGCCTCGCGCATTCGTCCCTGGGCGACCACAGAATCGGTGATGACGCCAGGCATCGGACCATCGTCGCGGATCGAGCCAGCCAGTACCAGCTCAACCCGATGCTCCAGCGAGGCGGCGACGATGCCATTGCCGAGCAGCCCGGCCCGGTGGGCGGCTTCGAGCGAGCCTAGCTCGCGTACCTTGTTGATGGCGCGCAGGTGGTTGCGATGGCCATGCTCCACCGGCTCGCCCGTCTTGAGATCGATGCCAAGCGATGTGCCGAACATCGCCGCCTCGACATCGTGTGCGACGATGGCATTGCCACCGAAGATCACCTGGACGTAGCCGCGCCGGATCAACTCAGCGACCGAATCGCGCGCAGCCGTGTGGACAATGGCCGGACCGAGCACCCAGAGAATCTTGCCGCCTCGCTGACGGGCGGCGATCATCGCTCCGGCGACTTCGTGGATGGCCAGCGCCTTGGCTCGCTCAGAGGAGACCGGGCTTTGCATGAAGCCGAACGCCTCGTGCTGGCGCGGGCGCTCCTGCGGTTCGACGCGCACCCCTTCGTAACCAATCACCACCTCATCACCGACGCGCACCTCATGCATCGGGACAGCACGGGCGGTATTCGCGTCGCGGTCGATGACGATGGCGACATCCATCTCGATATTCGCCACGAGTAGCCACGTGCCGTCAACGCGTACCTCAGTCGGCAGATTCGAGGTCGAATAGAACTCGTCCGGGAGTACGCCGGGCTGGGTCACCCGTGCCGTCCGGGCGTTTTGCTCTTGGGCGAGATCGGCCCCCAGCCGCTGTAATTCGGGAATGAGATCGTCAAGCAATTGCTGGCTCGCGGCGGATACTTCCATGCGGGCAAAACTGGTTTCCGTCTCGCTCTGGCCAATGCGCATCTCCCGCACATGGAAGTGGGCGCCTGCTTCCTCGATAGCGCCCCAGACGCGCGGGAGAATAAATGAATCGATAATGTGTCCCTGTAGCTCGATCTCCACACTGGCCATGCTAGGCCCTCCCCTCTCTTGCGGCTCGCCGCTGTGCGCCATCCCGCTCGCAGTGTAGCACGTTCACGGGGCGCCAATACTTGGCGGTGCCGTGGGGATGGGTCGTGGTACAATAGCCTTCTGAAAGCAACGTGACGCGGCAGTACGTATGCGGAGGCAAGAACGTGCAGCGGAAGACGACTGAAAGCAGCAATGGCGCGGCGATCAAGACATCCACTCCGGCGGCCAAGCGAGCAGCACCCAAGATATCGCAGGCGCCAAAGGCACGCGGTACAGGGAGGGCGGCGGTCGCTGGCCACCTGTCCGCCGAGCCGCATCGGGACTTGCTCTCCTGGCGGAAGGAATTCCCTATTCTCCAGCGGAAGACGTACCTTAATAGCTGCTCGCTCGGCGCGCTCTCGGCGCGCTCGATGGCCGCGATGACGCGCTACCAGGAGCTCTGGAACGAGTATGGGGCATCGGCGTGGTACAAACTCTGGGTGGGCGAGATCGCCGAGGTGCGCAACAAGTTCGCCCAGTTGATCGGCGCGCAGCCACACGAGGTTGCTATCGCGCCCAATGTCTCGTCAGCGCTGAGCGAGATTGCCACCGGACTCGATCTGGGCGAGCGCAACCGTGTCGTCATGGCGGACCTCGACTTCCCGACGCTGGCGTATCAGTGGATGGCCAAGGAGCGCCTGGGTGTCGAGGTAGACTTTGTCGAAAGTCCCGACCGTATCACGCTACCAACCGACCGCATGCTGGCGGCGATCAACGAGCGCACGGGACTCGTCGCGACATCGCGGGTCTTCTATCTCAGCGGCTATATTCAGGACATCGCTACCCTCGCGCGGCATGCTCACAAGCAGGGCGCGCTGGTATTGGTCGACGATTATCAGGGAACCGGGCAGATCCCGCTGGATGTCAAGGCGCTGGACGTTGACTTTCTTGTCAGTGGCACGCTCAAGTGGTTGATGGGCGGCCCAGGTCTCGCCTTCATCTACGTGCGCGAAGACCGGATACCAGCGCTGCGGCCGACGGTCACTGGCTGGTGGGGCTCGCGTGACATGTTCGAGTTCCGCACAGGTGTTTTCGAGTACCGCGACGATGCCCAGCGCCTGGAGGCGGGCACGCCCGCGGTCGCGGCGATTTACGCGGCCAGTGCCGCGCTCGATATCGTGCTGGAGATTGGCGTCGAGCGCATTCGCGAGCGGACCCGCTGGCTGGCTGATGACCTGGTGCGGCGCGTTCAGGAGCGCGGCTGGAAGCTGCTCAGCCCAGCGGACGGCGCGGTGCGCAGCTCTATCGTCATGCTCGGTATGGACCGGCCAGAGGAGCTGGTCAGCAGCCTGGCGCAGCGTGGCATTATCGTCGATTCGCGACCGGGACGCCTGCGTATCTCGCCGCACTTCTACAATACTGTCGAGGAGAATGAGATGATTATCTCGGCTCTCGATGAGTTGATCGGCACGCGGTAGCGGAAGCGGTAACTCCGCCACAGACGAGCATGAACAGGGCTTGGGGCCAAAGGAGGGCGCCATGACGCTAGTTCTACGTGAAGCGGACGTGCGGGCGGTGCTGACGATGCCCGACACGATGCGGGTGCTCGATGCCGCATTCCGGCGGCAGGCGGCTGGTGAGACGCGCGTCCAGCCACGGCGGCGGGTGGTATTGCCGGAGGGTCGCGGTGTCCTGCATGTGCTGTCCGCATATGTACCCGGCACACCTGGACATCCCGAAGCGAATGGTCCCGGCCTTGTTGGGCTGAAGGATTACGCTGCTGTCGCAGGCAAGGTGCGCTTCATCGTCCAGCTCTTCTCGGCGGAAGATGGCGCGTTGCTGGCACTGATCGAGGCCGACGTGCTCGGTCAGATGCGCACGGGTGGCGCTTCGGGCGTGGCGACCCGCTACATGGCCCGCCCGGATGCGCGTGTTGTCGGGATGATTGGCGCGGGCGGCCAAGCGCGAACACAGGCGCTGGCGATGTGTGAGGCGCGATCTATCGAACGCTTCCTGGTGTATGCGCGTACCTCAGAGGTGGTGCGGGCGTTCTGCGACGATCTGGAAGCGGAGACTAATGTTGCCTTTGTGCCTGTGGCGCAGCCCGAAGATGCGGTGCGCGATGCCGACATCATCGTCACGGCAACGACAGCGCGCGAGCCGGTTGTGCTTGGCGCGTGGCTGCACCCCGGTCAGCACGTGAACGTCATGGGCTCCAACTGGGCCAACCGCCGCGAGGTCGATGGCGAGGCGGTTCGGCGGAGTGCCGTCGTTGCGGTGGATTTGCGCGAGCAGGCACAGATGGAAGCGGGCGATTTGCTGCTGGCGGAGCAATCGGGCGATTTCGCATGGGAGCGGGCTGTTGAGTTGTGTGAAATCATCGCGGGAAAGACGGCTGGACGGCCCGACGCGGCGGCGATCACGCTCTTCAAGTCGCTCGGCATCGGTCTGGAAGATGTGGCGGTCGCGGGTTGGGTCTACGCCCGGGCGCGTGAGCGTGGGCTGGGGCAGGAGATTGATCTCGTCCCTGATGTTTGACGCGGGTCGTCGCGTGGCCGAGCACAATTCATAGGGATACCTGGGATACCAGGGAAACTAGAGGCTGTCGCATGAGAGTTCGTCTGTGGCGGGTCTGGGTCGTGGGTCTGCTAGCCCTGATGCTGGCGCTGGCGTTGCCTGGTTGTAGCGGTTCGCCAACGAGCCAGTGGCAGAGTGTTGGGCCAGGAGACGCGCAGATCAGCGCGCTCGCCGCGGACCCCCACCAGCGCGGCCTCCTCTTCGCAGGTGGAAACAACGGATCAACGTTCTTAGCGCGTGGCGACCGCTCCGGACAATTCGTCCCAAGTGCGAAGAGTCCCGGGGGGAGTGGCCCAGTCGGCATCATCTTTCCAAACCCCTATGTCAGGGGGCGCGTGTATGCGGGTACCACTGGTGGATTCTTTAGCAGCAGTGATTATGGCGAGCATTACGCGCCGCAGAATCACGGCCTGCCTTCCACGGCTACCATTACCGCGATCACGACCGGCCCCGACGCTACAACCCTCTTTGTCGGTGTTGCTGAGAAGGGTCTCTATACAAGCCTCGATGGAGGTGCATCCTGGAAAGCGGTCGTACCCGCGCCTGCCTCCGCGACGAATGTCTTGCTGCCAGCCAGCGGGACCATCCAGGTGCTGCTGTGGGAAGACGCTTCGAAGTCGCTCTATGCCGCTGTCTCTGATACCGGCGGAGGCGTCTACGTATCCCATGATCGAGGCGTAACCTGGAGCGCGAGCACTGATGGCTTGCCTGCGAAGACCAATGTCTATGCGCTCGTCGAGATGCCCTCGGGTGGGCTTGCGGCGTCCAGGCCGATGCTCTACGCTGGCACATCGGCAGGTGTTTTTGCACGCCCCGTGGCAGCTGGTTCCGCCAAGTGGCAGTCGGCTGGTACGGGCCTGCCATCGGGTTCGGTCTACTCGCTGGCGACATATTCCGAGACACCCGGCCTGCTCTATGCCGGAACGGATCAGGCGGTCTATTCCAGCACCGACGGCGGCCAGCACTGGCAACAAGTGGCCGACAGCCTGTCGCATCAGGTGCCCGCAATCGCCGTGGTGCCAGGGCAAGCTAACCCTACCGTGACCTATGCTGTCACTGGGCAGATTCTGCGCTATCCGCCGGGTAATGCGGGAGGCGGCGGCTTCCTTGGCACGCTTTTGCTCGTTGTGATCGTGGGTGCCAGCGCGTGGTATGTATTGGCCCACTGGGGGTTCGTCCCTGGCATCCGCGAGGTGCGCAGGTGGCTGGCTTCGCGCATCAACACGGATAAGTAGTGGCAACATTGCCAGACGAGATTGTACAGATCTGGCTGGCTCTATCCGCTACATCCGGTCGAGTTGGCGAAGCGTCGAGTTGATGGCAACGCGCAGGCTTTCGATGACGCCGCTGCCATTGACGGCAACCGCCTCGAAGCTGGGGCTGTGGAAAGGGTTGAGATACTGCTCGAGCACCGGCACCGGGAGAATGTCGGGCAAGTCGCGCTTGTTCCACTGCATCACGAGCGGAAACTCTCCCGGACGCTTCCCCATGCGCCGCAACTGTTCGCGAAGCTCATTGAAGCTCTCGATATTCTCCTGAAGCTTGCTCGCCTGTGAGTCGGCTACGAAGACTACGCAGTCGGTGCCTTTCAAGACAGAGATACGGGTCTGCTGGTAGAGCACCTGTCCGGGGACGGTATAGAGCTGGAAGCGGATCGTGAAGCCATGAACCCGCCCCATTTCCAGTGGGAGCAAGTCGAAGTAGAGGGTACGCTCGGTTTCCGTATCAATCGAGACCATCTCTCCGACATCAGCCGGGTTGACGGTCCGATGAATGAAATGCAGGTTCGTGGTTTTGCCGCTCAGGCCGATGCCGTAGTACACGATCTTACAGTTGATTTCTCGTTTCGCCATGTTGATGAGCGACATATTGACTCCTGCCCCATCTCGCGGTTTGTCCACCGGCTGCGGCGGCTTCGCGCTACCTTTGCCACAATATTCAACACATCCATGCTGCACTCCGCACGGTGCATCTGACGTCAGCGTGTCCACTATATCTCAGCAGTGGTATTGTAACGCACACGCGATAAGATGCAAGCGCGCAAGCGCTGATTATCAGGCTCCAGGCGATTTCGGCAGTCTCGCGAGAAAACGGTCCAGCATGATCGTGAACCGCTCATGGATCCCTTCGCCGATGATCTGGGTATCATCGCGCGCGCTGACCTTGAAAACGAGTCTCCGTCCGTCGATCTCGACCAGCTCGGCGCTGGCGACCACATGGCCTCCGATCGGGGTCGCTGCGAGGTGACGCACGTTGACCAGCGTGCCAACGGTCGTTTCGCCAGATGGCAACTCCGGCTGCACCACCTGCCACGCGGCGTTTTCCATGAGCCCGATCATCACCGGGGTGCCCAGCACCTGAACTCCGCCCGCGCCGAAAGCCGCTGCCGTCTGCCCCTCACCAACCACCAGCGATGCCTCGCCGCGCATGCCAACTTTCAGCGTCATCGAGCGCTCTCCCCTCCACATGTGTGCATTCCCATCAACAGCAGGGTATCATATTGCGGGCCACCTTCGCGCACTTCTTTCCGCCTGAAGGTCGCCATCACGTTGACTCTGAGGCCAATGAGATGGGATAATTCCCAGATGTCGCATGGAGACACCTATCCATGCGCGCATACTTCTGGAGTTGCACGACCATGCAGAATTCGACAAGTGCGATGGAACCTCGACCCACGGTTGAGCCCGATCTCTCGCGGGAGATACGGCTAGGCATCTCGGTCGTTGTGCCGGTATATAACGAGGAACAGAGTCTGCGCCCACTGTACGACGCACTCACCGCCGAACTGGTGCGTCTGGGACAGTCGTATGAGATCGTCTTTGTCGACGATGGCAGTCGCGACGGCTCGTTCCAGACCCTGGAGGCGCTGCACGCGCAAGATCAGCACGTCCGGGTGATTCGCTTCCGGCGCAACTTCGGTAAGACGCCCGCGCTGGTCGCTGGGTTTTCTCATGCGCGGGGCGAGGTCGTCTTCACCATGGACGCCGATCTGCAGGACGACCCCGAAGAGATGGGGAAGTTTCTGGAAAAGCTCGCCGAAGGGTACGATCTTGTCTCTGGCTGGAAATATCCGCGCCTCGACCCATTCACCAAAACCATGCCGTCCTATTTCTTCAATCGTATGGTCGGCTTCACGACCGGCGTCCACCTGCATGATATCAACTGCGGATTCAAAGCGTATCGCCGCGAAGTGCTCGAAGATGTGAAGCTCTATGGCGAGCTCCATCGCTTCGTGCCAGTGCTGGCGCACGAGCGCGGCTTTCGCGTGACCGAAGTCAAAGTACGCCACCATCAGCGGAAATTCGGCAAGTCGAAGTTTGGCGCGCGGCGCTTTCTGCGGGGATTTCTCGATCTGATCATGGTGGTATTCCTGATGCAATATCTTCAGACGCCACTTCGTCTCTTCGGCGCGATTGGCCTGCTCTCGACGCTGGCAGGGCTGGCGGTTGATCTGTACGTCGTCCTCGACCGCTACCTGCCGTTTGGGTCGCATCAGGAGATTCACAACCGCCCGCTGCTATTCGTCGGCATTCTGCTGCTGATCTTCGGTATCAGCTTCATCCTGACAGGATTGCAGAGCGAGATGATCCGCCACTTCGCCTATCGTCCAGACGATGAGTACAGCATCAAGCAGGTGCTCGAGTGATGGTTGAGCGCGAACCACCGCAGCCGCGTCTTAGCGGCATCGTTCAACGTGCGGCAGGCTGGTTCCGGGCGCACAAGCGTCTGGTCCAGCTTGTGATGGTCGCGCTGATCCTTATCTTCGTAGCTCTCGGCGTCCGCTCCAGCTGGTCGCGGCTCTCGCAGTATCAGTGGCACGTCCAGTGGGGCTTGCTGGCTGGCGCACTGGCGCTTTTCATCACTCAAGAGCTTTCGTACGGGCTGATCTGGCGCGGCATCTTGCGGCGCCTTGGCAGCACGCTCGATATCGTCTCTAGCGAGCGCATCTATCTGAGCGCGGAGTTCGTGCGCTATATTCCGGGCAACGTCTGGCATGTATTCGCCCGCGTGCTGTGGGCTGAAGGTCGCGGTGTGCCCAAGTCGATTGGGCTGGCGAGCATGGTGATAGAGCTCGCCACCAAGCTCACCTCGGCGGCGCTGGTCTTTGCCGTTTCGCTGCTCTTCTGGCCGGATGTCTCGGGCCTGACACGCGTCATTCCACGAGATATCATCGTCGGTATTGGTCTTGTCGGGGTGCCGTTGCTGTTATTTGGGCTGCATCCGCGCATGCTTCAGCTAGCGCTCAATCGCGGGTTGAAGCTGTTGCGGCGCGAGCCAGTAACACTGACGCTGCGCTATCGCGACATCCTTGCCATTACCGGGTACTGGGCTGTCAGTTGGATGATCGCGGGCGCCGCATTCTACCTGCTCGTGCGCTCGCTGACAACAACGCCGCTGACCATTTCGGCGCTGGCGCTGGCCATAGGCATCAACGCGATAGGCTGGGACGTTGGCTTTCTCGCCATCATCACGCCGAGTGGGCTTGGTTTCCGCGAATTGGCCATCGCGGGGCTGCTGGCGGCGAGCGGACTGGTGACGGGCCTCGACGCCACATTAGGGGTTGCGTTCGTGGTGGCGTTCATGGCGCGGCTGCTGACCACCGCCTCCGAGTTGGTGTGTGTGGGTGCGGCGTATCTGGCGCCAGGGAGCATCCGCGTGCGGCCGTCGAGCCCGGAAGCGGTTACCGAGCCATAGGAGGCGCTCATGGCTCCTATGGATGACGACACCTCTTCGCCTGAGCGTTCTTCACCGCCTCTGGCCGCCCTCGCCGCGTACAGGGCATCTGTACGCACGGCGGGCGCGAGGCTCCGGGATGATCCGCGCGTGCGGGCGGCTCGCGGGGCGCTGGCGCGGCTGCTGAATCGCTACCCGCCGTTGCCACCTGGACCCGATGGCCTCTGGCCGCGTATTGCGATGTGCATTGTCGGGCTGATGGCCGTCGTGTTCGCGGTCTTCTTCTCATCGTATCTCTTCGCGCAGCACGACGCGTTTCTGACACACGCCGAAGATCTCGGCATCATGGATCAAGCGCTCTGGAACACCTTGCATGGCGCGCCGCTCCACCAGACGATCTGTAACATCGTGACCGATACGAACTGCCTGGGGGATGTCTCGCGGTTGGCTATCCACTTCGAGCCGATTCTGTTCCCGATGTCACTGCTCTATCTGGTCGCGCCGTCACCGAAAACGCTCCAATTTGTGCAGGCGGTGATCGTCGCGAGCGGCGCATTTCCGGCGTTCGCGATTGCCTGGCGGCGTTTGCGCAGTCCGTTCGCGGGACTCGTCTTTGCCGCGGCCTATCTCCTCTTTCCCGCCCTGCAGGCCGCCGTGACCTACGACTTTCACGCGGTGACGCTCTCGGCGGCGTTTCTGCTCTTCGCGCTGTACTTTATGCTCGCACGCAACAATCTTGGGCTCATTGCAGCTTGTTTGCTCGCGCTGGCGACCAAAGAAGAGATTCCCATTGATGTGGCGCTGATTGGGTTGAGTGTCGCTCTGCTCCAGCACCGCCCGCGCCTTGGCTGGGGTCTGGTAGGGCTCGCGGCGGTCTGGCTGGGAGGCGAGTTGGTCATCATGCATCTGGCAAGCCCGCTAGGTCATTCTCCGACGGCCAGTCGCTACGCCCAGTTTGGCGACTCACCGGGCCAGGTGGCGCTGTATCTGCTGGCGCATCCGCTGCAGGTCGCGCATGACTACATCTTCTCGCCCGACCGCATCTACTACCTGCGCACGCTGCTCTCGCCACTGGCTTACCTGCCGCTGTTTGCGCCGCTCATGCTGCTGATTGCCGTCCCGGCGCTGGCGATCAATATGTTGAGCGCTTCGCCGGCGATGTACTCGGGCATCTACCAGTACAACGCTGAGATCGTTCCGGTGCTCATCGTCGCCACGATCGAAAGTATCGCGCTCCTCTCTGGCCTGGGCGGCTGGATCGTGTCGCGGACGCGCTCCCGGATATCGATGCCGCGTCTCCTCGCGTGGCGAGCCAGCATGCCGAAGATGTCCGCGCGGCGCGTATTTATGGTGATGCTGACGGTTCTCGTGCTGATCTTGTCGCTACGGGCGCAGCGCGGCCACGGCTATACGCCGCTGGCACAAGGCTTCGCATGGCCCAGCATCACGGCACACGCGCGCCTGGCCGAACGTGTCATCGCGCGTATTCCCGCCGATGCCAGCGTCTCGGCGCAGTCCGATCTCGTCCCGCACCTGAGCCATCGCCGCCACATCTACATGTTCCCGTATCACATGGACGACGCGGACTACATCTTTCTGGACGTGACGGGCAACCTCTATCCACAGACGCTGGCAGTGCGGTCGTACATAGATCAGGTGCGCCTGCTGCTGACAGGCGGGCGGAATCATGTCGTCTTTGCTGAGGATGGGTACTTGTTGCTGGCGAAAGGGAGCGGACCCCCTCTCGCCCCGGCGGACCCCTGGGGGCTACCGCCAGCGTTCTACAGTTTTACGGTCGCGACTCCAGGGGCCATTCCGCATGCGACAGCGATTCGCTTCGGTGGATCGTTAGAACTGGTAGGGTACGATGTCTCGCCGGCTCCAGTACTCTACGTCAACAATCCCTATCTCACGGTGACGACCTACTGGCGCGTGGAGCGACCAATGGCGCCTGGAGATACGCTGGAGATGGTATTCACGCGCTCCGACGGATCGGCGTTTACCACCAGCGACTTTGCGACAGTCTACTGGCGCCCACTGGCGACGTGGCGCCCTGGTGAGGTGTTTGTGGTGCGTAGCTGGCCCCTGTTGATTACCAGCCGTGAAGTGGGGACGCTCCGCCTGGGCGCGCGAGTAATGCATACAGGCGCCTCAGGAGCCCGTGCGCCGCTCCCCGTAGTGATCGGGCATGCGACCGGTTTGTTGCCGACCGCGTTGGCGCATAATACAGTCGGGGTGTTTGACGACATTCAGGTAATGGGCTAGTTCGTAATGGGCTAGTTCGGGTTGACTGAATAAGCGGGCGCCCTTTACAATGCGCGACGTGGATGGCCACAATGTCGTGGGGGGTTGATGGCCCGGATGCGGGAGAAAGGGTGGGAGTTGTGGGGCCAGTGAGCGGAGGAAGTCTGGTCGGGAGCAAGCTCGGCGACTATCAACTCGAAGCACTGCTCGGCACAGGCGGCATGGCGGAGGTCTACCGCGCGCTGGAACTGCCGCTGGGCCGCGAAGTGGCCGTAAAGGTGCTGCCTGCTGCCTTGGCTGCCGACCCCAATTATGTGTCGCGCTTTCGTACAGAGGCTCGACGAGTCGCTCAGTTGCGCCACCCCAATATCGTCGAGGTCTATGCCTTTAACGGCGGCGAACATGGCGACCTGCTGTATCTGGTTATGCCAGTCCTGCGCGAGTCCCTGCGTGATCGGCTCGACCATGAAGGCAAGCTGCCCGTGGACGAGTCCATCCGAATCGTGACGGAGATTGCCTCTGGGCTGGATGTGGCGCATGCCATGGGTCTTGTCCATCGTGATGTCAAGCCGGAGAATGTCCTGCTCGACAAGGACGGGCGGGCACTCCTGACAGATTTCGGCATCGCGCGTGAGGTTCCATTGCACCGCCAGGGAAGCGCCGCGCAGACGCTGGCGGCAACTGGTTTGCCGGTGGGCACACCAGAATATATGGCCCCGGAGCAGCTTCGGGGCGGCTCGGTGGATCAGCGGGCGGATGTCTACGCGCTGGGAGCTGTGCTCTATGAATTGCTGACAGGCCGTGTCCCCCATGAGGCTGATACCCCATACGAGGTGGCCGCCCTGGTGCTGACCGAGCAAGTCATCCCGCCTTCAGAACGCAATCCAGAGATTTCGCCGGAACTGGAGCAGGTCGTCATGACGGCGCTGGCGAAGATACCAACGCAGCGCTATCCAGACATGCGTAGCTTCGCCCTGGCGCTGAACGCCGCCGCGCGGTCCGGGCGGGCCACGGTGCGTAACCTGGCGGGTGGCTGGCAGCGAAAGACGATGCGCATTCCCTCGTGGCAGGGCAACGCACATAGCACAATGTCCGAGTCGATCACTGAAGCGATCCCGCTGGTGAGCCACCCCGTCTCTCAGGGATTCTTTTCGCGATACCGCCTGCTGCTGGGGTTGGCTGTGGCGGCAGTCCTCCTGGTGAGCCTTTGTGGCGGCGGAACCCTGATGGCGCTCAATGGTGCTCTCCCATTTCTCGGCGCCTCGCCCGCGAGCCTATCTGGCATATCCGCGACGCAGACCGCTCGCGCCGCGCTCCCGCCTGGAGCGACCCCGGCCGCGACCTCGACCCTGGATCCAACGGCGACAGCGACGCCGCTTTCGACGGCGACAACCGAGCCGACCATGGAGCCAACGGCAACTACGGTGCCGCCACCGCTCACCTGGCTGACGTTCTCTCCCTCTCCGCTGAGTTTGGTGGTGTCTGGGAAGACGTGTAATGCGACGCAAACCATTAAGAATACATCAGGCCAGCCACTCGGATGGAAGTGGACTGGACCTCACCTGTCCAGTTCTTTCTATTTCACCGTCAACGGGGGGCGCGCATCGAATGCGCTCCCAGAGGATATGAGTCCGGGCTTGGCACCGCAAGGCACGGACACTGTGCTAGTCACCGTCTTGAATTGTTCGTCGCAATCACTCCCGGTTACCATCACCGCGGTGGATAGTCTCGGCCATACCTATAGCTTTGCGATACAAAGGGCACAGTGAGTACCTGCCGCTCAGTCTCTGTGCCCTTCCCGCAGCAGGTGGAGCCGCAGGAGATTGAGCGCGGTAAAGGTCGCCCGCAGCTTGATTTCGTGGCGTGGTCCACGAAACTGCTGGCTGGTGTCGCGGGTGCCTTGTGGTGAAACGACGGCGATATGGATGGTGCCGACCGGCTTGCCCTCCTGCTCGTCTGGCCCGGCAACGCCAGTCACGCTGATCCCTACGTCGGCTCCGGTGCGCTCGCGCGCGGCACTAGCCATGGCCCGCGCGGTCTCGACGCTGACGGCGCCGTATGTGGCAAGCACGTCGGCAGGTACGCCCCAGCGTTCTTTCAACTCGGTCGCATAGGAGATCAAACCGCCGCGATAGGCGTTCGAGCTTCCTGGCACGTCGGTGATCAGGCTCGAAAGCAGCCCGCCTGTCACAGATTCCATGGTGGCCAGTGTCAGACTCCGCTCGATGAGCATGCGCAGCACAACGCTCTGGGGCGTCTCGTCATCGATACCAAAGATATGCTGACCTAGCGTGGCGCGGATGCGTTCTTCGACCTGCATGACCATGGCGCGCGCTTGTTCGGAGGTCGCGGCCTTCGCGGTGACACGAACATCAATGGCGTCCTGTTTGGCGTACGTGGCAACGGTGGGATTGGCGCTATGCAGCACCTCGTCGAGCCGCTCTTCCACGCTCGATTCACCTAGCCCCGCCACGCGCAGGATGCGGGTAAAGAGGATTTCGTTGGCGCGTGGGCGCAGGCGCGGAACCACTTCGTTCTGCCACATGCGCTTCATCTCATAGGGTACGCCTGGCATGGCAACGACGATCTTGCCCTCACGCTCGGCCCACCATCCGGGGGCTGTCCCAAAGGGATTCGGCAGGATAGTGACCGAAGGCAGCGTCCAGGCTTGCTTGATGTTGCGCTCGGGCATGGTGAGGCCACGTTCGGCAAAGAACGCGCGGAGCTGCTCTTCAAGCTGCGGCTCTACGATGGGCGCTTCATGCAGGACCGCGGCAATGGCCTCGCGGGTGAGGTCGTCTTCGGTTGGCCCGAGACCGCCGGTCATGACGACCATGTCTGAGCGTTCGCGCGCCTGATGTACCGCCGCGGAGAGGCGTTCCAGGTTGTCGCCAACCTCCGAGACGTAAAAGAGGTCGATGCCAAGGGCGCTCAACTGCTGCGCAAGCCAGGAAGCGTTGGTGTCGGTAATATGACCGAGCAGCAGTTCGGTGCCGACCGAGAGTATTTCCGCGCGCATAGATGTTCTCACGTATCCTGTCACAAAGGGGTCGATCTCGACAAAAAGGGTCCGCCCCTATTTTATCACTCGCTGGATTGGGATTTCTCCGTCCGTTTCCGATGATGACCTGCTCTGGCGGCAATTGTCGGGGCCTCTTCAGGCTAGCAAGCTATACAAGGGTCCCTACTGTTATGGTGACTAGGTACAACATCTTGTGTCTCGTGTCGCGAATTTCCTACGGCACAATATGTTGTATAATGAGTATTGCAAAATCTACATGTTGTGCTACAATTGCTTTTGTCCCCTCCGCACTGGTCAGTGCGGGATAGCTCAACAGTTGATTATCCCCCTCAGGAGAGCAGCCGTGGCAGAAAAGAAGGCTGGCGCCAACAAGGCGACTACCGCTGCACCACCGCAGCGCAAGGCAGGCGAATGGTCCGAAGCAGCCGTTCGTGTATTACGCGAGCGCTATCTGTTGAAAGACGAACATGGCGTCGTGATCGAGACGCCGGATGACATGGCATGGCGTGTCGCGAGCGCAGTAGCCTCGGCGGAGGCACAATGGGCAGATAAAGGCGGCGCGTCGCCCGACGCGGTGGCTGAGCAATTCTACTCGATTATGACGGAGCGGAAGTTCCTGCCGAATTCGCCGACACTGATGAACGCGGGCAAGGGCAACAATCTGCAGCTTTCGGCCTGCTACGTGGTTCCGGTCGAGGATAGTCTCAATGGCATCTTCGAAGCGGTCAAGCACGCCGCGCTAATCCATCAGAGCGGCGGCGGAACGGGTTTCAGCTTCTCCCGCCTGCGCCCTGAGGGAAGCATGGTCGCCTCGACACATGGTGTGGCCAGCGGCCCGGTCAGCTTCATGAAGATCTTCGATGGAGCAACCGAAGCGGTGAAACAAGGGGGAACCCGTCGGGGTGCGAACATGGGCATCCTGCGGGTGGACCATCCCGATATCCTGAAGTTCATCGACTGCAAGCGCGACGGCTCGGTGACGAATTTCAACATTTCAGTCGCGATCACCGATACCTTCATGCGGGCGCTCGAGGCCGATACGGAGTATGAGCTGATCGATCCGCACACGAAGAAGGTAACGGCCACTATCAAGGCGCGCGACGTGATGGATCGCATCGTCTCCGCCGCCTGGGCGACCGGTGATCCCGGCCTCGTCTTCATCGACCGCGCCAACGCCAGTACTGCCAATCCGGTTCCCGAGATCGAACTCTTGGAAGCAACCAATCCATGCGGCGAACAGTGGCTGGGTCCGTATGACGCCTGCAACCTCGGCTCGATCAATCTCGGTCTCTTTGTGGAAGATGGCGAGATCGACTGGGGCGGGCTGGAAGAAGCGACGCGGCTCACCACGCGCTTCCTCGATGACGTGATCGAGATCAACCCCTACCCGCTCACGGAAGTGCGCGACAAGGTGCGCGCGAACCGGCGCATCGGCCTTGGTGTGATGGGCTGGGCGGAGATGCTCTTCGAGCTGAACATCCGCTATGATAGCGAGGAAGCCGTTGCCCTGGGCGAGAAGGTCATGACCTCCATTCATGACTGGTCCACAGATGAATCCGCGGGGCTGGCCGAGGTGCGCGGCGCCTTCCCGAATTGGGAGCGCAGCATCTACAAGCACGGCAGGAAGCTGCGCAACTCCACGCGCACGACTGTCGCGCCGACTGGCTCCATCAGCATTCTGGCGGACTGCTCCTCGGGCATCGAGCCGATCTTTGCGCTGGCCTTCCAGCATCGTGTGAAGCAGCCCGATGGCTCCTATCGGGTGCTGGATTTCGTCAATCCGTATTTTGCGCGGGCACTGGCGGGCAGCGACATCGCGGACAAAGAGGATGTGTTGGCCTACATCAAGGAGCATGGCTCGCTGCACGGACATCCAGCGGCAGACCATCCGGCGCTCGCCCCGTATGTGACGGCGCACGAGATCGCTCCCGAGTGGCATATTCGCATGCAGGCGGCCTTCCAGAAGGGCGTAGATAATTCCATTAGCAAGACCGTGAATCTGCCCAACAGCGCGACTGAGGACGACGTGCGCGCGGCCTACAGGCAGGCGTGGGACCTGGGCTGCCTTGGCATCACCATCTTCCGCGACGGCTCCAAGGGCGAGCAGGTACTCAACGTTGGTGTGAAAGACAAGCAGGCGGAGGCTGCGTCCGTCGCAGCTCAGGCCGAGGCGCAGGCAAAGGCCCAGGCTGAGGAAGCCCACCGCCGGCGCTATCGTGGCGGCATCAAAGAGCGGCCCGAAGTTATCAAGGGGTACACGCGGCAGGTGCGCGCGCCAGAGGGCAAGGTCAATGTCACCCTCAATAGCGATGGTGATGGCCTGCTCGAAGTGTTCGTCAACATCGGCAAGGCAGGCTCGGATGTTGCGGCGCTGGCCGAGGCGCTGGGCCGGTTGATCTCGCTGCACCTGCGCATCGACAGCCCGATCTCGCAGAACCAGCGTGCCGAGGAGGTCGCGCGCCAGCTCCGCGCGATTGGCGGGAGCACCTCGATTGGCTTCGGCGCTGACCGGGTGCGCTCGCTGCCAGATGCCGTCGCGCGGGCCATCGATCTGCATCTCGCGAGCCTTGCTGGCGAGACGGAGGCCGAGGAGTCGAATCCAGGCTCTATCGGCGGCGAGCCATCCGCTCATGGCGGCAATGGGCACGGAGTGAGCAACGGCAACGGCGGTAGCTATCCGCCAGGCTTCAATCCCATGATGCTGGCGACATACAGCGTCACAGGCAACCTCTGCACCCAGTGTGGCAATAACACCATGCGGTATGAGGAGGGCTGTAAGAAGTGCGCCAGTTGCGGCTATAGCGAGTGTTAGGTGAATAGGGCGCAACGTCAGGGCGCTGAGATGCGGCGCTGACGGCACCGCGAATGACTACGGCAGCTATGGCGCGCGCTCAGTTTCGTCTCGTTTGACCAACGATGGCGGCGCGGGCGTGCGCTGGCCGTGGCCCACGATCTGATGATAGCTCACACAGGGTTCCGCAGGGTCCCACACAGGTGCATGGCTCACTCGTGGCTGTGCGCCTGATGCATCTCTTCCTCCAGTAGCTCGGCAAGGACGTAGGTGTTCGGGTGGATGCCGCGAGGCAAATCAGCCGCGTAAGCCTTGTATCCCATGCGATATGCGCGCAGGAAGAGCGTGTGTGCGAAGTCCGGATAGTCGAATGTCACGGTCTTGCAGTAGCGTTCCCAGGCATCCTCAGCGAAGAGCGTCACTTCGGCACCTCCCAGATCATCGACCATCAGCCCGTGGACGAAGCTCTCCCGGACGATCTCACCAGCCCGCCGGATGGCGATCTGAATCAGAGCTCCGCGTTGAAAATCGCTGGCAACTGAGTGATACGGCTTGTCGATCATGCGTCACCCCCGCTCATGAGAAGATGACATAAGTATAACTGTCCTGGCACGGATCATTCCACCAATACGCACATGCACACAGGTGGGGCGCGTCTTGCGCGTGGCGAGTCGGATCAGTAGGCGCCGCGTGCCGTGAGCGAGCATCCACCCAGCGGCGAAGCAGGTATCTCCTGGATGATGTGTGACGGGAACAGTACGAGGATGCGACGATGCCAGGAGGCCGCTGGCTCATCACCAACGGCCTCTGACTGTTAAGGTCATGCAACACGATAGGATTGAATTCATCCGATCGGTTACCGCGAGCCTACTTGGTCGCGACAGGCTCCGCCGTCATAGCGGGAGCGCGTGCCGGGCTGACAGCCTCGACAGACTCGCGTCCGGTGACCATCTCATAGATCTCGAAGAGCAGCGCCCCCAGGACAATGACCCCGGCGATCGCCAGCGCGATGCCCGCCCAGAAGGCGATCTGCGCGATGACCGAGAAGGTCCAGGCCTGGTTCAAGATCGAGCG
>DASUWS010000212.1:0-2499 GCA_036378295.1 Ktedonobacterales bacterium
GCGCAGCATGTAGTGCTGGAAGTCCAGCCGGTTGACTTCCTGGTCATCGCGTGGAAGCACATAGGGAGCGTCCGCCAGATGCCGCCGCCCTCCCACTTCGACATAGCGGCTGCCGCTTTTATCGCGGACGACCCGCTCACCATCATTCGCCCGCTTGTTCTTGCGCCTCCACGGAAACCAGGCCATGACCAATCTCCTTCGCTGCCAGCGATCCATAAGTGAGCAAGCAATCTGCTCACTCACCAGCGCCGCGCCACCTTCAATATCTCAGCAATATGACTTAAGAGGAAGCTTAGAGGCTGTGTCAAGAGGGAAGCGATGTTACTGCCTCTGGCGAGGCTCCTTCAGTCCGCTGGGGTCAGCCCGATGCGCCGCGCTAGCTCGGCAGCGGTGGTGTAAGGGTCGCGGGTGCGCTCGACGACCTCGGCCACCATCCGATCCCATTCATCCGAGCCAATGGTCGCTTCGATCTTCTCAACCAGCGCCTGATGCAGCAAGGCCAGCATCTCGCTGCGCGCCTGCTGACCGCTCCGGCTGGCGAGCATCCCTGATGATTGCAGCATCGCCAGATGGGCGGCGAGCTTATTGGCCAACTCCGCCACACCATCACCCGTCATCGCGTTCGTCTTGATGATGGGCACGCGCCAGACACGCTCCTTGCGGTGCTCGTCCAGGCTGAGCAGCATGCGTAGCTCGGCAACTGTTTGATCGGCGCCAGGGCGGTCGGCCTTGTTGACCACGAAGACGTCGGCAATCTCCAGGATGCCCGCCTTGATCGCCTGGATATCGTCCCCCATACCGGGCACCGTCACGACCACCACACTCTGCGCCGCGCGTACAATCTCGACTTCGGCCTGTCCCGCGCCAACCGTCTCGATGATGATGGTATCGAAGCCAGCGGCGTCCAGCGCGCGCACCACGTCGCGGGTGGAGGCGGCCAACCCGCCGAGGCTGCCACGGCTGGCCATGCTGCGGATAAAGACGTTGGGATCGCCCGCCAACTCCTGCATGCGGATGCGGTCGCCCAGAATCGCGCCGCCAGTAAACGGGCTGCTAGGGTCTACAGCGAGAATGCCGATGCGTTGCTCGCGCCGTCGTAGCTCGCGCGCCAACTGCATGACCAGCGTACTCTTGCCCGCGCCGGGAGAGCCAGTGAAGCCAACGATGTGCGCATGCCCGCCGTGCGCATGCAGTTGCGCAAGGACCGCGCGTGCCTCTGGGGCGCCATTTTCGATCAGAGTAACGACCCGCGCCAGTGCGCGCCGGTCGCCGGCGAGCAGTCGCGTGACCATATCAGCATGTGCCATGTTATTGGGCCGTCTCCTCCGCTGCTTCCTCGGAGGATTGGTCGAGCGGCGCCAGCTCGTGCGTAAGCCGGTCGGGATTGATATGCGCCCGCACGAAGTCAATGATGGCGTTGAGCGGTGTGCCAGGGCCAAAGTTCCCTTGGATGCCCATCGCCTCAATAGCGGGCAGATCCTCGTCGGGCAGAATGCCTCCCGCCATGACGAGCACATCGTCAACACCGTTGGCCTTGAGCAGTTCCATGACCTTGGGGAAAATCGCCATATGCGCGCCCGAGAGAATGCTCATCAAAATGGCGTCAACATCCTCCTGGATCGCCGCCTCGACGATCATCTGCGGCGTCTGGCGAATGCCCGTATAGATGACTTCCATGCCAGCATCACGTAACGCGCGCGCCAATACCTTCGCGCCGCGATCATGTCCATCCAGCCCTGGTTTCGCGACCAGTACACGAATCTTGCGTTGTTCGGCCATATCTCTGCGAAGCGACGGCCCGCGGCCCGCTTCACGTCCCCCTTTCAGCGCCATTGCTGTGATCATCTGTGCGTGGCCCGCCAGAGAAGGTCCAGCGGGCGGTACGGCTACAGGCGATTGTACACGTCGGGGGGACGCGCCGCAAGATTGCAGAGTTCCAGGAGCATCCCTCGCGGCCCGTGTGGCGGCTGGACGGGCCTGGAATTGGCGAGAATGGACGGGAACGGGTGGCGCATGCTAGCTAATGGTAAACATTGGCGTGACCACCGTCGTCGTGGACCCGGTCGTCAGCCCTTCTCGCTGGAGAGCGTAGGTGAACACCACCTGATAGGTTCCCGTTGGCCAGGGAGTGGCGCGTATCTGGCCAGTGCCCGGCGCGAGGGGAATCTTTCTGGTTTCGCCAGCCTTGATCTCGATCTGCTGGGTGAGACGGCCCATCGCGCAGCCTCCCGTGGCCTCCCAGCCCTTGGCCGTCTGACGCTGCAATGTGAGAATGGTGCAGCCCGTCTGATGATCGAAGGTGTAGATGCTGGTCGAGCGATGGTTGGTGAGGGTCACGGTGATGGTTGACGAAGGCGAATAGGATGTACCGTCGCTGCTCAGTGCGACAGCGGGCGTCGGCGGTTGGGATGCCACTGGTGTTCCTCCTGGTGAGGTGGTTGGTGTGGACGTTGGACCTCCCGGCTGCAACCCGCTGCTCGTCGTGGCGCCGCACGCCGC
>DASUWS010000213.1:0-16668 GCA_036378295.1 Ktedonobacterales bacterium
TCGTGGTAATCGCGCCGCTCGCCGTCGTGGAAGCGGTTGTTTTCGAGATTGTACTCGATACTGTACTTCTGCAGATCGCACTGGCCCGCCGCCGGACAGGCGCACTGGAGGCAACGCCCCGCCTCGCGCTCGGCCTGCTCCTGGGTGTAGCCCATCTCGATCAGCCGGAAGTTGCGCCTGCGGTCATCATACGGCAGCATCGGCATCTTGACCTTCGGCTCGACGGGCTTGTAGGGCACGATGTCGAAGAGATCGGGCTTGCGCTCCTCCGCCTCGATGGTCTTGGAGACGACCGCCATATCCTCACCGCGCAAGTAGGCGTCAATCGAGCGGGAAGCCAGTTTGCCCTGCGCGACACACTCGATGATCGTGGAGGCGCCGATCACCGCATCGCCGCCAGCGAAGACGCCCTTGCGCGCCGTCATGAAGTTATACGGGTCGGTCTCGATGGTCTGATGCTTCGTCCAGCTGATGCCCGTGCCATCCGGAAGCACCGTATTGTCGGGCTTCTGCCCATACGCCGGAATCACCGTGTCACACTCGATGGTGTACTCACTGCCGGGAATCGGCACCGGGCGGCGGCGGCCAGAGGCATCCGGCTCGCCCAGCTTCATCTTCTGGAACTCCAGACCAGTCACCTTCGTGCCGTCATGGATGACGCGCGTGGCCGCCGCGAAGAGCTGCAGGTCAGTGCCCTCGTTCTCGCCGTCCTCGACCTCCTCAAAGGTTGCCGTCATCTCACCACGACCGCGCCGGTAGACGGTATGGACCTTCGCGCCCAGACGAAGCGACGTGCGGGTGCAGTCGAACGTCGTAAAGCCGCCGCCCAGCACGATCACCTCTTTGGTGTCGTTCACTGGCTGCTTCAGGCCGCGCGTCTTATCCTGCAGATAGGCAATAGCGTTGATGACGCCGGGCAAATCCTGCCCTTCGAGGCCCAATGGATTCGAGGTCCACGCGCCGATGGCCAGATAGACCGCGTCGAAGCCTTCATTGAAGAGATCGTCAATCGTGAAGTCTTCGCCCAGTTTGACGTTATACTGCGCGTCCACGCCGAGCTTCCAGACGCCCTCGAACTCGCGGTCAACCTGGTCTTTCTCCAGCCGGTACTCAGGGATGCCGTAGCGCAGCATGCCACCCGGCTGCGGCATCATGTCATAAACCTTGCAGTAATGCCCCTTGAGCGCCAGATAGTAGGCACAGGTCAGGCCGCACGGCCCCGCGCCGACAATGGCGATCTTCTTACCGGTAGGAGCCTCCTGCACCCACGGCGTGGGCGGGTCGTCCATGCACTGCTCGGCGGCATAGCCGTGCATTCGGCAGATGGCGATCTCCTCTTCCACCAATCCACGGCGGCAGACATCCTGGCAGGGCGCCGGGCATGTCAACCCAAGGATGTAGGGGAAGGGCAGCACTTCCTTCACCAGACGCGCCGCCTCGCGATTCTGCCCCTTCGCGATCAACTCCAGATAGCCCGGAATATCGATGTGCGTCGGGCAGCCAACCTGGCACGGCGGCTGACAGTAGGCGTTGTGGTCGGAGAGCATCATCTCCAGATTGGTGCGGCGGATGTGCTGAAGCCGGTCTGACTTCGTGCGCACCACCATTCCTGGCGCGGCGGGCGTGTTGCATGAGGGCAGCGGGCGCTCCGCTCCCTCGATCTCCACCAGGCACATACGACAGGCCGACGTGGGCTCCAGCTTCTCGTCGTTGCAGAGATTCGGGATATCGAGAATCCCATTATCCACCGCAACGCTGAGAATGGTCTGTCCCTCGTAGGCGCGCATCGGGCGTCCGTCAATGGTCAGCGTGAAAGATGGCTGGCCGTGCTCGTTGCGCTCGAACGTCTGGCCGCCCTGCGCCGCGGCGGAATCATCACGAATCGTGACTGCCATAGGATTTCCTCTCAGATGCCTAGTGAAGTCTAGAGCACATGCTTGGTCACATAGCGATGCGCGCGCACCGGCTCGCAGACGCCAGTCGGGCACTTGCCATTGAGATGAGCGGTGAAGTCATCACCGAAGTATTTCATGGCCGTCGTGAGCGGCTTGACGGCGTTGACGCCGAAGCCACAGAGCGACCCATCGGGCACGTACTGCGCGAATTCGGTCAGCAACGCCATATCATCCTCAGTGCCCAAGTCGCTGGTGATGCCTTCCAGCGTCCCCGCGATGCGCTTGACGCCCACCCGGCAAGGCACGCACTTGCCGCAGGAGTCCGCCGCGAGGGTATTCGACCGGTCGGTGGCCCAGTGCACCATGCAGGTATCCGCTGGCAGCAATTCGACGATGCTGGAACCGACGATCACCCCGGCTTCTTCCAGCGGCTCATAGTCGTATGGCGTATCGAGCATGCTGAGCGGCAACGCGCCGCCCTCGCCCCCACCAACCACCACCGCGCGTGTCGTGGTCTCGCTCGCTGGGGCACCCGCCTTCGCCAGCACATCGCGCAGCTTCGTGCCAAAGGGCACCTCAACGACAACGCCCTGGGGGGATGCGGGCCAGATGACCGTCAGCAACTTGGTGCCAGGGCTGGCCTCGGTGCCCAGCTTGCGGAAGGCATCGCCGCCGCGCGCCACAATGACTGGAAGATTCGCCAGCGTCTCGACATTCTGGACGACGGTTGGCTGCCCTTGCAAGCCGTATTCAGTAGGATAAGGCGGGCGCTGCTGCGCCTTCATCGGACGGCCCTTGATGATTTCGAGCAGCGCCGATTCTTCTCCGCCCATGAAGCCGCGCTCGACGCCAACCAGTGTGATATTCAGGTCGGTCTGCGAACCGAAGATGCCGCGCCCCAACGCGCCGCGCTCCTGCGCGTTTGTCAATGCCTGTTGGATGCTCTCAACGGCGGCTTTACGGCTGCTCCGGACGTAGAGATAGGCCTCGGTCGCGCCGATGGCATAGGCCGCCAGCACAATCCCTTCGATCACCTGGAAGGGATTGTGCTCCAGCAGGCTGCTCGCCACCGCGGAACGCGCATCAGCATCGTAGGCGTTGCAGACGAGGTATTTCTCATCGGTTGCCGCCTGCGCCACTAGCTTCAGCTTCTCCGCCGTCAGGACGCCCGCGCCGCCGCGTCCGCGCAGGCCCGCCGTGCGCAACTCGCCCAGCACCTGGGCGGGCGTCATCGTTGTGAGCGCCTGACGAAGACCCGTAAACCCACCCTGCTGTGCGTAGGCGTCAAAGGTCGTCAGCGCCGGACCAGATGTTGTCAGCAGGTATGATTGCGTCTCAGGCACGCTGCGCCCTCCGGTGGTTGATGTTGCCATACTTGCCGCGCGTCGCCGCCGAGGGGCCACGCTCGACCCAGTCGTCGCGCAGCACACCGGGCGTCGCCGGGGCGGCAGGCTTGAACTGGTCGCTGGCAGTGATGATGCCGAAGATGTCGCTGATATCAACGCCACGGCGCTCCACCACGCGCCACGCCACGGCCATCGGCATGGAGCCATAGGCGTCCATCAGCTCATCGAGGAGCGTCGTCAAATCCCAGGCATCGAACGATGCACGGTCGAGGATCTCATCAGCCTTGCTGAGATCAACGGGCTGCTCCAGGCTAGTCGTGACAGGCGTCAGAACAGGTGGCGAGAGTGGCCGGTTGGGATAGTTCACGGCGTATTCAGAGACGCGTGGCGTGTAGTAGCCCGCGACCGAGGTGGGTGAGAAGTAGGGTCGCCGACGGAAGCGCAGCGTGGGCCGCGTCTCGATGGTGATGGCACGCGGAGGGCACGCCTTCTCGCAGAGCAGGCACGACTCACACTTCAGGTTGAAGGGCGTCGCCTGCCCATCCTCCTGGATAAGCTGGATCAAGCCGCGACTGCGCGGCGGCAGCTTGCGCTTTTCGTACGGATAGAGCCGGGTGACTTTGGGCCGGGTCACGTGGCTCAAGGTCAGGCCCAGACCCTGAAGTATTCCGCGCATCGCTTTCTCCTAACTCCTCACTCACTCCTCGCCGCGAATCTTCAGGCCCTGCTTCTCGATCTTCTCGCGTAGCTTGAGAATGCCTTCGATCAGCGCTTCTGGCCGGGGCGGGCAGCCAGGCACATACACATCCACCGGCACGAGCGTATCCACGCCTTGGACGGTGTAATAGCTATCGTAGAACTCGCCGCCCGAGGTCGCGCATTGGCCCATCGAGAGCACCCACTTGGGATCGGGCATCTGCTCGTAGAGGCGCACAAGCCGCGGCCCCATCTTGACGCAGACAGTCCCCGCGACAATCATCAGGTCGGCCTGACGCGGGCTGGAGCGGAAGACCTCTGACCCCCAGCGCGAGAGGTCATAATGGCTCTGCGCCGACGCCATCATCTCGATGGCACAACAGGCGAGGCCGTAGCCCAGCGGCCAGATCGAGCGGCTGCGCGCGAAGTTCTGCGCCCACTTGAGCATATCGGCGACGCTGGTAAGCACTACATTCGGTTCCTGGCTGCCGGGAACGTACTCGCCGGTACGCCGCTTGGTGCTTTGATCCAGCATCTGAACAGCGATGCCGCGCGGGACCCCATTGCCCGGAGCCGGGCGACTGGCGTTATCTGCGCTCATGGGAAGGTAATCCCTTCTTCATCGAGATCGACACGTATTCGTTCGCTCGCGCATGGCTTTGTCGTGCTACGCGCCAGGAGGAACATCGCGCGCCGAAGGTGTGCTGAGAAATTGAGAATGTGTGGTGGAGCTATCCGTGCAGGCGCTGTCGCGTCGATTGCACGGTGGTCCAAAGAAGATTATACCAGAACAGCAGCAGTGTGCCCACCCGCCGCGCACGACACGCCGTCAGCCAGCACGATCATTCCTACATTCCTGCAGCCTATGGGCCGCCGTAAACCGCTTGCTGCCGATCTGCGCGGGCATGTCGCGGAGACAGCGCGGATGAGAACGCAGCGTTGCCACGCTGGCATGCCGTCGCCACAAGTACCATCCGGCCTCATTCTTGTGTTGCGGGCAAGATGCGGCCTGGCCCTACTTCTGACTTATGGCCCCTTGCCATATACCGCATGATCGCCTACACTACATTGCTTGATGGCGTTTGTTGGCCGGATGCCGTCCGCCTGATTCCCCTGCGGGCGATGGCAGACAGGCGAAATCTGGACGCGTCTGGGCTGGCACGCCAAAGACTGTTTCGGAAGACGCACTGCCTCGGGCCTAATTTGGGAACGGGTGGGTGGTCACTGTTTTCGCGCACGCGCGAGAACGCGATAGAAACGGCACTGCACACCATGAAGAACAATCCAAGGTCTCCACGGCGGACACCTCATTGGGTGCGCCGGAGCACTTCATCACCTGACAACCGGGCTGACCTTGAAGGACCAGTCAGCGGTTCATTTACGCCACGCGAGAGTCCCAAACGGACGCGCAAACTGACACAGCCGATTGCGTTGGAGACGCTCGAAGAGCCGCGACTGGCGCTCTCGCGGGTCATTGACCAGACGATCAACGTGATCAACGAGCGCGAGGAACAGCGGCACAAGCTCATCAATACGCTGATCGTCGTTCAGTTGCTCATTACCGCGGCGGTCTCGCTGGGCTATCACGACAAGCCTGGACTCATCTTCCCAATCATGCTGGGGTCGCTGGGCATTTATCTGATCGCGCTGGTGACAGGGTATCTGTTGAAGAATGATCGCCTGGCCGCGTATCTGCTGGTCTTCGGCGGTGGGCTGGCCGTCGCGGCGCAGGTCGTCGCGGCGACACTGGCGGGCAGCCCGGAAGAGATTGGGCACGTCTCGCTGTTCTTTCTCGCGGTCATGCTTGAATCAGGGCTGCTGCTGACCCCAGAAGTCACGGTGATCGTGGTGACGGCGGCGAGTGCGCTGACCGGCGCGATGTTGCTCCTGGTCGCCTTTAATAACGCCGTCTCCGGGCCACAGATCTACCAGATCGTGCTCTATACGCTCAGCCCCATGGCGCTAACGGCCATCGTCTCATGGCTGCTCGCCCATTTCATCTACGCGACAGCTGTCACCGCCCAGCGCGCGCATGACCTGGAGTTTCGGCAGGCACAGTTCCAACAGATGAAGCTCCACGAGCGCGAGCGCCAGGAGCAGCTCGACGGGAGTATTGGCGCGATCCAGACGGCCATCGCTCAAGCCATCACGGGCGACTATACGATCCGGGTGCCAGTGACGCCCGGAGACCTGGAGGTGGTCGAGAATAGCCTGAACCTGCTGCTCGATACCTTCGACTCTATGGTGCGGGCACAACAGGAAAACGCCCGCATGGCAGGCGCCGTGATGCCGATTACGGAGGAACTGAGCCGGATGGGCGGGGCCAGCGATGCGGGCACACCCGTGCATCCCATCAAGACCGATACACCTTTCGACAACGTCTCTGTCGTGATGAGTCGCGTTGCCGATAGCTATAACCGCCGTATTTCCCGCCTGCAAGAGCAGATTGGGCGCCTCGCGGCTGGCGTCGCGCATAGCCGCAACGGCCTGGCCAACACCTCCGAAGAGTTCACCGCCGCGGAGCAGCAGGTTGGCGCCCTGATTTCACGGGCCGATGCGGTGTCTGCACCGCTACGAAAGCAACTGGAATTGCTGGCTCAGGCCCGCCACATGATGGTCATGATGCTGCCGCCGGAAATCACGCGAACCGCCGAGCAGACCTCTGGCGGTGACCCCGCGCTCAGAGGTCTGGGCATTGGGGTCGAGCAGGGGCACACCACCGAGTTCAAGGCGCTGGAGCCAGCATCGCACGCCGAAGCAGGCATCGCGCCGCTCACCAGGCGATTGCCTGCCGTGGATGCCAGCGCCGCCGCGGCTACTCCATCGAGCATGAGCGGGGGCCTTCCGGCGGAGTTAGTCGAGGTCTGGCATCTGCTGCTGCAAATCGGAGAAGAATTGCTCCAGCAGGAGCGCACAGTCGCGGCTTTCACGCAGGAGCTGGGAGTGCTTTCTCGCACGGTGCGTCAGGGAAGCAGGGGCATCGACTGGACCATCACCGCGCTCGACTCGGTCCAGCGCAGCAGCGAGATGGCCCAGCAGTCCTCGGCGCAGAACCCGAAGCCCGACCGCCCGGAAGATATGCCCTCGGACGGCCAGGACAGCGGCGGATTCTCCTCTCGCCCCGCCGGACCGTCACGCCCACTCTGGTCCGGCAGCAGCGCGCCCGAAAGCGCCAACCGGCCACCACCGCCGCCACGTAGCTCGCTCAACAGCGCTGATCTGCTCGGCGACATCAACGATGCGTTGGGCAAGGGGTTCGACGCTGGCCAGGAAGGCACATCGGCTGAAGGCTAGCGCAGGCGCACGCCTATCCACGCCTATCATACTGTCTGAAGGGGGGCGGCAGTGCCGCCCCTTCCTTATTGGGTGTGCGCGTGTGTATCTCCCATCGCCCTGCTCACATGCCTTGTCCTTCGCCGCACGCCCGCCCCATAAAGCGTCACTGCTCCTGAGGACGCTACTTGTGTGGTCGCGCATCGCCCGTTTCCTCGGACGCCAACGGCAGATAGATGGTGAATGTTGTGCCGTGGCCGGGTTGTGGCTCTTCGACTGACGAGACCTCGATGCGCCCACCATGAGCCGCTACGAGTTGCTGGGTAATATAGAGGCCAAGCCCCAGCCCACGACGGTAAGGGCGATCCGTATCGGTGCGCCGCACCTGATAGAAGCGCGAGAAGATTTGGGCGAGCGCCGCCTCCGCGATCCCTCCGCCATAATCCTGCACTTGAAGCTCGGCCTCGCGCCCAACGCGCTGGAGCCGCACGTCAACGTACTTCGAGCGTGGCGCGTGCTTGAACGCATTCGTCAGCAGATTCAGCAGCACCTGTTCCAGCCGGATGGCATCGCCCTCGATGACGAGCGGCGTATCGGGCTGTTCCACACGGATGGTCTGCGTCGTCGTCATTGCCTGCGCCACCTCGACCGAGTGAGTGACGATCTGATTGAGCGCCACCGGCTCTGGATCCACGCGGAACCGGTGATTTTGCAGGCGGCCAAGATCCAACAAATCCTGCACGAGCCGCTGGAGCCGCTGGACCTGATGCTCTGAACGCTCGATGTAGGACTGCGCGCGCGAGTTGTCATGCCTGCCAGCGAGCACCTCGGAGAGCAAGTGCAAATACACCTTGAGGGGCGTGAGCGGCGTAGCCAGCTCGTGGCTTGCCAGTGCCAGAAACTCGTTCTGGAAGCGCTGGATGCTCCGTTCGGTAATATCGCGCGTGGCAATAACCCCAGCGGCTTTGCTCTTTGCATCGCGGATTGGCTGCCCGGTGGCTTCAAACCAGCGCCGCGTGCCATCTTTGCCAGTGAGGACGAACTCCATCGTAAACGTCTCACGCCGTGCGGCCCGCTGCCGTGGCGTGGCATCGGCGGGCAGCGGATGGCCGCTCTCATCCTCAGGTGCGATGGTGACATCGGCCCCGCCAAACATCTTTTCGTACGCGGCGTTTGTCAGCACGGTGGCCCCGTCCCGATCCACCACCAGCACGGCATCGCCCAGACTTAGCAGGATCGCCTCCAGCTGCGCCCGCGCGGCTTCACTTGTGGCGCGTTCTGCCGCGAGTGTCTCGGATGCCTGCTGGAGCTCGCGGCTGCGCGCCTGTAAGTCGCTATTGGAGGTATGTAGCTCCTCAACAGTGGCCTCCAACTCCTCGTTGATGGTGACGAGCTCTTCGTTGGTCGCCTGCATTTCCTCGTTGAGCGTTTTGACCTCTTCGGCGTTCGCTTCCGCTTCTTCATGGCCAACCAGCAACTCTTCGTTGCTGCGGCGCAAATCCAGAACGGAGTCGCTGAGGTCCTGGTTGGCTGTCAGCAGCGACCGGTTGATGCCCTCGATCCGGCTAATCTCTGCCTTGAGGCGTTCATTTTCCTTGCGCACCATCCCCAGGGTACGCGCCTGCTCGCTCTGCTCGTGCTGTTGAAGCGCCTGCTGGCGTTCCTCGATGCTTTGTCTTTTCTCCTGCTCGAGAACGATTCCAGTGACATCCTCGATCAAGATCAGCACCGCATCGCCGTCGGCTGTATGGCGGATTTCCTGGCCAGTTGTTCGTGTTCCGGGAGAGCAATAGCACGAGACATGGAGACGGAGCCGCTCGCCCAGCACTGTCTCCAGCGTTACCACCGCCTCAGCGCCTTTGGGCGTGCCAGCTTGCTGTATGTCACCCCCATTGACTCCCGCGGTATCCTCTGTTTTCCCCACTGGATATGTCGCCTGTTCCGACTCGCATGCCGCGTCGATGACGGAGCGCAGGGCATCTCTGGGAACAGTCTGAGTCAGGTGGATCAGATCCTCTCCCTGTGCCGCGGTATAGATGCCAAGCAGGCGCAGCGCGATGCTATTGATGGCCTGGATGTCGTAGCGCCGGTCAACGACCACCACGCCTACTGGCAGACCCAACAGCAGAGCACCCAGCCACTCGCCAGAGGTACGCGCGCGCTCAGAGTTGGTGAGCGGTGTGTAGCCCGGCGCCCCTTGCATCTGCGCCCGTTCCGGAGAGAGTGGCAATGGTTGAGCCTGGGTCCCCGGCTGAACCGTCTGGCGGGGTACATTGCGCCGCGAGACGTAGTAGTCGGATGTACGCAGCCGGGGCATCAGAACTTTGAGGTCGCTGAGCTGGGCGATAGGGCCGAGCACGCGCTCGCCCTGGCGGCGATAGAGTTTGAGGTGCGTATCCACCGGCACGAAATAGGCATCGAGCGAGCGGGCCGTTTCTGCCTTGCCGAGCGCCAGATAGCCGCCATCGCGCAGTGCGTACGCGAACAATTGCAGGGCCCGCGCCTGCAATTTCGTGGTGAAATAGATCAGCACATTGCGACAGAGCACCAGATCAATCCGCGGAAACGGCGCCCGCTGCCCCAGATCATGCTGGCCAAAGATGATCATCCCGCGAAGCTGCTTGGTGACTTCATAGGTGCCATCCAGCCCGACAAAATAGCGTGCAATGAGGTCCTCTGAGAGTCCTTCGAGCGCTGCGGGCGGATAGACACCCCGCCGCGCGAAGGCGATGGCCTCGTCGTCCAAATCGGTCGCAAAGATCTGCACCTGAAACTGCACTAGCTCATTACCAAGCGCCTCGGCTACCAGAATCGCCAGCGAGTACGCCTCTTCACCTGTGGCGCAGCCCGCCGACCAGATGCGTAGCACATTGCCGCGCTTGCGTGCCTGCGCGATGAGATCAGGTAGCACCTGCTCCCGTAATACCTGGAAGAGATCAGGGTCACGGAAGAACTCCGTCACTTTGATCAGAAAGCTGGACGTCAACTGCTGATACTCATCGGCATGGATTGCCAGGTAGCGGCCATATTCGGGCAAATCGCGGGCACCCGTAGCAACCATGCGCCGGTGGAGTCGTCGCAAAATCGTCGGGTGTTTGTAGCTGGAAAAGTCTATTCCACTGTGTTCGCGCACCTGTGCCAGCACTGCCTGAAGCGCCTGCTCACGCACATTGTCATCATGCGGCGGTTCATCCGTCTCGGGCAGCCCAGCCGCAGACGCGCCCTCAAGCAGGTCGTGCAGCAATGGGCCAATCTGTTCCAGATCAGCCACCATGTCAACCGTCGTTGGAGCCAGCGAAGCAGGCATCCCGGAGAAAGCGGCGGTTTCCGGGTTCTCGACAATTACCGTGCCGCCAGCTTCTTTCACCTGGCGCGCGCCCTCCGCGCCGTCGGAGCCGGTTCCCGTCAAGATCACGGCAACAAGGCCCTCGCCATACGCCATGGCCGCCGTCTTCAGCAGCAGATTGATCGAGGGCTTTGGGCGCGGCAGGGTATCGGCGAGCAGGTGCAGGTGTCCATCGCTGATCTCTACATGCCGATCCGCGGGCACCACATACGCGGTCCCGGGAACGAGTGGCTCGCGGTCGGTGACCGTGCGCACGGGCAGCGCGCTGCGGGTCGCCAGAATCTCCTGCAGATGGCTGGGGTGGCGCGGATCAAGGTGTTGCGCAATCACAATGGGAACGGGAAAGTCAGTTCCCAGCGACTTCATCACCGTCGAGAGCGCCTCGATTCCTCCCGCCGATGAGCCGGTCACGACGAGGCTATACAGACTTTCCTGGCCGGGCTGTTCTCCTTCGGGTCGTTTCTGCTGGTCTGCCTGTTCTGCCATGACACGACCTTTTCTGCTCAAAACTTCTCACACGGAGCCAGAAGTAGGACAAGCAAGATGAGCTATGATCCATAGACATGGACCATGAACGCGGCATCCGTATGATCTATGACGTATGCTGAAGCGAGATAGCTATGTATGACTGGACGTTTCATAGCCCACCCAAACAGCGGGTGGCAGCGTCCTATTTACATCTGCAGCATGGGGATAGTGGCGCCTGAGACGCCTGCGTTCCAAACAGCAAGGCAATACGAGATCATCTGACGTGGCCAGGTAGGACCTGAATGCATTTCCTTAGTCTTGTCTACCTATCCAGTTGCCCCGCACCTACCCCGTTCCCTCGCCACCTACCCCGTTCCCTGGCAAGTCGGATGTCCAAGAAGCACTACAACACTATTACCTGCTGTGAGTTTGTTATCCTGATATTGGCATCGCTCGGCCTCATATGTCAATGCATGTTGAACTTTTCCTCGGGTGTTTGTGACGGATCTGTGAGAAGCTGGCGCGTCGATCGGGACGCCCTGGCGTTCTGGTGTGCCCCGGCCCGTAACTTGCGATGCTCTTGTGCCAGCATGATGAGGCGGCGACCAGCGATGCGTCAGAGTGCGCGGTGACAGGTGGTTCAGGAGCGCGCTGGCCGCGCGGCCCGCCGCAACGCAATGGAAATCGCCAGGAGGATGATATGACGGAAGAGCCACACGCTTCCCAGGTGAGCGATATCTCGATGGCCGATACGTCCGATACCGTGATCACCAGTATCCCACAAGAAACAGCCGACCGGTTCGAGCGCGGCGAGGACATGCGCGCGCTTTACGATCAGATGCGTCCAGACCAGCGTACGGCGGTCGCGGGAGAGTTCATCCGTCTGCTGACGCTTGCGGGCGATGACCAGGCAGAGCGGTTTCGCCAGGATTTTCAACGCCATACCCAGCTAACGGACGGAGAAGATGCAACAGAAGAACTTCTGACGGCTGAGCAAGTTGCCGCAATCGACCAGTATGTACGCGAGAAGCATCCTGAGTTGATAGCACAGATGCTACGCCATCCGGTGACGCAATCGGCGCTGCGAATTCCCGGCGCGCCTCCGCAGGTACCAGAAGAGGCTCCGCCATCGGGCGTGGATCAGGTCATACCCACGGAGGATGTCGCGACCTCAGGCGCGGCCTACACCACGAGTTGGGAGATGATGGAGCAGGGTGGCGAGGAGGCGAACCGGCTGGCCGAGGCGCCCCATGAGCGCGCGGTGACGCCGGAGGGCGAGCTGGAACGGGCGCAGCGCCAGATGGAAATCGCCCACGAGAAGGGCCAGCGCCCACCACTGGAACCGCCCGAAAACACCCCATGATGGGGTCGAATGACGAAGACATGAAGACGCGCGGGCCGGACCGCTCCCGGCCCTGCGGGCTGCCCTCCCCTTATGGGGGAGGGTTTCCTCGCGCGTGTCCGGTCCCTTCTCCCTAATAGGGAGGGAGTCACCGGAAATCGGTGAGGCGATGCTCCACCTGGGTCTAATACACCACAGCCTCGGTGTAGTCGCCAAATACTTTGCGGAAGACGCTCATCATCTCGCCAAGCGTGCAGTAAGCTCGCGCACAGTCGAGCAGGTGCGGCATCGTGTTCTCGCTGCCCCGCGCCGCCTGCTCCAGTGCCGCCAACGCCGTGCCGACCCGCTCGTTATCACGTTCGCGCCGCACGCGCTCCAGCCGTTCCAGGTGGATGCGCTCCTTGGCTGGGTCCACATAGAGGGTAGGCACCTTCACCTCGTCGCCCATCACGTAATCGTTGACGCCGACGATGATCCGCTCATTCGCCTCAACCTCCCGCTGGAAGCGATACGATGCCTCGGCAATCTCGCGCTGGAAGAAGCCATTGCGGATACACTCCATCACGCCACCCAGCTCGCGGATTTGCTCAATGTAGTGCACCGCCTGTCGCTCGGTCTCGTCTGTGAGTGCCTCGACGAAGAACGAGCCGGCCAGCGGGTCGATGGTATTGGTCACGCCGCTCTCATGGGCGATGATCTGCTGTGTGCGCAACGCTGTCAGCGCCGCCGATTCCGTGGGGAGCGCTAGCGCCTCGTCTAGCGAGTTGGTGTGGAGCGAGTTGGTGCCGCCGAGCACCGCTGCCAGCGCCTGAATTGTGACGCGGGCCACGTTGATCTCCGGCTGTTGCGCCGTCAATGAGACGCCTGCCGTCTGCGCGTGGGTGCGGAGCATCCAGGAGCGCGTGTCCTTCGCGCCGTAGCGCTCGCGCATCTCGCGCGCCCAGATACGCCGCGCCGCGCGGAACTTGGCGATTTCCTCGAAGAAGTCGTTGTGAACGTCGAAGAAGAACGAAAGTCGCGGCGCAAACTCATCGATGGCCAGGCCGCGCTCCAGTGTCGCATCCACATACGCCAGCCCATCCGCCAATGTGAAGGCAAGCTCCTGCACGGCGGTGGCGCCCGCCTCGCGGATGTGGTAGCCGCTGATGCTGATCGTATTCCACTTCGGCATGTGGCGCGTGCCAAACTCGATCGTATCAACGACCAGCCGCACCGACGGCTCCGGCGGGAAGAGGAACTCTTTCTGGGCGATATATTCCTTGAGGATATCGTTTTGCAGGGTGCCGCCAAGCTTCTCCATGGGCACACCCTGCTTTTCCGCCGCGGCGATATACATCGCCCAGATGGCCGCCGCCGGACTATTGATCGTCATCGACGTGGTAACTTTATCCAGCGGAATATCCTGGAAGAGGATTTCCATATCGGCCAGCGAGGAAACCGCGACGCCACACTTGCCAAACTCGCCCAGAGCCATCGGGTGATCGTGGTCGTAGCCGTAGAGCGTAGCCATGTCGAAGGCGACCGAGAGGCCCGTCTGCCCTTGCTCCAGCAGATACTTGAAGCGGGCGTTGGTTTCCTCGGCGGTGCCAAATCCGGCGAACATGCGCATGGTCCACGGCTTGGCGCGATACATCGTCGGCTGCACGCCACGGGTGTAGGGATACTCGCCAGGGAAGCCCAGATCGCGCATGTAGTCGAGGTTCGCGCCATCTTCGGGCGTGTAGAGCCGCTTGACCGGCATGCCAGACTGCGTGGTCGCATTGGGAGAGCGCTCGGGCATGCGGGCCGTCGCCTGGGCTACCGGACCAGCCTCCCACGCGCGCTCAGCCTCACTCACCTGGTGGAGCGCGTCGGCATTATAGAGCGTCCCGCGCTGGGCATCCTCATCTCGCGCGCTCTGACCGTTATCCTTCGGCTTTGATGTCGTAGCACGCCGCCGCTGCTGTTCAAGCATCTCGTTACAGCCCTCCTCGTTGAGGCAGTTTCAGGGTTTTGTTACAGAATAGCCCGTAAAGCCGCTGTGCCTTGAGGTCATGCGGATGGAAGGGCTTGCGTTGGCTTCAGCCAGAAGCCTGTTACGATTGCCGCTCTCGCTCGCTTGTGCGAGAATACTGCCCTGGGCACTTAGCACCTCACCAATCAAATAGTGTTTTGGCGGTTCCACGGTAAATCGTTCCCGTGGGTAAAAGCACTAACGTACTTTGGATGTGGTGTGCTGCGCTTGAGTCGGGTTGCTTTCAGAGGTAACACTCGCCCGGCGATGCAGTCAACGCCTATCGGGGCCGGGCAGGCCCTTCGGAGGCTAACGTGATGGGTTGCCATGTGCGTTCTCCGAGAATCCATCAGGCTTTAGCCTGTGTGGAGTGTCAAAAGCTGGCCTCTCCACCAGTCCCTCCCGATGGGAGCAGGCTGGCAGGGGAATCCTTACACCTCGACCGACATCGCAACCGCGCCGCCGCCGCCCAGGCAGAGCGTCGCCAGCCCACGGCCGCCACCGCGCCGCCGGAGCTCGTGCACCAGCGTCGTCAGCACACGCGAGCCGCTCGAGCCGATGGGATGTCCAAGCGCAATTGCCCCGCCGTTGGGATTGACACGCGTCCAGTCCCATTGCAGCTCTTTGCCATTAGCCAGCACCTGCGCGGCAAACGCCTCGTTGACCTCGATCAGGTCGAAGTCGCTCATCTTCTGGCCGGTGCGCTCCAACAGACGGTGGACCGCACGAGGCGGGCAGGCAAAGATATACTTCGGTTCGATGGCCGCGGCGGCATAGCCTGTGATGCGCGCAAGAATCGGCAGATCATGCGCCCGTGCGTACGCTTCGCTTGCGACTACCGTCGCGGATGCGCCATCGCTCAGGCCGGGCGCGTTGCCCGCTGTGACCGTGCCGCCCTGCTTGCGGAATGCCGGGCCAAGCTTGCCCAGCGCCTCAAGCGTGGTTTCGGGGCGAATCGGCTCGTCGCGGTCAACGGTAATGCTGCCCTTCTTCTGAGCGATCTCGATGGGTACCAGCTCGTCCTTGAAGCGCCCGGCTTCGGTGGCCTCCTGGGCCTTCATATGGCTCTCATAGGCAAGCTGGTCTTGCGCCTCACGCGAGATCTCGAACTTATCGGCGATAACCTCGGCTTCCTCGCCCATATGGATGTGCTCGAAGGCGCACCACAGGCCGTCATTGACGACGGCATCAATAACCTCGCCATTGCCCATTCGATAGCCCGTGCGCGCTTTCGGCAGCAGGTAGGGAGCGTTGCTCATGCTTTCCATGCCGCCCGCGATATAGAGATTGCCGTCGCCAGCCTTGATCGCCTGCGCGGCAAGCATCACTGCCTTGAGACCCGATCCACAGACTTTGTTGACCGTGACCGCCGGAATATCGACCGGCACCCCGGCCCCAACGGCAGCCTGCCGCGCCGGAGCCTGGCCCTCACCCGCGGTGACGACATTCCCCATGATGACTTCATCGATCTCAGAGGGCGGAATCTTGCCCGCGCGCTCGATGGCCGCACGGATGGCACGTGCGCCAAGCTCGGTGGCTGAGAGTGTTGAGAGTGCGCCCAGAAAGCGCCCCACCGGGGTACGCACCGCGCTAACAAGAACCGGATCCCTGTCGCTCATAACCATGGCTCCTTCGTACGCAACCGGAGTCAGCGGATACGTGCGTCTCCGGGTGTGCTAAACGGCTGTGTCATAAGCCTGCGACATTCATTGTCCAGGCTGCAACGTTCATTATAGAGCATAAGGCATATGCCGCGCTGGCGCGAATGTACGCGGGCATGTTCACACGCGGGGAAGGAAGAGGCGCCCGCCGCCCGCCTGAGAGAGCACACGATGTGTCTCCACACGCGCGAAAATCCACATGCGCGAAAATGGGAGGCCGGGTACCCTGCGAAGTAGTACTGCCGGCTCCTTTGCTACCGGGATAGGATGCTGGTTTCCAATGTGCTGAGCGGTTGTGAAAAAGTCACAGTAGACAAGAAGTTTAACATCAGTTACTCTAGACGCACAGGGAAACCAACTGGCCAGACCAGACCTCCAGTCGAGGTGGACGCACGGTCAACGTCATTCGCGAGAGCCGCAATCGTCCATTTTCTCTCTCATGGCCTGTGTTTGCGTTCGGTCATGGCCACTGTCGATGGCTTGTTAGCGTAGCGGAGCGACGTCTTCCGCTAGAAGGGGAACACATCACATGGGTGATCAGCCTTATGGGCAACAGCCGTACGGTCAGCCAGTGCCGCCGCAGCCACAGAGTGCCGGAGCCAAGTGGGGCGCGACCTCGATGGGGATGGAAGCACACATCGCCGCGGG
>DASUWS010000214.1:0-8127 GCA_036378295.1 Ktedonobacterales bacterium
CTGCGGACGCGCCAGGCGAGCAGCGTCGCGCTATCGCGTCCGTGCGCGTTGTGGACGGCGGTGAGGATGCGGCTGACGCCCTGGGCAAGCGGCTGTCCGTCGCCATCGAGCATGTCCAGCAGTGAGGCTGGCTCATCGTAGAAGGCGGGGATGGACTCGAAAACGCCATCGGTCGAGAGCGCGATCAACGATTCGCCATAGTAGAGCCGCTGCGTGCCAGTGGAGAAGCAGGGAACAGGCTCGTCGAAGGTATTGTGCTCGCCGATCCAGGTGAAGAAGACACGCTGGTTGAGCACGAACTGGCCCAGGTGCGCAGCCTCTGGATGGAGAAAGTAGGCCAGGCAGTCGCCAACCGAGAACCACCAGAGATAGGCGCCTTTGCGCGCCGCGATCAGGCACGACGCCTCGCCCTGGACCTCATGGCAGCGGGCGCGAAACGCTCGGTCAGAGAAGATTGCCAGCAGTGTCTCCTGCAGCACGCGGAAAGCACTCTCGACGGGCAGCGCGAGCGCGGCCAGCAGCCGGGGACGCTCGGCCTCCAGCGTGGTCACGATCAACGCGGCGCTCTCGGCGGAAAAGTGGGCATCCAGCAGCGCGGCGAACTCCCATGCGCCCGCCACGTCGCACCAGACGAGCGCGCCATCCTCGTTCCTGGTCGCGCCCGAGGATATTCTGCCGCCATAGCGTCCAATCACGACGCTGCCGCATTCCGCCAGCGCGGGACGATCCAGAAACGACTCGTCGCTGCCCACCCAACGAAAGCTCACGACCTGCGTCTCGTCGCCGTTCGCCATACGAAACCCTCTCCGTTCGTCGCATGCTCCTGCTCACATCATCGCACGTCTGCGCACAATGGCGCTGGACATTCGCCCCATCTTGAGGTATGCACATTCACAGCGACCTATGCGACCGCGGAAGGAGCGGACAATGGCCGACATGGCGGGCGATGAACATGACAGATGGGACAATGGCAGCGCCTATGAGTCGTATGTTGGCCGCTGGAGCAGGCTCATCGCGCGCGAGTTCCTGGCCTGGCTCGACACGCCGGACCATGCCGACTGGTTGGATATCGGCTGCGGGACAGGGGTGCTGACGCAGACAATCCTGGCGCTCGCCTCTCCTGCTCATGTACGCGGGATCGATCTCTCGCCCGACTTCATCTCCTTTGCCCGGATGCATACTGCCGACCCACGGGCCAGCTTTGCCGTTGGCGACGCACAGGCGCTGCCAGAGCCAGACGCCGTATGCGATGTGGCCGTCTCTGGACTCGCGCTCAACTTCGTGCCGGAGCCAGCAAAAGCAGCCAGGGAGATGGCGCGGGTAGTTCATCCCGGCGGCATTGCCGCGGCGTATGTCTGGGACTACGCGGGCGAGATGGAGCTGATGCGACAGTTCTGGGATGCGGCGGTCGCGCTCGATCCCGCGGCCAGGGAGTTGGACGAGGGCAGACGCTTCCCGCTCTGCGCACCTGAACCGCTCGCACAGCTCTTCACGCAGGCGGGGCTGCTTCAGGTGGAGACGCGTGCCCTCGACATCCCAACGGTCTTCCGCGACTTCGACGACTACTGGATGCCATTTCTCGGCGGCACGGGGTCCGCACCCGGCTACACGGCATCGCTCAGCCCGCAGCAACAGGCGGAGCTACGGGACCTCCTGCGCAGTCGTCTTCCCATCGCCGACGACGGCTCAATCCCTCTGAGCGCGCGGGCATGGGGGGTCAAGGGGCGACGCTAACACCCGTTTCCCAGGTGCCGTCGGCGCGCAGGAGGACGTTGTCGATCAATCGCGCGGGGCCGACCTTCGCCGCAATTGCGAGCAACGCGGGCGAGCGTAGCTCCGTCAGGGGGATGAACGTATCGGGATCGCAGACATCGGCGTAGTCGAGTTGGGCGCGCGGCTCGGCAGCGACAACCTCCGCCATCGCGGCGATGACATCGGCGACACTGCCCACTGGCTGGCTCTCGAAGGCGCGCATCCCTGCCTGAAGGGCGCGCGAGAGAACAATGGCGGCGGCTCGATCTTCCGGGCCGAGATATTTGTTGCGGCTGCTCATGGCCAGCCCGTCGGCCTCGCGCACAATCGGCATTATCCGTATCTGCACCGGCAGATTCAGGTCGGAGACCATTCGACGGACTACCGCGACCTGCTGCGCGTCCTTCTGACCGAAGTAGGCGTTATCTGGGGTGATGACCTGGAACAGCTTGGCGACGACTGTCGCTACGCCGCGAAAATGGCCCGGACGTGTCGCCGCTTCCAGCCGCTCAGCCAGCACCCCCGCCGGTTCGACGTAGGTGGCGAATCCCGCCGGATACATCTGCTCGACGCCCGGCGCAAAGACGACATCCACGCCCGCCGACTCCAGCAGCGCGAGGTCGCGCGGCAGGTCACGCGGGTAGCGCGAGAGGTCTTCGTGCGGCCCAAACTGCGCTGGATTGACGAAGATGCTCACGACGACATGATCGTTCTCAGCGCGAGCGCGCTCCACCAGCGAGAGATGACCCGCGTGCAGATAGCCCATCGTCGGCACCAACCCAACGCTCCCGCTCGCCCAGCCGCGCCGCACCGCGCGCATCTCGTCAACCGTCTCGATGACCTGCATATCGCCCCATTACCTCCACACCAATACACCACGTGGCATGACAATGCCGCTCCCTGCCGCGATTGTATCACCACCCCTGGCGAGATGCAGTGATAGGAGTGATAGCAACGGACGATGGCAGGCGGTTAAACCGCGCCTCTATGGCCTCGCTCATGCGCGGACTGACCAGAACAATGCGTTCGGCCTTCGTATGAAGGGCACGCGGGCAGGCCCATCCTGGGATTAACCGCAGGGCCTCAGCCTGTGGGCATCTGCGCAAGCCTTAGTGTGTTGCCTCGGCCTTTGTAGGCTTATACAGGCTCTCATAGAGATCGCGATAGCGGTCGTGGATTTGCCGCCGCCGAATCTTGAGCGTTGGCGTCAGCAGATCGTTCTCGACGGTAAAGTCCTCGGAAAGCACCTCGTAATACTTCACCGTCTCGTAGCTGGCAAGCTGCGCATTGGCGCGCTGTATGCCTTCATCGAGAAACGCCCGGAAGCGCGGGTCGCGATATATCCCGGTCACATCATCGCTGGCGATATCATGCTCCTCGGCCCACTCCTTGACAGCCGCCGGATCAAGCGTGACGAGCGCGACCAGATACGGCTTGCGGTCGCCGTAGACGGCCACCTGCGAGACGCACGGCACAGACTTGAGTGCATTCTCCACCGCCTGCGGCGCGATATTCTTGCCCGCCGCCGTGATGATCAGGTCCTTCTTGCGGTCGCGGATATAGACATACCCATCGGCGTCTATCTCACCCACATCGCCAGTATGCAGCCAGCCGTCGCCGTCGAGAGCCTCAGCTGTCGCCTCTGGATTCGCGTGATAGCCCCGGAAGATGCACGGCCCCTTGACCAGAATCTCGCCGTCATCCGCGATGCGCAGTTGATGGCCCGCGTAAGGGCGCCCAATACTGCCGAAGCGGTGGTTTTGGACCGTGTTGAGCGTGAAGCCGCCGCTCGTCTCGGTCATGCCCCAGCCTTCCAACAGCAGCACACCCGCCGCGTTGAAGAACTCCAGGATGGATTTATCGAGTGGCGCGGCTGCCGTGATCGAGAATTTGATCCTGCCGCCGAGCGCAGCCCGTATCTTGCGGAAGACCAGCCGGTCGGCCAGGCGGTAGCGCATGCGCAGTCCCGGCGCGAGTGATTTGCCCATGGATCGGCGCGTCACCACGTCATGACCAATGCGCAGGGCCCAGTCGAAGATGCGCTGCTGCACGCGCGAGCCCGCGGCGGCATGCGCCTTGATGGCCGCAAAGGCTTTCTCGTAGACGCGGGGCACGCTGAAGAGCAGATCAGGATGGCTCTCGCGCAGGATTGGAGCCAGTTGGTCGAACGACGAGACCACGACCGTTTCCAGCCCGCGATCATGACCGGAGAGGTGCTCCTCACGTCCGAATACGTGTGCCAGCGGCAGGAACAGCACATCCACATCGCCAGGCTGGATCGTCTCCATCATCGAGCGCACGCCGGTCAACTGCGCCATCAACGTGCTGTGAAGCAGCTCGACGCCTTTGGGCTGGCCGGTTGTTCCGGAGGTGTAGACCAGCGTCGCCAGATCATCAGGTGCGATGGCGGCGGCGCGCTCGGCAGCGAACGCGTCGGCTTCGGCGGAGGAGCGGCTACTGAGCAAGCAAAGCGCATCGAACGACATCACCCAGGGATTGTCAGCGAGCGTCTCGGCTCCCTCGAACAGAATCACCTTCCGCACGTCGGGAAGCTGGTCGCGGATGCTGGCGAGCTTCTCGAACTGGAGCGGATTTTCGGCGAAGACGAAGCGCGCGTGGGAGTTGCCGAGAATGTACGCGACTGTCGCGGGCACATTGGAGGGATAGACTGTCACCGTCACCGCGCCAAACCCCAGAATGGCCCAGTCAGCGGCCATCCACTCCCAGCGTGTGTTGCTGAGGATGCCGACCACATCGCCCCGTTGCGCGCCCAGAGCATCCAACCCCACAATCAGACGGTTGACAATGGCCTGATTCTCCGCCCACGTCGCCTTCTGCCAGAGACCATTGCGCTGCTCGCGCCAGCGGATACGACTGCCATAGGTCGCGGAGCGATTACGAAACACCTGGGCCACGTTGACTTCAGCATCCATAGCAGCAACCTCCGTTTGTCCCGGCCAACAGCGTCACATGCAAGGGACTTTCTTTATCGCGGTATACGGATAGCAAGGGAAGAAGGTGACGGTACAACGCCATAGAATGGACCAAAAGCGCTGGATTGCGCGCAAGCACCGATACAACTCAGCGGGAATGCTTACGTTTCTGACGATGCGGGCGCGCGCACATCCACCAGGATTGCCGCCGCCCGGACCTGATCGCCGCGCCGGTAATGAACGGCGGAGACGATCCCATCATGTGGCGCGCGAATGGTATGCTCCATCTTCATCGCCTCCAGAATCATCAGTGGATCGCCCGCCGCAACGCTCTGGCCCTCGCCCACCAGCACGCTCATCACCTGCCCCGGCATCGGCGCGGTCAGTGCGTCGTTGCTCGCACGAGCTGCGCCTGGCAACGGCAACGGGGAGCGCCGCACCAGGCGGTGTGTCTCGCCCGCGACATGCGCCCACCATTCCTCCGCCTGTGTCTCCATCACCGTGGCGCGCATCACATGGCCCTCGATCTCCAGCGTGATGTCTGGCCCAATGCATTCGCGCACCTGCACGGCATACGTCCGGCTATCCTCTCCAAACCAGACGGTGAACCCTCCAGCGCGTTCGGGCATAAGATGCAGAGTTATTTCGGCTGGCGGCCCAGCCATACTTCCGGCTATCTCCTTATACGATTCGAGCAAGGGGCGAGTGCGATTGTTTCGCCAGGTTGTGGGTATTGTGGCAGATGTCGTGGTAGTGACGAGCCGCCACATGGTGATCGCCAGCGCGGCGCGCTGCGTGGACATGAGGCTGCCGCTGAAGCTGCCCGCCACGGCAGACACGGCAGGCAGAAGGTCAGCGATGTGCTGATCGAGAAAGGCGGTGCTGATGCGCCCGGCACGGTGATCGGGATGGAGCAGCACACGGCGCACGTAGTCTAGATTGCTGCGGATGCCCAGGAGAACGGTTTGCCGTAACGCGGCATCCAGACGGCGAAGCGCTTCATCGCGGGTCGCGCCATGTGCGGTGATCTTGGCGACCATCGGGTCGTACCAGGTCGAGATCGTATCTCCTGTCGCGACGCCGGCGTCCACCCGCACGCCATCGCCCTCCGGCGGACGCCAGAGCGCCACATCGCCCGCCTGTGGCAGAAAGCCCACGGCAGGGTCTTCCGCATAGACGCGCGCCTCAACCGCGTGCCCGCTGAAGCTGATCTGCTTCTGAGTCAGTGGCAGCGGGTGTCCCTCGGCCACCATGATTTGCCAGCGGACGAGATCGAGACCGGTGACCATTTCGGTCACGGGATGTTCCACCTGAAGCCGCGTGTTGACTTCGAGGAAATAGAAGTTGCCCGCGACGTCCACGATGAATTCCACCGTACCCGCGCCGGTATAGCCAAGTGTGCGCCCGATGGCAACGGCGGACTCGCTCATACGGGCGCGCAGTTCAGGCGTCAGCGCGGTGGAGGGGGTCTCTTCGATGACCTTCTGGTGGCGGCGCTGAATCGTGCATTCGCGCTCTCCCAGGGCGATGACATGGCCATAGGCGTCGCCAAAGATTTGTATCTCGATGTGGCGCGGCTCGGTCAGCGCTTTTTCCAGCAACAGCGTCTCGTCGCCGAAGGCTGAGAGCGCCTCGCGTCGCGCCGCTGCCAGCGCATCGGGCAGATCGGCGGCTCGTGTGACGATACGCATGCCCTTGCCGCCACCACCCGCAGACGCCTTCACCATCACCGGATAGCCGATCTCACGGGCAGCCGCGATCAGCCGCGCATCGGAGGTGTCGTCGCCGTCGTAGCCTGGCACCACAGGCACACCCGCCGCAGTCGCCAGCCGCTTTGCCTCGCGTTTACTGCCCATCCGGCGGATGACATTAGCCGACGGGCCAATGAATGCCAAAGCTGCCGCTTCACAGGCGGCGGCGAAGTCCGCGTTCTCGGCGAGAAAGCCGTATCCCGGATGGATGGCATCCGCGCCGGTCCGTTGCGCGGCGGCGATCAATGCCGGGATGGACAGGTAGGATGCGCTGGCCGCGCTTTCGCCAATCCGCACCGCCTCATCCGCCTCGCGCACATGACGGGCGTGCGCGTCGGCATCTGAGAAGACGGCAACCGTCGCGATTCCCAGCGAGCGGCATGTGCGCATGACGCGGCAGGCGATCTCGCCGCGGTTGGCCACCAGAACTTTACGAATCAGCCGTGCGACGGTCGCCGGTTCGCTGGCTGGCGCTGCCGCTGGCGCGCTCTCGCGGGCGGACTTGTCGGCGCGAGTCTGTGTCATGCGTCCCCCATCTCGTCGAAATCTTCCACGCGCTCCACCACCCACGGCGCGGGCTTCTTCTGCAGGAATGCCTGAGCGCCCTGCATCGCCTCCTCGCCTGTCCGCAGCCGTTCGAGCAGGGCGACGCGATAGTCGAGGGTATCGCCGCCAGCGGCCACCGTGAAGAGGAGTTCTTTGCAGGCGCGAAGTGCTCCAGGCGCCGCCCGCAAGACATCGCGCAGCATCAAATTGACGCAAGCGTCCAGCTCGAAATCGGCGCAGTAGTGCTGCACCAATCCCCACTTGTGAGCCGCAAGAGAATCGAAGCGATGGCTGGTTAGCGCCAACTCGCGAGTACGGGTGAAGCCGATGCGCGCAATCAGGTACGGCGAGATGAGCGCGGGCACGATGCCCAACTGTACCTCCGGGAGACCGAAGCTGGCACTGTAGCCCGCGATGGCGATATCCGAGACGCAGACGAATCCCAGGCCGCCGCCAAGAGCCGCCCCCTGGATGCGGGTAATCACCACCTGGGGCGCCTGATTGATGGCGCGGAGCAGGGTGTCCATCTTCGCCAGGGCCGCTTGCTGCTCCTCCGACGGGCGGGTCATATCCCGCAGGTCGCCGCCCGCGCAGAACGTCTTGCCGCTGGCACTCAGCACCACCGCACGCACCGGGCGGTAAGCGGGATCATCGCGCAGGGCGGTGAAGCAGGCTAGCAATTCCTCGACCATGGCAAAGCTCAACGCGTTGCGCGTGTCTGGGCGATTGAGCCGCACCCGGGCCACCGGCCCCTTCACCGCAAACGTGATGGTCGCGAAGCGCTTCATCGGGCATCACCTGCCTATCATGGGTGCTTGAAGGAGCCATTGGTGGTGGCTGGCCGCATCGATCTAAGGATGCTGGCGCCGTAGGCCGAAGACCTACGACTAATCCCGCAGCGAGCGTCCACTCGCTCACTCGCCAAATGTACTGACCTCGACCAACTCGGATTGGCAGTAGCATGGATACTATGAGTACTATGAGCACTCTGGGCACCATGGGCGCGATCCCCGCCTCCCCGTCGCGGGGAGGATGTCAGCCGCTAGTTCGTGTCGTCGCGCCGCATGCTGCGCTCGCTGCTGAAGCCGTCGGGATAGCGCCTGCGCCGCTTGGCAACGTTCGCCTCCATCACGTCTTCGACAGTC
>DASUWS010000215.1:0-28580 GCA_036378295.1 Ktedonobacterales bacterium
CTGGTGTCATAGACATCCACAAATCCGTGACCAGGGCCAGCCACATCGTCGTGCTTCGCTGCATCCTGCAGGGCATACGTCACGATGATCCTGCCGTTGATATTGGCGATCCCAAAGGGCGCGTAGCCATGCGGCAGGTTCGCGTCCTTAAAGGAGCCTGACAGGTGCACTTGATGGAAGTGGGAGTTGAACACATCCACCCGACCCGCGCGGAAATTGCTGGCATACAGGAAGGTGCCCGAGCTATTGTGCCCCATCGTCAGCCCTTTGTAGACGGCGCCTGGCGATTTATCGACTTTGAGGATGGCATGGGTGGGGTCCACGGTCCGATTCCATCCAGAGATGGTGCCATCTTCAGTCGCGAAAATGAAGAGCGCCGCGCCGGAGACGTTCCCTTTCGCGACGACGAATCCAGACGTGGGGTTGAAGACAATGCCCGTTGGCGCGGCGGTCGTCCCAGCGGGACTGCCATGCGGCGGTGGAATCGTCACCACCAGCGGCGAACCAACTGGGAAGGGCGTGCCATTGCCAGTGTAGAGCGTACTCACTCCGGTGCCATTATCCGCAACCCAGAACGGCGTCGTGGGGCCGCGGGCAATTCCCCATGAATTGACCAGATTCGGGTCAGTGACACGGGCAACACCTGGCTGATCGGATACCAGGTTGGTTTGCTGGTAGAACGCGTGCAGCGGATGCGCACTCACTGTCTGCTGTCCTAGCAGCAGGAGAGATGCGCCGAGCGCCGCCACGCCGACCAGCCGGCTAAGCGCCACGCCCAGGGCACGCGGACGCGTGAGCATGAATCTCATCGTTCGCATGGAGTGACTTTCTCCTTTGGCAGCGGTCTTTTGCTGACCCAGCCACACACACTACGTCCTAACGACAACTCCTGCGCTGCCTACATGGTCTCGCGGGGAGGATTCGGGGCCTCATTGCCCTTGCGAAACATCATCCCCGGCCCTGATCCGGCTGTATCCTATCCTGCCCCGTGATCCATCCTTCGTGTGCTTGGGCAAGTCAGAGCCGTCCAAGGGACTATCAAAGGCCATCCTGAGCCAGCACGCATCGTGATCAATTGACGCGTGCCTCGTGCGCGATTCCTCTCAGAGTACTGCAGTACTGGGAGTAAGTACGTCCCGAGTTACAGGGAGAAATGGCCGGTTCCGCGGGAGCGAGCAGGCGTTGCGCTGAAGGCTACGGTTGCTGCTTCGCAAGCTGCTTCACCACAAGCTGAGCGCGACGTTTCTTCCGTAGAGATACCGCTCGCTGTGCGCGTCATGCAGGGGACCGGCAAACGCCGATCTTTCTGTTTGCGCGGCACCGCCCATCGTAGAAATACCCTGGCTTGTGCGTGCATCGAAACTCTCTGGCGTCTCCTCACGGTTCATTCACCAGGACACTCGCGCCATATACACTGCGCCCTCAGTTCACGAGTCCAGACTGACCGGATTGCGAATTTGAACGCAAGAAGGCGATAGCCGGCTGGGAGCGTATCTCGTAAGATCAGCCTATCTGCATGCTCAGCAACTCACCAACTAGGGATACGCAGCGCAGGCATACCATGACCTGACAGGTTGCGGGAGGAGATACCACTGTGGACTCAGTTCATGAGAAGACACAAGGGAATTCAAGCATAGATTCGGTTCGTGCGGTGAACCTCGATGCACCTCCACTTCCGTCGGAGGATGTGCTCTGGGAGTGTGTCCTTAGACGAGATCGCACTTCGGATGGTGTCTTCGTCTATGCGGTGAGCACCACTGGTATCTACTGTCGTCCGTCATGCCCATCGCGACGGCCACGGCGCGCCAACGTCCGTTTCTTTCCAGATGCACAGACCGCCGAACGCGAGGGTTTTCGCGCCTGTCGCCGCTGCCAGCCTGAGGCTGAACGCGACGGGCAGAGCGAGGCGATATACCGCGTTCGAGCGTACATCGAGACACACCTGGACGAGGATCTCTCGCTCACGGCCTTGAGCCAGATAGCATTTCTCACGCCTACGCACCTGCACCGCACGTTCAAGCGGATCGTCGGTGTCACGCCACGCCAGTATGTCGAGGCGCAGCGCCGCGAACGTTTCAAGCTGCGGCTGCGCAAGGGCGGCACAGTGACTAAAGCCCTCTACGACGCGGGTTACCGCTCCAGCAGCGGCCTCTACACGCAGGTTTCAGCAGACCTCGGAATGACGCCGTCTGTGTATCAACGCGGGGGGCAGGGTATGAAGATTGACTACACGATAGTTGTCTGTTCACTCGGGCGGCTCCTGGTGGCAGCGACCGATCGGGGCCTCTGCGCGGTGTATTTCGGCGAAACCGAGGCTGAGCTAGTCGCCGCGCTAGAGCACGAATATCCCGCCGCAACCCGCGTCGCATGCTCTGATGGCTTGGGCGAATATATCGCATCCATCCTGGATGCCCTCGACACGCGGGAGACCAGCTCGCCACCCGCGAAACTCACGGATTTGCCGCTCGATATAACAGGAACACCCTTCCAGCGACAGGTCTGGAGAGCGCTGCAAATGATTCCCTCCGGGCAGACGCGTTCCTATGCTGAGATTGCCAAGGTCATCGGCCATCCAGCCGCGACACGTGCCGTGGCGCAAGCCTGCTCGAGTAACTCCGTCGCAATCGTCATCCCCTGCCACCGCGTCCGCCGGACCAATGGCACACTGGGCGGCTACCGCTGGGGCGTGGAGCGCAAGCGCGCTCTGCTCATGCGGGAAGGAGCGCTCAGCGATGGAAAAGCTGATGCCTAGCACTGATAGCGCATGGCGCTGATCTTCTTTTACACCTGCTACAGCGCGTGGTGTTCTGCTTGAGCCTTCCGAACGTTCAATTATTCTCCGCTCTTGTACTGCCAGGGTAGAGCGGAACAGGGGGTATTATGCCAAATTCACCGGCCACACCTGAGGTAGTGCATGCACCCGGCCAATTCGTCGAGATCGATGATGGCCGCTTATGGGTTGAGATGGAAGGTCCCGCCGATGGCGAGCCGCTCGTGTTGCTTTCCGGAGGACCAGCCAACTCCCACCTAACGTTTCACCCCTACTTCTCAGACCTGGCTGATCGGTATCGGGTCATCTACGTCGATTTCCGTGGACGCGGGCACTCGGACAAACCAGCCTCGTATCATGACATCACCTTTGCCAGAGATGTCCGCGATATCGAGGCGCTGCGCCAGAAGCTGGGTATCGCTGCCTGGAACGTGTATGGCTTCTCCTATGGCGGCATGGTCGCTCAGGGCTATGCGCTCGAGCACCCAGGTGCTGTTCGTCGGCTCGTCCTTGCCAACACGCTCCACAGCGCCGAGATGTGGCAGCGCAACCATGAGAACATCAACCACGAATTGGCCAACCAGTTTCCTGAGGTCTGGGCGCGCATCCTTGAGATGCGAGCGCGTGGGCTGCGCTCATCGGCGCCCGAGGTTCGCGACCTGTATCGTGTACATGGGCCGCTCGTGCGCTTCTACAATCCCGATAACGCCTCGAAGCTGCTGAACGAGCCCGGCGCGCGCAACGATGACCTGTACTACGTCTTCGTTGGGGATGACATCGAGTTCTTCATCGGCGGCGAAGTGGCGAAGCTCCCAGACTTCCGGCCGCGCTTGCGAGAACTGGCGATGCCCATGCTTGTCATCGCGGGACGCTACGACCGCGCCCTCTACCCTCGCTACCAGCAAGAGTTCGCCCAATATGCGCCCCAGGCACGCTTCACCATGATGGAGCGAAGCGGTTGCTTCGCGCATATAGAGGAGCCAGAGACATTGTTGGCCGTGCTTCGAGAGTTCCTGGTATAAGATACTGAGCGAGCAAGCGGTGTCATAAGAGACAGATTGGATATACGACGAACCATGCGATCTTTCCCGATAGCAACGCAGAAGCGCAACAACCTGCGATTGCTTGCGGTCCTGCTCGCCGGCCAATTCATGGCGAACGTGGATACCGCTGTTGTCAATGTCGCCACCCCATCTATTCGCGCCGACCTGCACGCCTCAGGTGCCGAGCTAGAATTTGTCGTCTCTGGCTACGTTCTCACGTACGCGATGCTGCTGGTAACTGGCGCGCGTCTGGGTGACACCCGAGGCTACCGGCGTCTCTTCCTGACCGGACTCAGCGTGTTCACGCTTGCGTCGCTGGCCTGCGGGCTGGCTCCAAGCGGGCCCGTTCTGATCGTCGTCCGTGTCGTGCAGGGGAGTGGGGCCGCGCTGATGGTGCCCCAGGTTCTCAGCGGGATACAGCTCAACTTTTCTGGCGCGGACCGCGCGCGCGCGGTAGGCCTCTATGCGATAGCGCTCTCTGGTGGCGCCATCGCGGGGCAGATCCTTGGCGGGGTACTCATCGCGGCAAATCTCTTCGGCAGTGGCTGGCGCCCGATCTTCTTGATCAACGTACCCATTGGCGTCGTGCTGCTAGTCGCTGCGATCCGCTACCTGCCTGCCGACCGCGGAGGCCGTGCCAAACCGTTGGATTTTCCAGGCGTGGTGACCCTGGCCGCAACGCTCTTACTGGCTATTGTGCCGCTGGCCGTCGGGCGCGACCTGGGTTGGCCAGGATGGACCTGGATCTGCCTGGCTATGAGCCTTCCCGCGCTAGCAGTTTTCGTCGTCATAGAACGCCGGGTCGCCCGTCAAGGGGGCTATCCACTGATCAACCTGCCTGTGCTGGCACGCCCAGCCGTCTCCTGGGGGCTGCTCGCCCTGGGCATTGCCACCGCCACATACTTCGCGCTGCTCTTCACGCTCGCGCTCTATCTGCAACAAGGGCTGGGCAAGAGTCCCCTTTACTCTGGACTTGCCCTGCTCTCGTGGGTCGCTGCCTTCGGAATCGCCGGGCCTCTGTTGCCGCGCCTGCATCTCTCGTCGCGTGCCGCGCTTCGCGTCGCTCCCATAGGATACCTGCTTCTCACGACCGCCTATGTGGGCGTCAGCTTGAGTCTCTTCACTGGCCACTTTGGCGGCGCGCTCTTTTTCGTGCTCCTTGGCCTCGGTGGCCTCGGACTGGGCACCGGGTTTGCCCCCTTGGTCGCGCACATCACCTCCAGCGTACCGAGCGGCTACGCGCCTGATATGAGCGGACTCATCACAACCACCAGCCAGGTCTCTGCTGTGATCGGGATCGCGACCTTCGGCACCGCCTATCTCAACATGGCGACACGCACCGACCCCCAGTCAGCCACGCATGCTTTCGCGCTGATCACTGCCGGGTTCGCACTGGCGGCACTCCTGGCGATGGCTGCATCCTATGTATCTACTCAGCACCGTGCGCCCGTGGTAACGCTCAACCACACGTATTCGCAGGCCGATAAGCGCCCTGCAGCGGTGCGAAGGGCCGACTAGCACCGGGTATGAGGCATCACCACCATTCGCAGGGGGCAGCGCACATGGAGGTATGTTATGCTCTGTGACGACGCCACGAAATCCTGAGCACGAGCGGATAGGAGAGACCAGGTATGTCCATGCCCGTCGACACGAAGCGCGCACAATCTATCGAGAGGTGGACCCTTGTCTCGACGATACTGGCTTCCAGTATGGCATTCATCGACGGATCGGCACTGAATGTCGTCCTGAGCAACCTTCAGCGTGATCTCAACGCATCGGGCGCTCAACTGCTCTGGATCGTGAATGCCTATTTGCTGATGCTGGCGGCGCTCATCCTCACCGGTGGAGCGCTGGGCGACCGCTTTGGGCGCAACCGCATCTTTGGCTTGGGCATTGTGATCTTTGCCGCCGGGTCATTCGCTTGTGGCATCTCTCCCACGATCGAGATTATGCTGGGCGCGCGCGTGATTCAGGGCATCGGCGGCGGGCTGATGGTGCCAGGGAGCCTCTCGATTATCACGGCTAATTTCCGCCAGCCGCGACGCCGGGGTAGAGCGATTGGCCTCTGGTCCGCCTTCAGCACGCTGACCACGGTAGTCGGCCCGGCCATCGGCGGCGTCTTCGCCAGCCTGGGCGTCTGGCGGCTCGTCTTCTATATCAATGTCCCGTTGGCGGTTGTTGCGCTCTTCGCTCTTTTCCGCGTCCCCGAGACACGCGACGAAACAGCTACCGGGCGCTTCGATCTGGTGGGCACGCTCTTCGCCGTGCTGGCATTGTTCGGCATCACCTACGGCGCGATTGGCCTGGGCAACCGCTCCGGCGCGAGCGGCGTCAATCCGCTGGACGTGGTAGCGCTGGTGGGTGGTCTCGTAGCGCTCGCGCTCTTCATCGTCGTCGAAAAGCGCGAAGCCCACCCCATGCTGCCGCTGTCTATCTTCCGCTCGCGCACCTTCGCGGGCACGAATGCGATGTGCATTTTCCTCTACGGCGCGCTCTATAGCACGCTCTTCTTCCTGCCGCTCAATCTCATCCAGGTTCAGGGGTACAGTCCGGCACTCGCCGGTCTGGTCAGTCTACCGTTCTCGATTCTGCTGGCCGCGCTCTCACCCGTTATGGGCGGGATGACCATCCGATTTGGGGCGCGGCTGCTGCTCACGGTGGGGCCGGGTATTGTCGCGCTGGGCTTCATCGTGCTAGCGATTCCGGGCATCACCGCCGGCCCGATCTCGTATTGGTGGACGTATTTCCCCGCTATCGTCCTGATGGGACTGGGTATGGGCATCACCGTCGCGCCGCTGACCACCACCGTGATGTCGTCGGCTCCGTCGCAGCATGCTGGCGTCGCATCGGGCGTGAACAACGCCGTCACTCGTTCAGCGCAGGTGCTCGCGCTTGCCATCCTCGGTGCAGTGGCGATCTTCTCGTTCACCAATACACTCCAGGCGCGATCCGCCTCCTTGCCGCTTACAGAGCAGCAGCGCGCGACGCTGGTATCCAATGCGGATAAGCTCGGCGAGACGCCCCCACCCCCTGGGCTGGATGCGAAGACCACCGCGCAGGTCAAAACGACCGTTCAAGAGTCATTCGTCAGCATGTTCCGCCTGCTTGCGCTCATCTCCGCCGTGATGGTGTTTGTGAGCGCCGCGATCGCCTGGCTGCTCGTCGAGTCCGCAGCCGTCACTACCGGCCCAAAAGCCGAGGCGCCTCCAGCCAGGTGGTCCCGGTCCAGAGATCGCCTCGCGTCAACAGAGCGTCGCACGCAGTCCGGCTAGCCCTGCGCGACCGGCGCGGGCGCTTCCTGTTTGTTGAGCAGGATTCTGGCCCAGACGGCAGCCCGGCTCAGCTCACCTGTGAGCAGGGGACCTTCCGTTTGGTCCACAAAGAAGCTCTCTGGCGGCACAAGCAGCGTAAGTCCCAGTTGACCGAACCTTTTGGCCATCGCTCTGGCTGCTGAGCCAGTCATCCAGCGCGGTTTCTGGAAGCGCGTATCGAAGCACGCGATAGCCCGCCCCTGAAGCTGCTCTGGGGTGAGGCTTTCCAGCAGCGCTTGCATCGCCTTCGTGGGCCGCCATCCCTGCGTTGGGCTCCCAAAAATCAGCAGATCGACACCCTCCGGATCGAGCGCCTGCCTCGGATCGACACGAACCGCCCGCACGGTTCCCGCCGTGCGCAGCGTATCGGCGATTGCGGTCGCGATGCGCTCTGTATTGCCGTATTGTGAATCGTAGACAACCAGGGCATCCATATAGTTCCTCCTTTGCCTCTGCGTCTACCCATATCTCACGGACTCAACCCCATCCAATGGGCAACGTATCACGGAAACATCACCCACCAGTCACAAGCGCAACGTGTGGGGTCACAACCGGCTCATTTTTCACACCGCTTGAACCGGCTCATCAGGCTACTCTGCTGATACGCGTGCGTCGAGGATACCCCGAATGTGACATGGAACCAGCGACTCTCAGATGCTGCGGGTGTTTGCAGCCCGCCTGTTAGATTACTGGCGATTCACAAGTGAAAAGTGGTATACTGCATCAGAATCGAGCAGAAGCATAGGGGGAAATACTGGGCGATGAAGGATGCTTTTGCGCGAACTAGTCCCAGGAGATTCGCTGGCAGTTGCCACATTCCATAGGGCAACGCAGGAGTCGTGTCATGAAACACACATATCAAAGGCGCTCGGACTGTCCTATCAACTTTTCCTTAGAGGTATTTGGCGATCCGTGGTCACTGTTGATCATCCGTGACATCGTCTACTTTGGGAAGAAGACCTACGGGGAATTCCTGGCCTCGGAGGAAGGTATGGCGACCAACATTCTCGCCAGCCGTCTCGCGCGTCTGGAACAGCGGGGTATTCTCCTGAAGCGCCCTTCAGAGAAGGACAGGCGCAAAGAGGAGTATGCGCTGACGGAGAAGGGTCTCGACCTCATCCCAATCATGGTGGAAATGGCGAACTGGAGCGCTGAGCACGACCCAGAGACTGGCGCTCCCGCGGACTGGATTGCCCTCATGAAGGCTGACAGGGAGCACATGATCCAGCTCATGCGCGAAACCGTGAAAAGCGGCAGCGGCGTCTTTGTTGGCGAGAAGAGTCTTGTTGGGCATATCGGCTAGCGCCGTCCCTTGCCTGAGAATCGCGGATGCCCCCGGCTCTGGTCATGCCTCTGGTCATGCCTCTGGTCATGCATGAGCAGTGAGATGAGCCACACCTGCCAGGATCACCTGAGCGATCACGTGCGCTATCTCCGCTGGTAATACCGTCTCCTCCTGCTGGCTCCATTCGATAGCGGTCCCAAAGATAGCCCAGCTCACGACGCTGGCAATCGTTTCCAGCGGCTCGCCGTCTAGTCGTGCTTCATCGCTTGCCTCTCTAAGCCACTTCAAGAGCAGCGCAGTCAATTCCTCATGGACGGCACGCTCAGTCATAGGGGCAAGGACGAGCGACGATTGATGCTGGTGATGATACTTCTGCTCCAGGATGTCCAATACCGCCCGGATGAGCAGGTGCAAGGTCTTGCTGTCCCAGCGTGGCTCGGGAGGGAGAGCGCTTGCTACCTCCTGGCGAAAGCGTTCACGGACGACCGCGTCGGCGAGCGCATATTTATCTGTAAAATGAAGGTAGAAGGTTCCTCGGTTGACGTTGGCCCGTGCTGTGATCTCCCGGACGCTCGTCGCCGCAAAGCACCTCTCTACGTCTCTGAGACCCCTCAGGGACTTGCCCTTTTCTTGTACCACGTCCACAAATGCTTGCTGTAACGCCTGGCGCGTTCGCTGGATGCGCCGGTCTTCCTGTCTATCCTGGGTTGCCACACCCTCCGCTCCTGTCTCTCATTGCTCAACAATCTTTGCGCGCGTGTTCAATAATCAACAGCCCCGGCGTGATTGCCCATTGAGCGCCGTCTCATTGTACTCCAGTATAAGAGGAGACGGTTGCGACGGTTACGACGCAAGCCAATGGCAACCGTATCCGCACGCTCTACACAGGAGAACACAATGCAGCCAACGGTACTCACGAACGACGACCTTGCCGGACACTACACAACAGCCCTTGACGCACTGTGCGAGATCGCCCACACGCACTTCTTTCGAGGCAACTTAGCCAGCGCCCTCAATCTGCTCCGCACGTCTCTGGACATCATAGAAACGGGTGGGGTAGCACCAACCGATCATCTCAAGGTATTGCTCCTCTACGGGAGGGTTCTCATCGTTGATCACCTTCTACACCGGGGTGACGCCGATCTCATGTTTACCACCATACATCAGGCAAAACTGATCGCTGAATCGGCGGAGTCGCGCCAGGGCCTCGCGGAGGCATTGAGCCTCCTTGGACAGGCCCACTGTAATGCCACCACAGTCGCCATCGTGAAAAGTGGTGCCCTGCCGTTTGGCGCGCAGAGCCAGGGGAAATACGAGCAGGCCCTCGCCTACCAGCAACAATCCCTGAGTATCCTGGAGGCACTACACGATACGCAAGGGATCAGCGAATCGCACTTCTTTATCGGCGTGGTACATCAATTCTGGCAGCAGCATGAGGTGGCGCGGGAGCATTTTGCCCAGGCCATCCAGGTCGCTGAGCAGCATGGGCACATCCTGGAACAGGCCGAGCCCCATCGTCACCTGATGGTTGACGCCCTGTTCAGAGGAGATCTGGACCAGGCGCTCACGAATGCGCAGCAAGCACTCTCCTTCCGTGAAGCAGGCGGATTCAAACCGTATCAGCCCCTGGATCACCTTTCGCTCTGGGACATCTACCTCAAGAAAGGCGAGCCGGCCAAAGCACAATTCCACCTGGAACAGGCAACTACTCTCGCGAACGAGCTGGGATTGGCAACGCTTATTTCTTCCGCACTCGACTCGACACAGCGTCTCGGAACCCAGGGAGCTGAAGCATAGCCACGTCGCGTTCCATCGCCACCCACACTCGATTTCCGCCGATTCCGCGTATGTGTGGTCTCTCTGTTCTCATCTTCCGTTTTTCGAAAGGAGAGGAAGAACCTTCTCACAGATAACACTTGCAAATCGCAAGTTATGTGAGAAAGCAGAGGACGAAGCAGATGGCTACCAGGCCCCTCGATCTCGATACAGTCACCCTTGCTCGGAAGCACGTGGCGCGCGCGCGAGGTATTGCGGCCTCTCCGGCGAAGAAAACTCGCTCGATCACCGCCGCACTGACGTTCCTGATCGGCTGCGTCACCCTGATGATGACCGGGTTTGCTGTTATCATCCCGGTCTTCCCTCAGCGACTGGAAGCGCTGGGATTGGGATCCGAGACGCTCGCATTGATGGAAGGGGCCTTTGGCCTGGGGATGTTTATCTTCAGCACTCCTATGGGCGCCTGGTCTGGCCGCATTGGTCGCAAGCCCATCCTGTTCATCTCGTTGGCTGGCTTTATCGGCACCAATCTGCTGCTGGCGTTCGTGAATGTGCCGCTGCTGTTCATCCCCATTCGTTTCATCGAGGGCATGTTGCTTTCTGGCTTGACGCCCGCCGCGATGTCGATGGTCGGCGATACGATCCCGCTGGAGAAACAAGGACGCTGGATCGGTTTTCTCACGACGGCGCAGGCTGTTGGCTTCGCATTGGGTCCTGGCCTTGGAGGCTTCCTCGCACAGACGCTCGGTTTTACCAGTCCTTTCTTGCTCTCGGCGGGAATCGCGCTGGCGGCTTCTCTGCTCGCGGTCTTCATGGTGCCCGAAACTTTATCAGACCATGCCCGGGCAGCGGCACGAGCACAACACGCCGCTCGTGGAACAGCACTGCACAAAGCGCAGAAGCCGAACGAGCTGCGCCTGGGCGGGCTGATCATGCTCGTGGCTCCGTTCCTGGTGATCGATTTCGGCATGATCTTCACCTACCCATTCGTGTTCCCGCGGTATCCCTTCTTCCTTGAGAAGGTGCTGCACTACAGCACGGCACAGTATGGCATGCTATTCAGCATCTATGGCATCGCGCTGGCCATCTTCCCGCTCGTGTTGGGCCGCCTCTCGGAAACGATGCCGAAGAAGCCGCTCATCGTAATCGGCAGCCTGCTCTTTGGCGCGTTGAATCTGGCCATTTTCGCGGCCCCTCACTACCCGCTCCTGATCGCGGGCGCAGCCCTGGCGGGACTCGGCAGTGCTTTCGTCGAGCCAGCGATGGGCAGCATCTACCTGGGCGCTACGAGCGACGAAACTCGCGGCCAGGTCATGGGCATACGCGGATCAGCCATCTCGCTCGCCATCATGCTTGGTCCGCTGACACAGGCATTGGTTGGCCTTTGGATCACGCCACAGGTCACGTTCGCGATCGGCGTTGCGATCTCGTTCACGATGGCAGTGGTAGCCTTCTTCCTGTTGAAGAGTCCCCGGCAGGCGATGGCGGCGACGCGAGCTGCCTGAGGCAGAACGTACCCGCGAAGAACGTGTTGAGGTGAGAGTCAGGCAGGGCCGTGATACAGCGGCCCTGCCTCGCTGTATGTGCTGAGCGTCTGCCGCTCGGCCTTGCCTTTGATCAGGCGGCTCGCCACCACGCGGATCAGCAGGCTTCCAGGCGAGAACAGCGCCCAGTAGCGGCGGAAGCGACGTCTGGCGGCGGCATCGGTCGCCGTGACGCGCGTACGCACGGTGAATTGGCATGCATCCGCGCGCGCTGGCATTGCGCCCCAGGCCGTGGCAATCTTCACGTAGCCCGGCTCGTGGAATGCGGCAAACTGCGTCGCTGGCACGACGCGGGGTGTGGGATTCGCCTCCCACGGGCGTGTGATCGTGCCGACGATCACTTCACGGTCGGGAACAGTGGCCAGCACAATCCAGCCGAGCGACTCCATCCAGGGAAGCAGCGCGCTGAGGCGTTCCGTCTCCGCCTCTTCCTGATTCTGGGTATCGCGCGTGCCGCCCAACAGGCGGGCGCGAGCGGTGAAGAGGGCGCCGGCAACCGTCAATCGCTGGATGTCCAGCCCGGTTGCCGCCCGCTGGGTGATCGCGGCTGGCGCATCCACCTGGATATCATTCCGTATCGCCACATCATAGGATGGCATGAACTGGTCCAGTATCGCATCCACCTCATCGCGCGACGATGGTCGCGCACGCCCATAGCGCAGCCAGATGAACCCGGTATATGCGCCGTAGGCCGCGAGCGTGATTCCAGCGCTTATTCCCATCCATCGCATCGTTGAACGGATCGGATGTCGCTCACTTTTCATGGCTCACCCCCGCCGAATGCGCGGAAACCGCCGACTGCCAGGGGACAGAGCGAAGCAGAACGCGTCAGCGCTTGGTGACGATCTGCTCGCCCGCCTCCTCGCGGAGACCATACCCGCTCTCGATGAAATCTCTGAAGCGCGCGACGAAGCGCGCCGCCGGAGCGCCGTCGATAATGTCATGGTCGAAGCTCAGCGTCAGGTCGAGATACTCGCGAATGGCGATGCGTCCATCCACCACGCCCGGTTTCTCCGCGATACCTCCCACGGCGACATCGAGCGTATGGTAATCGAAGGGAAGCGCCCAGCCACCGCCCCTGCCGAACATGCCGACCGACGTCAGGCCCACCGTTCCGCCATAGCGCTTCTGCAGGCGCGGGAAGCGCCCGCGTGCCCACCAGAAGACGGCCCAGAGCGCTCTCAGAGCAATCATCGGGACGCGCACCAGCCAGCGTTCCGCCCGGAAGCCCTCCCACTTCGTCTCGACCGCCGCGACCTGTGCCGCCCGGATCTCGCGCGTGATCGCCCGAACGCCCTTCCTGTTCGCTCCCCGGACGCTATAGACGATGGGTTGCTTGCGCCCTTCCATATCGCGCTCAATCGGGGTCGCCACGTCTACATCATCGAAGATAGCAAGGCGGTTCGGGCCTTTGCGACACGCATTCAACGACTTGTTCTCATCCACTGCATGCGCCAGACAAGCGATGATGAACGCCGTGAACGAGAGCGCTTCGCCTGTCTCCCGCTCGTGGGCGCGCAGATACCGCCGTGCCTCCGTCACGTCAACCTCGATCAGGCCGCGCGTCTTATGCATCCGCTGGACCACGGGATACATCATCGCCAGGATGCGCCGGAGCCTGGGGACTGGCACAGTCTTGTACGTATCACGCTCCATGTCGGCCTCCTTGCCACGAGCTCCGGAGAACCACATCTCCGTCCGCCAGCGGCTAGCTTTGCGTCCGGTAGCGGCGATACCGGTACCGGTTGGTCGAATAGCCAGAGCCATGCATCCCAAGATCGAAGAGCAGCCCCAGGACAACCCAGAGCCACGCCGCCCCCGTCACAGTGCCGCCACTCAGCGCGAAGACAACCACATACGAGAGCGCAGTGATCGGCAGAAAGATGATGCCCAGCAGCGGAAGAATCCAGTTATCTCCGAAGGCATCGGTGACGAGCGGCGTTTGCAGCCAGACGATCAGGAATCCGATACGAGCGAACAGTTCAAGCAGACATCCCATGTGAAATACCTCCATCTGAGAAGAGAAGCGGTGAGACACGAATTGCTCAGCGCGCCCAGCCTGTCATGGCGCTCGCGGCAAGGTCACGAGCAGGCATAAAAGATGGTGATGTGCGCATCTTATCACCCTTCCTTCACGGCAGGCGGAGTATCCCACTGCTTCCGAATGTCGTGAGCATATGCAATCGCGACGACCAGCAGGAGCAGTACCGGTGTGGCGATAGTCATAAGGGGAGTGAGCTTCAGCACGAAATCGTTGAAGAGGTATCCGAGAACAGGCTCAACGACGAACCATACCAGATAAGCGATCAAAACCCACGGCCACAACACCGCCAGCAGCCGCACCGCAACGCCGAGCCGGTGCGCCCGAAACCACGGCATCGGCGTGTGTATCTGGGTACCTACGACGCCAGCGACCATGCCGAAGAAAAGCGTGGTGAAGCCACCGCCAACGAGGAACAGCACAAGGGTGAGCAGCAGCAGAATCAGGCCGCCGTGTCTGCGCTGCACAAAGGCGACAGCCCACAGCACGACCGCGACGCCGGCAATCATCGCGAGGATGCCTGTGAGGCGCATGTTGGGAATAATGGTCAGCGCTGGCTCGCAGCCATGCCACGCCTGGCTCGCCCGGCAAAGCGGTCCTACAGCGCTGATCACGATTCCGCCTGGCGTCTCATTGCCCTGGCGCGTCTCAAAGTATCCGTGCTCGATGCCCAACACTCCGGCAATCGCGCCGAAAAGCGCGGCAACCAGCCAAAGCGCGTTGTTCCGTACGACGCGCCGGGTCGGAGGAGGCTGATGCCGTGTTGCTGTCGCGTACGACATCGCTTCACCTCCTTTGTTGCCTCGGTATGGTATGGCCGGTATTTGACCCATGACCTCCAGGCCAGACCAGGTGTGAGCAGCGCTATACTGCGGCGGTTGTTCTCCGACCTCACCCCTGGCCTCAGATCTTCGGCCACCCTCTTAGAGGGGAGGAGAATGAGCGGAGAGATGAGCCTCCCGCTTACAGAAAACCGGCCAGAAAGCCCCTGCTTTCAAGCGGGGGATGAATGGCCCCTTGCTATTCCCGCGCCATGATGCTATACTGCCTGTGAGCTATTGCTCTCGCCCTGGGGCATCATGGCGTGGGGTTCGACCTCTAGAAGCTCCCGGTTTCAGCCGGGAGAGATGTCACGACATCGTTCGCTATCCAACGGAGCGCTGGGACGCGCCGCCTAGCTGGAAGAATCGGCGAGCCAGCAGGATGAACCAGATGACGGTCGGCACGAGCGCAACGAACGAAACGATAGCGCCAACCATCCCGGCGGACGCTGGCACGAGCGTTAACACGCCCATTGCAAGGCCCGTGTAGGCCGTGGGTTTGCCGAAGACGTTGCCACGGAGCATGACCACCGAGACGATGATCGCGGCAATCGCGCTCAGGAAATAGGCCACGTTAAACGCGGTCCCGGTCCAGTTCGCTATCACCGCCTGCCCGGCTGCCAACAGTGCCCCTCGCTCCGTGCCAGTCGTCGCAGTGGCATACTGGTTGCTCAAGGTGAGCAGCGAGAACGCGGGGTTCGCCGCGAAATAAGCCGCCATGCCGACGAATTCGAGTGCCGTCGCCAGCGCCATGAACGGCTGATTGACCCGCCTGAGCGCGCCGTACAGCGCAAAGTAGATCAGGCCGATCAAGACATAGCTCACCAGCATCACGAGGTCGGCGGCGATCAGCCCCAGCAGCCAGTTGTCTCGATAGAGGCTGAACCAGCCCTCAATCGTCGTCGGTATTGGGTTGAACGGATACACAACAGCCGCGACGGCAATCAGCGCGATCGAGAGCAGCGCGGCCCCCGCGGCCATCAGGTAGAGCGGTTTCCAGGCATCAACCGCCGCCATTTCGGCAGCAGGCTCCCGCAGTCGCTGGTCGCTCACTGGACGGGATTCTATCGTCGAGGTGCCCATAACCATCTCCTTTCTGGATTCCGAATGGACTCCCTTGACAGTAATTATTAGCAGACGCCTCTCACCAATCCGTCTCATGCCGGGAGAGCGGGAGCACAAGCGCATCACAGTTGCGGAACTCCCTCAAGCCATCCGGGATACTCATAGCCCATCCGATTGAAGCCGCGGCTTAACTCGCTCCGCTCAGAGCGCCAGGTGTGCTCTTCTCGACGACGGCAGCGAGTGTGGCGGCCCACGATGTGGCACGCTCCGTCTCCCCTGGCTCCAAGAGTGGCTCGTCCGTTACCGGGCTGTTGATCCCACCCGCTACGAAGAAGCTCTCTGGTGGCGCTACCACATGCGCACCCATGCGACGGAGCCGCCGTGTGATGGCGGCGCCCGCCGAGCCAGAAAGCCAGCGCGGCCAGCGAAAGCGCGTATCGAACGCGACTATCGCTTTGCCATGCATCGCATTGATATCCAGGTGGTCGAAGAAGCGCGCTACCGGGTCGGTCATGCCATGACCCTCGGTGGGGCCACCGACGACCATGAGATCGATTCCGTTCGAGGGAATCGCGGATACTTCGTCCATGGGTAACAAGGAGACGTCCCCATGTGGCCGCAACCCCTCCGCGATGGCCTCGGCAATCCGCCCGGTATTGCCATAGCGCGTAGCATAGATCACCATGCTGTTCATCTCGACCACCTCCACGGCTAGAAGCTCCCGGCTGAGCCTCCGCCACCTCCAGCGGCTCCCCCGCCAGAGTAACTTCCCGAATAACTCGAACCCCCGCCTCCGCTGGTAGAGACAGGAGAAACATTCGAATGGAACACAATCCAGTAGGGATAGAAACCATACCCCGGCGTCGTCACATACTGGTTCCCTGCTGTCGCGCCAGCGGGACGGAACCACGCGGGGGAGTATCCGCGCTCACTTGCCGCTTTAAGCCGGGGGGCCAGCTTGCCCACCAGCCCAAGCGCCACGATGTAGGGCAGGTCCTTGTCGACATCTGGCTCATACGCCTTATCTGAGACGCTGGCGCGGTAACCTCGCCACGGCGCGGCGGCAATCTCGCCCTCGACCGTCGTATTGGGCACCGAATAGCCCCAGATGAAGGCGGCAGTCCCGGCCCCCAGGAAGATCACCAGGCCAATCACTGCCCAGGCTTCTTGCGAGAGAATGATGAGCAGCAGGCAGATAGCCACCCCGACCATCCCAACCGCGCCCGCGATGTAGAGTGGAAGGCGGCGGGCTGAGGCGCCCTCCGGGTCGAACCACCCGCGCTCGACCAGCTCGCGGCGTAGCTGCGACTTCGGCCAGCTCCACCCCTTGCGCACTTGGGCAAGATCCTCGCTGCTGAGCGTGTGCGTATTTTCATCAGCCTGCTCGACCAGCCCCTTCCAGACATCTTGCTCGTAGCCGGTCAGGTCTTTCCCATCGCCCAGCAGCCGTATCTGCACCTTGTTCTTGCCCAGAGGCTCCATGACCAGCAATCCCCGGTGGGCGAAATCCAGAATCGTCGCCTCGATCTGCGCATCATTCACGCGGCCTGTCAGGAGCGCTCCAGCCATCGCCGGGGCCAAGTCACCAGGCGCCGCCACCAGATCCAGCGATACACCGCCATCAGCGCTACTCAGTGGCGCCTTGCGGCGTTCGCGCGCGTAGAGCAACCCTACGACGCCCGCGAATAGCAGCGCGAGCAGGTTGGCCGGCCAGCGCCCCACAAACGCGGAGACGATCTGATAGCCCGGCGTGGGCGGCGGAGGCGGCGGCCCATAGCGCAGGTCATGCGCCACCTGTTGCAGACCCGCCGCGATCCCTTCGGCGGTCTGGCCATTCGCCAGCAGCGGCGTCATCACATCTGTACGAATCCGGTCCAACTCGGCTTGCGGCAGATTGCCAGATTTATAGTGCTTCTGGCCGGCGAAGAGTGCTACCTTTCCATGTCGCAGGTTCCCCGGCTGCAGGTTGAAGAACATGACGAAGCCATCTTTGGCGCCGGGGCTCGACTCGACGTTCCAGCGACCCATCAGATCGACGGCATCTTGAAATGTCTGTTGCGCGTCGGCATCGCGCACCTGCAAGTACACGACTGTTGGCGCTCCCGCCTTGTCCACCGCTGCCGCGTCAGACTCCAGCCTCGCGATTTCCGCGGACGTGAGGAGATTCGAACAGTCGTAAATGTGTTGGCCAGCAACCGGTCCGGTGCAGCTATTGCGCGGTGCCGCTGAGACAGCAGCGGCGGAATCCACGAGCGGGCTCAGGCCAACAGCCAGCATCAGAACTGCTGGAAGGAGCGCTACAGCCCACCACCTACGCCAGCGATATGCAGCCATCACTATCCTCCTTTGCGGTTGGAGGCGTCATGTTCTTCGCGTCGCTCATGTCACGCCTCACACTCAGCTGCCCAGGTGCCATGCATCTTTCCATGTACGAACTACTGGGCGCTGGGATGCACTGCTGGATGGCCCCCGTGAAGACAGGCCGTCGCCAGAGCGGTAACTGTACGCGGAGCGAGCACATGGGACAGACACCCACTCCGCTGATACGGCCAGAGCCGAGAAACAGCCTTGTTGGAGCTGCCCCGGCTCTGAATGAGCGCCAGCGCGCATGCGCACGGTTCACCGAACGTTCGCATATGGCGGCTGCGGCTGCGGGGTCTGCACTGGCTGAGGCACAGCAGGCGCGGTCACCCGTGGCCTGCCCTCGGGCATACCATCCGGCCCAGCGACCAGATATGCCACCATCACGGCAAACCCGATCAGGCCGAACGCGAATCCGAGCAACCCGCCAATCAGCAGGGCAATGAACCACGCCTTGTCCTCAAGCTGGTAGGTGTTCACGAGCGCCCCGATCCAGGCGGCCAACTGGATGACAGCGCCCACCGCAGCGGCCGTGCATCCCGCGATCATGAATCCAACAGTCGTCCAGAAGAACCCATTGAGCGTGGGAACGAAATCAGAGCCGTTACCAGATACCGACGGCTGCCATGTGCCGCCATAGGCGAGCATCAGTCCGAGGCTCACTCCGCCCACGGCCAGCCCGACGACCAGAACGATCAACCCGGCAATCCATAGCCTAGTAACACCTGACTTTGACATCTGACTCAACCTCCTCTCCTGGGAAGTCACATCCCGTATGATGGCCCGCAGATACCGTACCCCGGCCATATCACATATCGGTCTCCAGACACGGCGCGCAACACACACACAGGTCACAGCGGGCAACAGTCCAAGCACTGGATGGTATTGCGGAGCAAGGGCGGGAGAGAATGGGCACAGGAGAATGGGCAGAAGGGAGGTCGCAATGGCTTCTGCCTCCGCTCTCCGCGTCCCGTGATGCCCATGATGTTGGCATGGGGAGCGCGTGCAGAGGGAGGCAGGTTACAGGCAATCGTTACGCATCGAGCGAGGCAAAGAGGTTGTTCAGCGATTCGGCGAGCGTGGGGTGCGCAAAGATCCCGTCGCGCAGGGTAGTATAGGGCAGGTGGCCCATCATCGCGATCTCCAGCATCGCCATTAGCTCACCGCCTTCGATACCAAGTACGGCGCAGCCCAGAATCTGGCCCGTCCCGGCATCTACCACCGCCTTCATGAAGCCGCGCGTCTCATCCACCTCATCGGCGCGCGCCACATACGACATCGGCATGCGGGCGACCTTGATCGCACGGCCCTGTGCCCGCGCCTCTTCCTCGCCCAGCCCAACGCGCCCAAGCTGCGGATCGATGAAGATCGTATAGGGCACGAGCCGATCGCTCGTCGTGGCGTTGCCGCCCTCCAGCAGGTTTGTGCGGATGATGCGGAAGTCGTCGTATGAGATGTGGGTGAAGGCAGGCGGCCCTTTCACATCTCCGAGCGCGTAGATGCCCGGAACATTCGTCTCCAGCCGCTCATTCACCCGGATGTAGCCGCGCTCGTCGGTTGCGACACCTGCCGCCGCCAGATGCAGTGCCTCGGTATTTGGGACACGGCCCGCTGCGGCCAGCACATGCGAGCCGGTGAGGTCGCGCTCGCCGTCCGGAGTCCGTACGCGCAGTGTCACGCTGTCGCTGGTGGACGTGGCGCGCACGGGCGTGCTCTGTAGCAGAATCTCGATGCCGTCCTCGGACAGGATCTTCGCCACAGCCTCAGCCACGTCGGCATCTTCGCGCTCAAGCAATTGCTTACCACGCTGGATAATCGTGACCTCGCTGCCGAAGCGATGGAACATCTGGGCGAACTCCAGCCCGCAGTATCCGCCGCCAATCACCAGCAGATGCGATGGCACGCTATCCAGTTCCATGATCGTGGTGGAGTTCAGCGTGCGAGCCGGGTCCAGCCCCGGCACATCGGGCGTGGCGGGTCGCTCGCCGGTATTGATGAAGATCAGATCCGCGCTCAGCTCGCGGGTGCCGCCGGAGTTCAATACTACCTGCACCGTTTTGGGTCCGGTAAAGTGGGCCTCGCCGAAGATCAGATGGTTGTTCTCGGCAGCCTTGATACGCCGCTCACTTCCGCCGCGAAAGCTCTCGACGATCTCGCGCTTGCGCTGCCGCACGCGCCGCATGTCTATCGTCACGTTGCCCGTGCCCACGCCGTAGTCACTGGCGCGGCGGGCAAGATAGGCGACGCGGGCGCTGGCTATCATCGTCTTGGTCGGGGTGCATCCCTCATTGATGCACGTTCCGCCGACATGCTCGCGCTCGATGATAGCCGTCTTACGCCCCGCATTCGCCAGCGCAGTCGAGAGAGGGCCACCCGCCTGCCCCGAACCGAGAACCAGGCAGTCATACTGTTCCGTCGCCACCACATCTCTTCCTTTCATCAGGATTCAGCAAGACTGGTGAGGACTACTGTCCTCGCTCGGATCGCCAGCGGGCGAGCAGCTCCCCCGTCTGGGCGATATGCTCTTCGTAGTGGTCGGTGAGCCATCCCAGAATATCCGCGACAGACGTGGGGTAGGGTGGCGTTCCAGGAGTATAGATGACATCCGCCTTCCGGATAACCGCCGCGTCGTCGAGTGTACCGAAGCGCTCGGTGATGCGCTGATGCGTCGCGGTAAGATCAGCAAGCAGCCGGCCACGATCCGCTCCTGTGGGCTTCGTCGTCACGAGCCGCTGATGCAGCGCCGCTTCCTCCTGCCCACGCGAGGAATCCGCGGTCAGATCTACCGGGCTGTAGCTCGCGGCAACCATGCGCGTGTAGACGTCGAGGTAATGGTTCATCGAATCTTGCAGGTGCAGGGGCAGAACGCCCAGGGCATACTCTTCGCCAGCGGGCGTATAGGGCATCGCCTCATCCGGCGCCTCGGCAAACGCCGAGAGAAACGCATCGCGTGCCGCGTCGAAACGCGCTACCAGTGACGCCGCCTTTCCCAGTGAGGATAGCGATTCGCTCATGGTCTCTCCTCCGGTTCCCGCTCGATACGTCGTGCTACGGCGCTTCTCTCGCTCCACATTTCCTGCCCAATAGTCCGCCGATGTCAAGCAGTGTTACATATGGCCCTCAGGCGACCTTAGGGTCGCGACGAACGGCCAGTGTGATGGCTGCTACAATGGTCCAGATATTTTGCAGCATCAGGATGATGATGACGGGCAGCAGCGCTGCCGGGCTAAACAGTCCCACAAAACCGAGGACCTGGAAGATTATGCCCAGCCCAATGGCCGTGTAGCTGAAGCCTGAGGGCAGAATACGCGTGCGCAGGAGCGCTATGCCAAGCACGAGATAGAGCGAAGGAGCGATCAGAAACACGTGAATGAAGGTGTTTGTCAGATCGAAGCAGACCAAACTCGTCTCGGTATGGCCAAGCGATCCTGCGGTCGCCGCGCCAATCGCGAACGTGGACTCAGCCAGGGCCAGGGCCAATATGATGGCGCCGACCAGAAGCGTCAGCTTACCCGCGAGCCGGTTGGATGCGCCAGCCAGATGAACGAGCCCCAGCGCGAAGACCACCGACAGGAATGCTCCAGCCACCTGAAACCATGAGTCCACAAAGATGGTTGTCTGGTAGTTGGTGCCGAATGCGATCACCTGCGCGACGGGGGCATCCGACGCGGGAAGCGGCATGAACCAATAGGGCGCTGAATAGTAGATGAGCAAGGCCGCGGTACCAAGCAAGCCGCAGAGGGCGAGCGAAATTCGGGGAAGCCGGGTAGACATGATGCATGGTCCTTTGGGGAATAAGCCAGACTGCGCTAACAAGCGTTTTCGCCGGGCTGTCTGGCTCATGCACTGCCCGGCGGGCACAGTGCAATTGTAGGTGAGATCAGGGATTGTCCATAGTGGCGGCGGTCAGCGAATTGGGGTGACAATTGTCATTGGCGGCAGCGAGAAGCGAGGTGAGTATTGCCGAGATGGCCACCTGGCTCTATCCTTCTAGAGGATGGCACGCACCACCGCGAAGGGTCTATGAGCCGGACTGTAACCGCCCGGCAGATAGACAGATATGTGGATTTGCGAACCGACACGACAACTTATCAGTGAGGAGGCCACTCGATGACCACAGACACGACCAGCAACATTCCGGCGGAGGGGACGCCCGCGCCTGATTTCACCCTGCCCGCTGGCGATGGCAGCAAGGTGACGCTTTCGGCGCTCCGGGGGCAGTGGGTAGTGCTGTACTTCTACCCGAAGGACGATACACCCGGATGCACCATCGAGGCGTGCAGCTTCCGCGATAACTGGCAGACGCTGGAGCAGCGGGGCGTGCGTGTGTTGGGCATCAGCCGCGATAGCGTAGAGTCGCACCAGAAATTCGCGGAGAAGTTTAGCCTGCCCTTCACTCTGCTCTCGGACGATGAAGGCGAAGTCACACAGAAATATGGCGTGTGGGGCGAGAAGAGCATGTACGGCAAGACGTTTATGGGCATCTCTCGCGTGACCTTCGCTATCGCGCCGGATGGCGTCATTGCGCACGTCTGGCAGAAGGTCAAGCCCGATGGCCACGCCGCCGAAGTGCTCGCTTTCCTCGATGGACAGGCGTAAGCCCATCTCTGCCGCGATAGCGTAAGACTTTGTGCGGGCAGGTGGCAGCGACGCATCTGCCCGCAAGTGATCTACTGCTCGCTCCAGCCGGGATTGGCGGGAGGATCGACGGTGACATCGGGCTGCTCCCAATCGATGATGCGGCGACTCAACGCAGTGGACGTTATGATGGTAGAGGTCAACGGACCATGCGCGCCGAGCCGCTCGTTGAGCGCTTCCAGATGGCGCATGGACGAGACGGCGACTTTGAGCAGCGAGCAGTGACTCCCGCTCAGCTTGTGCATCTCCAGCACTTCGGGAAACTGCTCGGCGCTCGCCGTCTTCAACAGACACTTCCCCGGATCACAGCGCAGTTGAATCAGGGCCATCAGCGGCAATCCCACTTTCGCGGGGTCTATCTGCGCGCCGTAGCCAGTAATGATACCCGCGCTCTCCAGCTTACGCACCCGCTCCGCAGCCGCCGGAGCAGATAACCCCACACGACGCCCCAACTCATTGTACGAGAGGCGCGCATCACGCTGAAGCTCGCGCAGGAGCTTCCAGTCCGTGCTGTCGAGCGACCTTTCCATTTGTGAAGCCATCTGAGAAAACCTCCTTTCGTTTTAGGGAAGATAGTAGCATATTTGTTTTCGTTGCGCATTCACTTGCGCGTTTTCTCCTGCTACCATTGATGGTCGTGACGACAGTGACATGTCATGCTGCCAGGAGTCATGGCTGAACGTGATAGAGGAGGGAACGAGATGCTGGTCGAGCGACGTACCGCTCGTGCTTTGCTAGCACTTGTGACGATGATTGCCAGCTCAGGTCTTGCGGCTGGCGGTACAGCAGGCTCGCTGCTAGGGGCAGAGATGGCGGGAACCGACGCTCTGGCTGGCTTGCCGCTTGGATTGCTCGTCATTGGCTCAGGCGCAATGGCGCTCATCATGACGCGCCTGGTAAGCCGTATCGGCTGGGGACGAAGCCTGATGCTTGGCTATATTCTGGGCGCGACCGGGGCGATGCTCGTCATGGGCGCCGCGGCTGCGAGCAGCTTTAGCGGCTTGCTCATGGGCAGCGTCTTGTTAGGAGCCGCGAATGCCTCCGTCTTTCTGACGCGCTATGCCGCCGCGGCGCTCGCCGGCGAAGCCGAGAAAGGGAGGGCGCTCGGTACCATCTTCTTTGCCACCGCCATCGGCGCGGTCGCGAGTCCAGGCTTGCTTGGGCCAAGCGGTGCATTGGCGCACGCCGTTGGGCTGCCACGCCTGAGTGGTCTCTACGTGGTCGCCGTAGCATCCTTTGCCGCTGCCGCACTGCTCCTCGCCCTCATGTCGCATCCCACCGTACCCTACGTCGGCCGTGGCGCAGCCCTGCTCGGTCCTGGGAGCAGCGTCCCGGTGACACGCCATGAGATCGCTTCCGGCCTCAAGGCATCTCCGGCGAAAGCCGCGCTGACGATTCTCGCCGTAACCAACTTCGCCATGGTGGCAATCATGACCATCGCTCCGGTACATCTGGCGGCGATGAGCCACGATCTCCAGCTTTCCGGGGTGATCGTCTCCCTGCACGTCGCGGGGATGTTCGTCCTTTCGCCAATCACAGGATGGCTGGCAGACCGCGCCGGACCGATGACGATTGCTGTGGCCGGACTTTCGCTGCTTCTCGTCTCGTGCGGCGTGGGTGTGCTGGTAGGCCAGCCCACTACCTTCTCCATGGCTATGATGCTGATCATCCTTGGCATGGGCTGGAACTGTGGCGTCGTGGGCGCAAGCGCGCTCCTCGCGTCTTCAGTCCTCCCAACCCTGCGCCCTCACGTCGAAGGCATCGGAGAAGCGACCATGAGTCTCGCCGCTGCTGTAGGCGCCCCCATAGCGGGTATCATCACCGCGCTCGCGGGACTCCCCGCGCTCTCGCTGGCTGGCGCGACTGTCGTGATGCTCACACTGGTCTTCGTGCGCCCGCCCCTACAGCGGCACGCGAAGCCAGTGATGCCGTAAGACGCGCCCAAACCCTGTCCAAAGGGCATAGCGATGCCCTGCTCCTTTGGCCAGATGCAGCCGGACGACCAGACGTGACACACTCCTGAAAGACATCGTGGAGCACGTGACGAACAGACGACGAACAGACGACGGACAGACATAGTACGCGTACGCATGTGAAGAGGAAGGTTGTAGCACATGGAACATTGGATTTGTGTGACCTGCGGGGCACAGTTCGCCGCGAGCCAGGAACCGCCCACAGGCTGCCCGATCTGCCTGGATCAGCGCCAGTACGTCGGACAGCAGGGGCAACAATGGACGACATTGGCCAGAATGCGGCAGGAGGGGTATCAGAATAGCATCACGGAGGAAGAGCCGCGCCTGACAGGAATCGTTACGCAGCCTTCATTCGCCATCGGGCAGCGGGCGCTGCTGGTCCAGACCGATCAGGGGAATGTCCTCTGGGACTGCATCACGTATCTCGATGATCAGACGGTTCAGGCCGTGCAAGCATTGGGAGGGATTTCAGCAATCGCCGCGTCTCATCCACATCTGTACGGTTCGATGATCGAGTGGGCCGAGCGCTTTCAGGCCCGCATCTATCTCCACGAGGCGGATCGCCGATGGGTGATGCGGCCGGATGAGCGCATCACCTTCTGGTCCGGCGAGACACTCCCACTGCTGGATGATCTCACGCTGATTCGCCTGGGTGGCCATTTTCCCGGGAGTACCGTGCTGCACTGGCCCCAGGGCGCAGAAGGCAGAGGGACACTGCTCACGGGAGATTCCATCTATGTGGTGGCTGACCGCGCCTGGGTCAGTTTCATGTACAGCTACCCGAATCTTATCCCATTACCCGCGCGCGAAATACGGCGCATGCGTGATGCTATCGCGCCCTATCGCTTCGACCGCCTGTATTCTGGTTTCCCAGGCCGCGTGGTCGACGCGGATGCCAGCGCGGCCGTGCAGCGCTCGGCGGAACGCTACCTCAAGGCCATCGAAGTAGGGCTTGAAGGGGACATCTCATGACTCAACCCAACGTCAAGGCGATTCCTGAGGGAACGCACACCATCTCGACCCATCTCGTCGTGCGCAATGCCGCCCGAGCCGCCGAGTGGTACAAAGAAGCACTCGGAGCCGAGGAACGGGGGCGGATCCCAGTGCCTGGCGATAAATTCATGCAGATCGAGTTGCGCTTCGGCGATTCAACCGTCATGCTGGCCGACGAATTCCCCGAGGCTGGAGTCCTCTCGCCGGAATCGCTTGGTGGCACGCCCGTCGTGCTGCACCTCGCAACCGACCATGTGGATGCCCTGTGGAAGCGTGCTGTCGATGCGGGAGCTGAAATCAGACAGCCTTTGCAGGATCAGTTCTGGGGCGATCGCTATGGCCAAATCACTGATCCTTTTGGACACCGCTGGGGTCTTGCACAGCACGTGCGCGACGTACCTTCCGACGAGATCGCACGCATCGCGGCGCAGGTATTCGGCGCTCAGGAAGGGTGATGGTACGAATAACAGACCAGGAGCGGTTTTCGTGGCTGCCCCTGGTCTTTGCGTTTGCGCGTTGGGTGGCATGTCTCCATCTGGTTGTACGCTCTTGGGAGAGACCGCACCGGCCAGCGCGTTGGGCGAATCTGAGGTGAGGTCCGCCCGCTTGAGGATAGAGTGGCGGACCTCATCCTGTCACTGCAATACGAGTGTGGCACCACAGGATATCTCAGCGGGTAGGCCGCAACGCACGGGCGCCGTGCCCTGCGGGTGTACGATCCGGCATACGGCTCCGCGTTCCCGGTTAGAAGCGGCTAACCACCTGCTGGGCACACTGCTGAAGCTGATCCTGCGTAGCCATCGTACCGCCGGAGACAGGGCTGTATGTAATGCAGTCAAAGAACACCCGCCCGTAGATGACGTAGAAGACATGTGCGTTGGCAGTAAATCCCCGAACCGATGCCGTTGCTTCGACGTACTCCGCCTGATCGCCTACGCCAGTGACAGGCACAGCTTTACCGATCGTGATTTCAGTGCCAGCAGCCTGGGACAGTACTGCGTCGATGTCACTCTGAGGAATAGGGGGGGTGGGTCCGGTCCAATCAAAGAAGTAGATGATCAGCGGGATGTTGGTCTTCGATGCTTCGTAATTGCACGCACCGCCGTTGTCTCCATTTGTCGGGACGATTGTCGTTGCCGGCGTTTTAGGCTGTATCATGCTGTTCGCCTCGTCCACCGACATCAGTTGCGAGCAGAGTTTGACGGTGAACGTCGGGACTCCCGTCGGTTTGGGTTTCGGCGTCGGTTGTGCTGTGGTGGGCTGCGCTGACGCCTGTGGTGTCCCCTGGTTGCCCGTGGATGGCGTCCCGCAGGCGCCCAAAAGCAGCGACATGCAGAGTCCCAGCGTCAGGATGACGATGATGCGCGATGACCTCGACGACCTCGACGACCTCATAGCTTCTCTCCTCCCGTTCAAGTCAGGCAGGGTTGTTCCCTGCCTCATTGCCTGAAAACCGCGAAAACTGCGCGAGTACAATAGCTGGCTCATCGCCGCCCGCGGACTCCGTCCAGATAAGCGTGGTTGGCTCGCCCCGCAGCAGCGCCTCAGTTGCCACCGGACGTTGCACGTCCGTCACAGCGCAGATCAGCGCGCCGTCCGGGCGGAGCCGCGCTGGAGCGTGCGCGAGCAGATCCATCCCTGATGACAACCGTTCGAGTTGGCCACAGACGACCAGATCAACTGGCTCAGGAAAGACATCAAGGTCTCGGCCATCGAGCCAGTTGATGACGAGATTCAGGAGGTAGCGCGCCCCATTGGAGTGTGCTGTCGCGAGCGTCTCTGGTGACGCATCCACCGCGTAGATACAGGTGAAGCGTGGCTCGAGCACGGCCAGCGCCAGCGCAATCGCGCCGCAGCCTGTGCCCATATCGGCGGCGGCAAGCTCGCCTGGAGTATGGTGGCGTGCCCATTGCAGCGCTGCCTCCACCACGCGCTGAGTACCCTGGGGAATCAGCGGGTCACCCTGGCTGATGCTGATATCCAGCCCCATGAACTCCAGATGGCCCGTGATATAGGGCACCGGGACGCCCCCAGCCCGTCGCGCAATCCAGGTGGCATAGGTCTGCACGTCCGCCGGGCGCATGGCTTCTCCAGGCCGCGCCGCAAGCACTGCCACAGGCACGCCCACCAGGTGCGCCAGCAACCCAGCCGCCTCCTGCTCAGGGTTGGGCGAGCCAGCCGCGGCCAGCAGGCGTGTGGCGTGTGCGAATTGCGTTCCCCATGTCCGCGCGCTATCTGCAAGGTCTGACTCGCCAGCCATCAGATTGACCCCCCTTTGGCTCTATCCGAGCCGCCATGGTGCGTCTGCGAGATGAGTGTGCCTTGAGAGCGTCGCGGGGGCCAGCGAGAACTCATAGAACTGGGCATAGAAGTGCTCATAAGAGCGATTGTTGGAGGTGCTACAATGGTTGAGGTCAGCCCGGGCACGCAGTGCTGGAGGATCCAATGCCAGCGATGGACACCGCCGACTTTGCCAGTCTGCTCCGTCAATACCGCCGCCGCAGCGGACTCACCCAGGAAGAGCTCGCCGAGCGCGCGGGCATTAGTGCCGGGGCAGTCAGCCTGATGGAGCGTGGGATCACGCTTATCCCACAGCGAGCTACTCTCGACATGCTCTCAACGGCATTGACGCTCTCAGGCGACGAAACGGCGATATTCTTCGAGAAGGCGCGTCTGGCGCGGCTGGCCGATAACGCGGTTGAGGCTCATGTGTCCTCCGGTGATGTTGGTGGCGGCGATCTTCCCATTCCATTCACCCCTCTGATTGGACGCGAGCGCGAGCAGGCAACGCTGTTGGCGCTACTCGGACGCGACACGACCCGGCTGCTGACGCTGACCGGCCCGGCGGGCGTGGGCAAGACCCGGCTGGCGCTAGAGCTGGCAGCGACGCTGCGTCGCGAACAGGGCCAGGATGTCGTCTTCGTGGGGCTGATTCCCATCCGGGAGCCGGAGCGCATAC
>DASUWS010000216.1:0-12866 GCA_036378295.1 Ktedonobacterales bacterium
GGACACGGGCTACTCTGGAACCAGGGGCAAATCTTGCTCTCCAGCCGCGAGCTCATCGCGACAGGCGGGACACAGCCACTGATACTCTGCGGAATCGCTGAGTGCATCCGCAGACACTACAGTGGCCTGGCTCGTGGGGATCGGCGTCCCGCAACGCGAGCACTGCACATAGTCGGCCTGACCAAGCTCCTTACGCAGCCCAATTTCATCTTCCTGCATGGCCAACCTCCTCATGTTGCCGACGCACTCACTACCGCGCGCCAGCATTACAGCGGTTCGCATGTCGTGTATCAACCCTGCCGACGGATAACCACTCATCCCAGGCAGGGCAGTCCTCATTATGGCACATCCGCATCACAGCGGCAGCACAGGGGCAGCACATAACACGCACCGTGAAGCCGCATTTTTCAGCCGCCCGTTGCCTCTCAGCCAGACGCGGACAAGGAGGCGAGTAAAGCCCGGGCGTATGCCTCTGGGACGGTCTGGCAGTCGAAGTAGGTCATCTCGAACATGATGCGGTAGCGGCACTTCCAGCGCCGTGCCGCGGCGGGAGTCAGCCGGTAGAGCGTGTAGCCTTTCAGATGCCCTTCGAGCTCCAGTCGCAGGCCAACCTCATCACGCGCTGTGATTCCACGCGCGCTGAGCGCGGCATCAATGTCATCGGGCAGCTGATCCGTAGCCGGCGGCATTTGTGTCACGGTGCCCCTCCCCCTATGATATGCTGGGACATGCCCGGCTGTGGGTGCAGAGGTTCGTAGGTTCGTATTCCCCCTGGGATACTACCACCCGCGGCAATCGCCGCTGAGCGCATGCTCCGATGAGTCTATCGAGGACTGATGCGGGCGATACCAGCGGAAAGATGGGCATGGAGGCTGGCAATGGCACACACTTCGCAGAGCGGTTCCCGTGTACCCATAAGGTATGGCATTGGGCTCGAAATCGCGGATGGTGGAATGCGCATGGTCGCGGCTCTCGCGGGCGAAGCGCGGATGCCCGCCCGGCGCTGGCGACGGCACCTGAGCGCGCCGCCACCTCCTGATGAGGCACTCGATACCCTGGATAACCTGATCGGCCAGGTCCTCCAAGAAGGCGCTGATGGCGCGTCGCGGCCCGATGCGCTGGGCATTGCGTTCTGGGGAGATAGTGACCCCACACGAGGGGTAACGCTTGGCAAGCCATACGCCGCTGCCTGGGACCACTTCCCACTGGCCGCACGGCTGGCGGGTCGCTGGCAGGCGGCGGTTTCGCTGCAATCAGCGGTGGCTGCGGCAGCATTCGCTGAGGCAACATCCGGCGCGGGACAACATCACCGGGTCGTACTGTATCTGCACAGCGGCAGAACGATAGCCAGCGCGGTAATCGCTGGGGGCGAAATCGTATCAGGCGCGAGCGGACGTGCCGGGAAACTGGCGCATTGGCTCATCCAGCCGGAGGGTCCACGATGCGCGTGCGGCCAGCGGGGACATCTCGATCCCCTTGCCTCAGCGCAAGCAATCGTTCGGGCGACTATTGGGCTGGCTTCGGGATCAGATGAGAGCACAGCCGCGATGCTGCGTGTCTCTGGTGGCCGGGCGGAGGCGATGACTGTGCGCCAGGTGGTGCAACTTGCGCACGAGGGCGATCCCGCGGCACAGTCCGTGCTAGGAACCGCCTGGGATGCGCTGGCACTGGCGCTGGCTAATCTGGTCGCCGCGCTCGATCCAGATATCATCGTCATCGGGGGGCCGCCAGCGGAGGCAGGCGATGGATTCATTGGCCCGCTGCGCGAGCGGCTCACTCTATTGTGCGGCTCATGGCGGCCTGCGCCACCTGTCGTGCCGGGCACGCTTGAGCCACGCGCAGCGCTGGCGGGAGCCTGCCTGCTGGCTCGCGCGTGACCGCCTCCGGGCTGATGGGAAGTAGAGGCACCAGCAGGGGGCCGGGGAGAATCCTAAGTCCTATTTTGCAGGGGGAATGCTAGCCGGTTGTGGGCAGACGTGCCATAATCGTTACTACACAGGCCAGGGAGCAGAGGCTGATCCCCACTGATTGATACACGCTGCACTAGAATGACAAACGCTCATAGAGGCTCAATGAGCTAGCCAGTGGACAGGGAAGGATGATGTGGCAGGCAAGGTAACAACAGGGCCAGATATACCACTGACCGGGCGGCAGCTCTCGCGCCGCTATTCGCTCAACGACGAGATGGCGCCCGGTGCGCTCTGCCGGATTATCCGTGGCGATGATCTGGTGCTGCGGCGGCCAGTGGTGGTCAAGGCGATTCCACCCGCCCAGGTAGAGATCTATCGAGAAGCTCTGCGGGCTACCAGCGGCCTGACGCATCCAGCGGCGGTCGCCCTCTACGATGCCATCGACGAGGATGGGTGGCTGCTGCTCGTGCAGGAAGCGGTGCCCGGCCAGGCGCTCTCGCGCTATCTGCGCCAGGGCGTGCCGAGCGAGCGCGCAGTCAACCTGGCGATACAACTGGCACAGGCACTCGCCTACGCCCATCACCGCGACATCATACATGGCGACCTGACGCCATCAGCCGTGTTGGTAGACCGCCAGGCAGCCGTTCGCATCAACAATTTCGGGCTGCCGCCCGATCTCGATTACTTCCTCACGGAGGGTGGCGCCGAGGTGCAGGGGTTGATTGCCGAAGGGACGCCCTACAGCGATGTGCTGGCGCTGGGGTTGCTGCTGCGGCAGATGCTCAGCAACGGCGAACTGGCAGGAACCAATCCTGGCGAGCGCCAGGTACGGTCCGATGTGCCGGACGACCTGGCCCGTCTGGTCGCCCGCTGCACGACGCCGGGAGCCAGCGACGCGATGACCGAGGCCGCATCGCTGACGTTCGCCCTCGAAGAAATCGCGGCTCAGTTAGCAACAACCAGACAATCGCTCTCATCCGATACTCCAGCGGCGCTACGGGCCGCGCGCGCCGCCGTGGCAGATCAGGCAACCTGGGCAAGCGAACCAACCGTGGAGCAGCCTCAGATTCCGGTTCCGGAGATCCCGCTCGAACGGGGCACCCATGAGGTCGGCTCCCGGTTCACCAAGATCACCCACCCCGGCCACTCAGATGGCGCCACCACGCGCCCATCAGACGAAGAGGCGCTTGCCGTGCCTCCTCGTCTGCGCCTGCCCACCCGGCCATTGCCCGAGCCGATGGCGTATTCACAGCCCGGCATAGGCAGCGAGCGCGCCCGGAGGATGGCCGCTGGTGGGGGAGCGCGTGGTATCGCGCTCGGAGGCGTTCTGATTATCGGCATGGTACTCTTTATCATCTTTTTTCTGCTCGGCTTTCTGGGGCCGTTCGCGCTCGGCGGACACTGATCATTCCAGCGGCGTCATGGTTCCGGCCCACTGGCATGCGAGATAGAGGAGGAATTTCGCTATGGAACATCTGTGGGCGCCCTGGCGCATGGCCTATATCAACGCGGATGACGAGAAAGAGCAGGGATGTATCTTTTGCGTCAAGCCCCAGCAGGACCGCGACGAGGAGAATCTGGTACTCTATCGTGGTGAGCGCTGCTTCGTGCTGATGAACCTGTTTCCGTACAACAACGGCCATCTGATGATCGCGCCATACGCGCATGTCCCCGACATCGAGCATCTCGACGCCGAGACACTGACCGAGATGATGCTCACTGCCCAGAAGTCGCTAGCCGCGCTCCGGGCAGCGATGCGCCCGAATGGCTTCAACATGGGGATCAATCAGGGTACCGTGGCGGGGGCGGGTATCGCGGACCACGTGCATTTGCATGTCGTGCCGCGCTGGAATGGCGATACCAACTTTATGCCAGTGCTGGCCGATACCAAGGTGATGCCCGACTTTCTACAGAATACCTATCGCCAGCTCAAGCCCTATTTCTCCTGAGAACGGGCAACAAGCGCGTGCGCCCGCGTTGTATAATGAGGAGAACGGTGGTAGGTCGCGACCTACGGCGATGAACTATGCAGGAGAGGACCTGGGAATGGATCAGCAGGGGCGGATTCGCCTGAGCACAATGGAGATCGTGTTGATCGCGACAATGCTCGGCACGTTACTGCTTGGATTACTCCAGGCATTTGTCGAGGAGCGATCACGTCGCGCCCGCATTGAGGACAACAACCAGCATTAACGCCTGCCCCATGAACGCCCCGTTCCCCTGCCCAGCAACCTGGGAGGCGCAGGACGGGGCGTCTGCCTGCCCGCTCCATACCCACACCGGAATGCGGGCAGCCTGATTTTGTGATCGCAACGATCAAGCTACGCTACATTCTTCTCAGGAGAACTCTTCCGATGAATATGAATATCGAACGCAAGCTCAAAGCGCTCGAACAGCGCTATGAAGAGCTTCAGACGATCATGGCCAGCCCTGAAACGGCCAGCGACCCCGGGCTGCTGCAACGCTACGGACGCGAATATGCCAGCATCACGGACGTAGTGGAAAAATATGGCGCGCTCCGTCAGGTGCGGAAGCAGCTCAGCGAGACCGAGGCAATGCTCGGCGACGGCCTCGACGACGAGATGCGGGCGCTGGCCTATGAGGAGATGGAGCAGCTACGCGCCCGCGAGGCGGAGCTAGCCACCGAAGTGCAGGTTGCGCTGCTCCCACGCGACATCATGGACGACCGCAACGCCATCGTCACGATCCAGGCGGGCGCTGGTGGCGATGAGGCGGGACTCTTCGCCGCCGATCTCTTCCGCATGTATCTGCGTTATGCCGACTCCAAGCGCTGGAACGTCGAGGTCATGGACGAGAATGAGAGCGGCATCGGCGGCTACAAAGAAGTCGTCTTCGAAGTGCGGGGCAAGGGCGCGTATGCGCGCATGAAGTACGAGGGCGGCACCCATCGTGTCCAGCGCGTGCCCGCGACCGAGTCGCAAGGGCGCATCCACACCTCGACGGCGAAAGTCATCGTGCTGCCAGAGGCCGAAGAGATCGAGGTGGAAATTCGTCCTGAAGATATCCGGGTGGATGTCTACCGCTCAACGGGCCACGGAGGCCAGAGCGTCAACACCACCGACTCGGCGGTGCGCATCACGCACCTGCCAACCGGACTGGTGGTCACCTGCCAGGATGAGAAATCGCAGCTCAAGAACAAAGCGAAGGCACTGGGCGTGCTCCGCTCGCGGCTCTGGGATCTGGAGCAGCAGAAGCGCGACACCGAGTTGGGCGCGGCCCGTCGCTCGCAGGTGCAGACGGGCGACCGGAGCGAGAAGATCCGCACCTATAATTTCCCACAGGACCGTATCACCGATCACCGCATCAACATGACGCTGCACAACTTGCCGCGGATTCTGGGGGGTGATCTCGATCCGTTGATCGATGCGCTGATCGCGTCTGATCAGGCAGAGAAACTGGCCGCGATGACTGACGAGCCCGAAGGTGACAATCACAAGAAGTAGGCTGGCGCAAGAACAGCAATCAATTGTGCAAAGGAGCAACAAGCATGGCCGAAGCGACGACCGCGATAGCAGCCTCAGGAACCGCGTTTGCCCCGGTATCTCCACCAGAACGTCTGCTGATGGGACCAGGGCCAAGCAATCCGCATCCAGAAGTGCTGCGGGCCGCTGCGGCTCCAGTGCTCGGTCATCTCGACCCCGCCTATCTGACTATCCTGGGTGAGACTGCCGAGATGCTCCGCCAGGTCTTCGCCACGCGCAATGCTCTTACCCTCGCCGTGCCCGGCACAGGATTCTCAGGCATGGAGGCGTCGCTCTGCAACCTGCTGGAGCCAGGTGACACGCTGCTGGTTGGTGCCGCGGGCTACTTCGGCACGAAGATGGCAGAGATCGGCACACGCTGCGGCGCGCGTGTGGCGACCGTCGCGGGCGAATGGGGCAAGCCGATCTCCGCCGATGCGCTCCGCTCCACCGCGCGAGACCTGGGCCGGGTAAAAGTCATCGCGGTCGTCCTGGCGGAAACCTCAACCGGCGTTCGGCAACCACTCGAAGACATCTCCACGCTCGCCCATGAGATCGGCGCGCTGTTCGTCGTAGATGCGGTCACAGCGCTCGGGGGTATGCCCGTCCCAGTGGATGAGCTCGAGTTGGACGCGGTCTATAGCTGCACGCAAAAATGTCTGGGCGCGCTGCCCGGTCTCGCGCCGGTAACCCTCAGCGCACGCGCCGTGCGAGCCATTGAGAGCCGCCAACAACCCGTGCAGAGCTGGTATCTCGATCTGCTGGCGCTGCAGCGCTACTGGAATCCGCCGCATAACTACCACCACACCTCGAATGTCTCGCTGATCTACGCCCTCCATACCGCTCTGCGCCTGGCGCTTGCTGAAGGGCTGGAGGCACGCTATGCGCGGCACACGCTCAACGGGGCGGCGCTGCGAGCGGGAGCGGCAGCGCTGGGGATGGCGCCCCTGGCCGACCCAGAACATCAATTGCCGATGGTGGCGGCGCTGCGCATCCCGGAGGTAGTCAGTGATGTCGCTGGTTTCAGGCGGGCGCTGCTTGTGGAGGATGGCATCGAGATCGGCGGTGGCCTGGGTGATTATGCCAGCTCGGTATGGCGCATCGGCGTGATGGGCTACAACGCCGAGGAGCGTAACATCCTGCATCTGCTGGGCGCGTTCGAGCGGCTGCTGCCATACTTCGGCCACGCGATCACACCTGGCGCGGGCGTTGCCGCCGCGCGGGCCATCTACGCGGGCCAACCATCAGTCGCGTAACCTTGTCGTGATAGTCGCAGGTCCATAGGAGATGTCACTATGCCAGCACCGCAGGAGCTTCCGAACCCACAGGCCATTCGGGCCATCTTCTTCGATGTTGGCTTTACGTTGCTCGCGCCGCATCCCTCAGTAATGACCATCGTCCACGACGCATGTCTCCGCCAGAGCATCGACATTGACATCAGCTGCCTGCGCCAGCAGCAGACCCACGCCGAGGAGCATCTGCGGCGAAGCTCCAAGGCGCAGCCCTGGACGTGGGGTGATGAGACGGCCATCAACGGCATCTGGACCAGCTACTTCACCGAAATGCTCACACCGTGCCTGGCGGACCAGCCAGAGCGCCTGGAATCCTGTGTGCGTGAGACGGTGCGGGCATTCGATGACGCGGGTAACTATGCGCTTTACCCCGACGTGTTGCCCTGCCTGCATGCGTTGCATGCCCACGGGCTGACCCTTGGGGTCATCTCGGACTGGGGCGTCAGCCTGAGCCTGATACTGCGCCACCACGACCTGATCGCCTTCTTCGACTTCGCGGTCATCTCGGCGCAGGCGCGGCGTGCAAAGCCAGACCCTCAGCTCTTCCAGACGGCACTCGAACGCGCTGATGCCATTCCCGATTACACACTGCACATTGGCGATTCGTATGTGTTAGACGTTCTCGGCGCGCGGTCCGTCGGGATTACTCCCATTCTGCTCGACCGCCGCAAGATACATGACCCCGCGCAGTTGGATTGCCTCGTCGCGACAACGCTCTACGATGTGCTCGATTGGCTGCATATTTCCCGGCCACCAGCGGCATCACCCACTACGCCGTAAGCGAATCCCTGGAATCATCACGCCCATCACGCCATCCCCCAAACCCAGGATCGACATCGGGACCATCCAGAGAGAGCCTCAGGCGTAGCAGCACTTCAGGATTGTACTGGCGGAAGCAATGGCCGCACGAGACCGGGCGCGCGTAACGCCGCACGCGTGGATAATTCCGCTGGCAGCGGGGGCAGTAGTAGAAGTATTTATACGGTCGGATGCGCCGTAGCGACTCCTCGCGCCGCCGTGTTTCCTCCGCCAGCTCGCGGCGCACCGTTTCGGCGTCGCGTCCAGTGATGGCCGCCTCATCCATGGCAATCGAGTCGTTACCGTGGCAACGGTGCTTGCGTGGTCGCCCCTGTACCCGGTCAGAGAGGTGAATCAACTCATGAGCAACGGTCACTTCGATGCCCCGGTCAAGCATGCCTGGCTCGATGAAGATGAGATGGCGAAAGTCTCCCGTGGGCGCGTCGGGATAGGCGTCAGTGGCATGCTCCTCCGAAGCCATGTCAAAGCCGGGCAATGCGAGCTGCAGTGATGGCGTGCGCGAGGCGCTGTGGCCCGCGCTGGCCACCCGCATGAGGTCCGTCGCGGGACCAGCGGACTTGCCGAGCGGCAGATAGCAGTAGCAGCCAAGCGCCATAGATTGGAGTCGTCGCCCGGTCCACCTGGCATATTCCTGGCGATCCATTGTGAGGGCGAAAAATCGGAGTTGGCTGGCGGGCAGCTTGAGCTTCTCCCAGTAGTGAGCAAGCCAGCTCTCCACCTGGGGACTCGCGTGAATCAGTGGCAGAATTTCACGCGAAGGTGGCTGGGGGGTGTCGAGTGTAGTTTTTCCCATGCCTGCCGTCATGGCAGCACGTCCACGCGCGCTGCCACATCCTCCCTTCATGTCATGCCAATAGCGATACGCCCACGCGCATCATATTCCTGTTTCTATCCTTGTCTGCTGGCGATAGCTAGAACGTCACGCTGAGACGCGTTGCCGAGATGCCTCTGTGTCTTCCAGATTCGCCTCTACCATGGCGACATACGACGCTAACAAATACACCAGTGAAGTTTCCTCAACTTCCATAACGTATAGCGCTTTCGGGAGTAATGAACTGGGACATCTATCCTGTCTAAAAAGCGCTCTCGTTCAGCCTCGGTTTGGGTGCATTGTCGCGCCCGAGCAGCTATATTGCCGTCGAAACCGGCTCCTCACCCGCATTGCTCTCGCCACGTAGCGTGGCATACCCTTCGCGTCGCAGCCGCACGTCGTAGAGTACAGCTACTACTGAAATGGCCCCAAGTGGCCCTATCAGCGCGGCGGCCAGTGGCATCGCGAAGAGCACGGCAGCACCGAACGACGCATTCTGAACGAAGCTAGCGACGAACGAGACAATCGTGATCAGCACCGCAATGACGAAGATAGGCAGGAAAGTATGCCACCAGTAGCCTCGCGTCAACTTCCAGCTCTTGCCCAGCGCGGCCACCGGTCCCAATGACTCTGTCGCGGCAATATATGGCGAGAGAATCAGCCTGATATGCACATGAATCGCGAAGACGGCGGAGGGCAGAAGCAACAGCAGCGACAGACAGCCCACCACCGTAAACGCCGTCGCCGTGGATGATGACGGGTCAATGCTGTTCGGATTGGTGATGGCAGTGCTGAACTGGGTCAGCATGATGCCATACAGAACGGCGAGCGGCAACAGGATGAGCAGCGTGAGCGCGGTTGCGAGAATGCTGGCGCCCATCGCCGGGAGCACTCGTCTCACTCCAGCACGCAGGGCCGCCCCAACTTCTGGCGCCCGGCCAAACAGCGCATCGCGGCTGGCAATCCCAAGGCTGGCAGCGGTCCAGCCGCCAAGTAGCGCGCCAATCGCAAGCGAAACCACCAGATTGAGCGCGAGCAGCGACAGATCATTGACAGATGGCAGGGTCGCGCCAGTCACATTAACACTTCCGCCTGAAGGCTGGCTGGCTGCAGGTGACACGCCGGCCCAGAGGTTATTACCACCCGCCACATGGAATACAGCATCCACCGCTCCCGACAGAATCTCTGGAATGAGCAGCGCTACCAACCCCAGCAACAGCCAGCGTCGCCAATGCGCCATGAACAACTCGAAGATCGCCCCGATCAGATCGGAACTGTTGCGTGGATAGGGCGACAGACGCCCGCCAGAGAAGGCCGGGCGTGGCGCATAGGGAGGATAGGCCATCGGTGGCGTTGACGACACGGAGTCGCTCGGCAGTGGGGGATACATCCCAGGGTGCGGTGGCCAGCTTGGATGCGCGCCCCACGGACTGGGCGGCGCAGGGTGACTCGCCTCCACTGGCAACGGTGGAAAGTCGGGAGGAAGTGTCGCGGGAGCGTCAAACCCGGCTGGGCGCAACTCGGGCCGCAGCCGGAAGAGCGCCTCCAGCAGCAGCGCGCCGTCCCCTGCCTGCGCAGGCTGCAACTCGACGCCATGCCGCTCATTTGCCACGCGCAAAGCCACAGTCTCCGGATCAGGCGCAACCTGCCGCGCATCCTGGATGTCTGTGAGCGCGAACGTTCGTTCGCCCACGCGCACTCCATCGCGGGAGACCGCAGCCTGAGTCCCATCCCGTAGCGGAATTGTGACAAACGGTGGCTGATTCATATCCTATCTCCTGCTCCACTTCTCTCACCGTCTGGGCTATCGTACCAGCCATCTGACCAGTGGCGCAAGCAATTCGTGTCCATCCCGGCGCTTGCTCGCCTGGACCGCTGGGATAGCACTCTCTGCGGAGGCTTTCAGCGACCACTCGGTACACTTGACATTGGTGCATGTGGGGGCATATACTTGCTGGCATCTTCCAAAGAAGAGCCTGTGGCGGGCCTGTTGGCCCCGCCAGTTTTTTTATGCTGAAAGCCGGTTCGGTCGGCATCTCTCCGGGCACCGGCTTTCATGGACGAGTTGGCTCGCCGATTGGAATGAGCGGGCGAACCCCGGCCACCTACAGCCCGGAGAAACAAGGAGATTGGATTATGGCGACGAATGCAGGGAACAATGGTCATGCAGGGCGTGCCAACGAAGCCGAGCGCATTCCCCTGACCCGTGAGGGATATGAGGAGAACATGGCTCGTCTCAACTACCTCGTCAACGAGCGTCGCCAGCAGGTTGCCGATTACATTCATGAGGCCAAGGAGGCTGGCGATATCTCCGAAAGCAGCGCCTACGAGGATGCGAAGAATCTACAGGCAATGGTCGAGGGTGAGATTCAGGAGCTGCAGCACCTGCTGGAGCATGCGGTGATCCTGGAGACTCCACAGCATACCGGCGGCAAGCGCACCGCTCGCCTGGGCACGACCATTGATGTCGAGACCGATCGCGGCACGAGCCGAACGTTCACGCTGGTGAGCAGCGCGGAGGCCAACTCGGCTACCGGCAAGCTCTCCGACCAGTCGCCAGTTGGACGCGCACTGATGGGGCACACCATCGGCGATCAGGTTGAAGTCACGACGCCCGGCGGCCCGGTCGTTTATACCATCAAAGACATCCACTGATACTCGCAGATCCGCAATGCTTCTATGCTTTGGCAGCGCTGGTTGGAGGGACACTCCAGCCAGCTTTTTTCGTGGCCACTGGTGACTACCTCGTGACTATCTCGTGACGTCCACCTGCCAGAATCGTCTGGAACAGAAAGAATGCATAGGGGAAATCTTCAGGAATTGACAGGGCTGAGGCCTTGCCATATACTATATTAGAACAAAAGTTCACACGAGAGGACTTATCACATGGTCATGGCAGGGTTGCTCTGGTATGACGACGACGCCCGCCGCCCACTGGTAGCGAAGATCATCGAGGCGGCCGGACGCTACCGCGAGCGCGTTGGCTTCGAGCCTACCGTCTGCCAGCTTCCGCCTGAACAACTTACGGCACTGCAGGCCGCGCCCACGCGCCGCTCCAAACACGCGCATACCCCGGCGCTTGAGCTTCCGCGCACACTGCACCTGGAAGCTGACGAGCATATGCACCGAAACTGCTTTCTGTTGGGCATGGGGGAAGGCGACATCACGATTCCCAATGCGCTGCTCGCTGAAGACGAAGCACTGCGGCCAGCACGGCCAGCGCGCAAGCCAGCGCTCGCTGCCAGCGCGAAGACTCAAGCCGCTCCAGCCTCTACGGCTCCGGCTGCGGACTCAGCGGCGGCCTCTGGCAAACGCGCTGCGGCCAAGCAAGAAGAGAAGCCCGTTAAGACAGCGAAAGCGCCCGCCAGGCAGGCAATAGCCGCTGAAGAACGGGTATCGCCAGCAACGAAGGGGGCGAACGTGGCCAAGCGGGTGGCGCTGAAGCCCGCCAGGAGCGCTACGCCAACCAGTGACAAAACCACAGCCGCGCGGACAACAGCGCCCGCCAAACCAGCCAAACCAACTCAACCAACTCAACCAGCACAACCGGCGCAGCGGAACAAGGCTGCCATAAAAGCTCCAGCCGCCGCAAAGGGAGCGACGCCAGCGACCGTGAAGCTTGAGAAGCCCGAGAAGCCAGAGAAGCCAGAGAAGCTTGAGAAGTTACGGAAAGCGGTGACGGCGAAGACAGCGCCAGCCCCGCGAAGGGCAAAAGACAGCGCGAAAGTCGAGAAGGCTCCAGCACCTCAGGCGGCAAAGGCTGGTAGGCCAGCCAAAGGTGAAAAGGCAGGTAAGTCCTCTGCCGCGGCGAAGCTGCCAGCGGCGAACGTGGAGAAATCGAGCGCCCGCACACGCACAAAACCGGACAAAGCCGCAGCCAAAGCAGGCACAACCACGCCGAAAGCAGCAAAGTCTGCCGGCACCAGGACATCTGCCGCGCGGCCTGCCAAGAGCGCGGCCAGGACAGGCACAGCCCAACCCAAGACGACCCCTCAGGCAGTCGCAGCGCGGCCAGGGAAGACGTCCAAAGCTGCAGCCACGAAACCAGCGACGCCCGGAACAGCCGAATCGGTTCGGCCGGCGACTGCATCCCAGGCTAGCAAGGGCGCGAAGGCGAATGAGCCGCGCCGTGCCCAGCCCACCAGAGCCGTTCGTCAAAAGGCTCCCAAACCGGAGGAGCCAAAGGCCGCTCATGCCGCCAGGTCGCCACGTCCCCAGGCCAAGGAGACTCCAAAGGCGCCTTCAGCGGAACGCACGCTGGCCCGCTCCGCGTAATTGACGTAGAGAGAGCGCTTTGGCCAGATGTTCCGTTCGCACTGAGCAGCAGAGGTATGATAGGCATGGCTCGTGATGAGCCGACTCTCCCATGTCTCATAGCGGGAGTGGATATTGAGCGAGTATTGAGTAGACGAATACTCCATGTGAAGGAGGGCACCTCATGGCGATCCATGCCATCGCTCCATTTGACATCACGGCCTGGGAACCGGAGGAATACGATGACCAGGACGACGTCAAGCTGACGCGTACGCATGTGGAAAAGGCGTTTCGAGGC
>DASUWS010000217.1:0-32474 GCA_036378295.1 Ktedonobacterales bacterium
AGCTGGCGGCCGAGGTCACGCTCCAGCCGCTGCGCGCCTTCGAGGTCGACGCGGCGATCATCTACGCCGACATCCTGCCGCCGCTGGAGGGCATGGGCCTGCGCCTGAGCTACGAGCAGGGCGAGGGGCCAGTCATCCACAACCCGCTGCGCTCGCCCGCCGAGATCGACGCGCTCGAGCAGCCCGACCCGCGCGAGACAGTCGGCTACACGCTGGAGGCCATCCGGCTGGTCAAGCGCGAGCTGGGCGGCCGCCTGCCGCTGATCGGCTTCAGCGGCGCGCCATTCACGCTGGCCGCGTACGCCATCGAAGGGAGCGGCAGCCGCAATTACGTCGAGGTGAAGGGGCTGCTGATGAGCGAGCCTGGCGCCTGGCACGATCTGATGTCAAAGCTCAGCGAGGTTGTTGGCGAGTATCTGCTGGCGCAGGTCCGGGCGGGGGCGCAGGCGCTGCAACTCTTCGATAGCTGGGCAGGGCAACTTTCGCCCGCCGACTATCGCCAGTACGTGCTGCCCTATACACAGCGCGCTATCGCGATTGCCCGCCAGGGCAACGTGCCTATCATCCACTTTGCCACCGATACCAGCGGCTACATGGAGGCGATGCGCGAGACGGGCGCCGATGTCGTCAGCCTCGACTGGCGCGTTGATCTGGGCGCGGCGTGGCAGCGGCTCGGTGATACCGTCGCAGTTCAGGGCAACCTCGATCCAGTCGCGCTGCTCGCCCCCTGGGATGCGCTCGAAACGCGAGCGCGGGCGATTCTCGATCAGGCGGGTGGCCGCCCGGGACATATCTTCAACCTGGGGCACGGCATCCTGCCCAATACGCCAACCGATAACGTGAAGCAACTGGTGGATTTCGTGCATGAATATTCGGCAGGCGACCGTGGATCATAAAACGCCTCCCACGAGCCCCTTCCTCACAGGAGGAGAGGATGGCAGGACTCCCGCATCGTCCCCGCATATTGCGATTCTCGGCGGCGGCATCGCGGGTCTAAGCGCCGCCTGGTACCTGCAACAGGCTTTCGCAGGCGAGAATCTGCCCGCCAGTTATACGGTGATCGAGCGAGACGGCCAGTGGGGTGGCAAGGTCCGCTCGGAGCGTGTGGAGCGCGCGGGCAAGCCCGCATGGGTATTGGAGGCTGGACCCGACGGACTCCTGACCCGCAAGCCATGGGCGCTGGCGCTGGCACGCGCATTGAAGCTGGACGACAACTTCATCTTCGTCAACCGCGAGAATAGCCGGACGTTTGTATTGCGGCGGGGCAGACCGGTGCCGCTACCCGCTGGACTCCAATTGCTCGCGCCGACCAGATGGCTGCCGTTTCTGCGCTCGCCGCTGTTCACGCCCTGGGGCAAGCTGCGCATCGCCCTTGATCTGCTGCTCCCAGCGCGGCGGTCCACTGCCGACGAGTCGCTGGCATCGTTCGTACGCAGGCGATTTGGCAACGAGGCGCTGCAACGGCTGGCTGACCCGCTGATGGCGGGTGTCTTCAACGCCGAGCCGGAGCGCCAGAGCATTCTGGCCACCTTCCCACAGTTCGCCGCACTCGAACGCAGCCACGGCAGCGTGATTCGCGGACTGCGGGCCGCCAGCCGAGGCCAACCGCCAGCCACGACGCCTCAGACGCCCGCATTCCTCTCGTTCGAAAACGGCAACCAGGCTCTTGTAGATGCGCTCATAGCTCGACTGACCGGCACGCTATACTTAAATACGGCCGCCAGGAGCATCACCCGCACAGACGACGGTGGATACACGATAGCGCTCGAAGACGGTAGATCGCTCGCAGCCGATGCGGTGGTGCTTGCCACGCCCGCCAGCGTCTCCGCCGCGCTGGTCGGCGAGGTCGCGCCGGAAGCCGCGGCGCTGCTGGACAGCATCCGCTACGCGGGCATCGGCGCGATCTATCTGGCCTACCGCCGGGCGGACATCCCGCACCCGCTGAACGGGACGGGTGTGGTCATACCTTCCAGCGAGGGCCGCCCTATCGATGGCATCACGTGGGTATCATCTAAGTGGGAGCATCGCGCGCCAGCAGAGCACGCCCTGGTCCGCGTCTTCTTTGGCGGCCCGCATACACGTGAGATGCTGTCACTGGACGACGAGCGCCTGACGGCCATCGTGCGCGGCGAGCTGGCCGATATCCTGGGTGCGCGTGCGGAGCCGCTCTTCACGCGTATCTTCCGCTGGCCCGACGGCTACCCGCAGTATGACATCGGTCATCTGGAGCGTGTCGCGGCCATCGAAGCAGCGCTGCCGGAGGGGTTGGTCGTAGCGGGCAGCTCCTACCGCGGTGTGGGCGTACCAGACTGCATCCACCAGGGCGAGATGGCGGCGACACAGGTGACCGAGTTACTGAGAAACAAACGACCCGCGACAAGGAGGCTTCCCGCGTGAATACCAGCGAATCCGCCCGGCTCTTTGCCGAGGCACAGCAAATAATTCCCGGCGGCGTGAATAGCCCTGTGCGCGCTTTTCGCGGCGTCGGCGGTACCCCACGCTTCATCGCCTCGGGGAGCGGGGCCTATATGACGGATGTGGACGGCAACCGCTATCTGGACTACGTGCTCTCGTGGGGGCCGCTCGCCCTGGGGCACGCGTACCCCACCGTCGTCGGCGCACTGATGGAGGCGTTGCCACTCGGAACGAGCTACGGCGCGCCCACGGCACTCGAAAGCGAGCTAGCGAAGCGCGTCATCGACGCGGTGCCATCGGTCGAGATGATACGCTTCGTCAATAGCGGCACCGAAGCCACCATGAGCGCGTTGCGGCTGGCGCGCGCCGTCACCGGACGCGACAAGATCGTGAAATTCGCGGGCTGCTATCACGGCCACGCCGATATGCTACTCGTGCAGGCAGGAAGCGGTGTCGCGACGCTTGGGCTTCCCGATTCTCCCGGCGTGCCAGCCTCAGCGACCGCCAATACGCTCACGGCTGAGTTCAACGATTCCGCTGCGGTGGACCTGCTTTTCGCGCAGTATCCAGACCAGATCGCCGCCGTCATCGTCGAGCCGATTGCGGCGAACATGGGATTTGTCCTGCCCGAACCCAACTTCTTGCAGGGACTTCAGGAACTCTGCCATCGCCGGGGCGCGCTCTTCATCCTCGACGAGGTCATGACAGGTTTCCGTGTTGCTCCCGGTGGCGCACAGAGCGCCTGGGGACTCGATCCAGACATCACCACCCTCGGCAAGGTGATCGGAGGGGGGCTGCCCGTTGGGGCATATGGCGGCAAGCGCGAGATCATGCAACACGTCGCGCCCGCTGGGCCAATGTATCAGGCAGGCACGCTCTCCGGAAATCCGCTGGCGATGACGGCGGGACTTGCCACCCTCAACGCCTGGCTCACTCCGGGCGTCTTTGAGGCGACAGCGGAACGGACAGCACGGCTCGTAGAAGGCATCCAGGCCAGCGCGGACGCCGCGGGAATTCCGTTGCAGAGCGGGCACGCAGGCACCATGTTCGGCTTCTATTTCCTCACTCAGCCCGGCGCATCCATCACCGACTACCCCACCGCCCGCCAGTATGGCGATACGCAGCGGTACGCGCGCTTCTTCCACGCGATGCTCGATCAGGGCGTCTACTTCGCGCCGAGCCAGTATGAGGGGGCGTTCATGAGCAGCGCCCACACCGACAGCGATATTACAGCGACCATCGAGAAGGCGGCGACCGTGATGAAGTCGCTCAGCGAGTGACCAAGTGACATGGCTCGCGGCACGATCTATACTGGCGGCAGACCGATGACGCCAGCGCCAACGATTGCGGGGAAACGCGATGCCCGATTCGCCCAATATGTCAGACATACCAGACACGCCGGACGCGACAACCACCGGGCCACTCGCGGCGAGCGAGCGCGCGGCTATTGATGGGTTGCTCCGCTGGCAGCTTGGCCGGCGTATGACCATCTGTCTGCTCTCGCTCACGGATGCACCTCCTGACGACAGCATGGCCGCGCTGGCGAACCGACTTGCGAGTAGCGACGAGGTACACGTGCTGCCGCGGGCCGAGGTGACTGACACGGGGCTGGCCGAAGCGGTTCGCCATGACGCCGAGATCGTGTTGGTCTGGCTGGCAAAGAACGACGAGCGCGAGCTAGCCTCTGCTTCTGCCCTGCTGGAGCGGATCGACGCGATGGGGCTGCGAGATCGCAGTGTCGTCGCCCTCACTGGACCCGCCGTGACACGTGATCTTGCACACCAGCTGCGCTTCGAGGAAGGCTACCCCTCAGACACCCCCACCGCCCAACTGCTCTGGAGCCTGGCACGCGAAGCCATCGCCCGCGACGAATTGCGCCGTAGAGGCAGCAGCCCGCCCTGTTACCTGTGAGCGCGGGCAGCCGCAGTTGCACGTAGAGCGCGGGTGCCGTCAATGACAGAGAACGCAGAGCATCGAGGAGCATGCACATGTCGCGATATCGCGCCGGTCTCGTGCTGACGCTCGCGGGCAACTTCCTGGTTGTCGTCGCGTTCTTCGCTCCGTGGTTTGATGTGTTCAAGCTCAACGATCCGAGTTTCTACTTTCCCAGACGGGGATACAGTCCCTGGATGGTGCTGCAGAGCGGACAGCCTCACTCGCTGGGCTGGGTGACATGGGTGTTCGTGCTCCTCATCCTTGGGATGGCGCTGAGTAGTCTCGCGCTGGTGCTCACCCACATGGCGAACAGCCGTTCTCTCGTGGCTGCCATCGCCCGTGCCCTGGCGGTGCTGAGTCTCGTCATGATGATTATCGGCGTTCCTATGATCCCGTATGGCCTTGCTTTTGAGTGGCCCTTCCTTAGCTCCACCCCAACCTACGGTATCGTGCTCGCGGTGGCTGGATTCGTCAGCATGCTCATCGGCCTTGCCATGCTCACCGGCAGTAGCGAGGGTGGCGGGGAGTACATCGTCGCGCGCCACGGATGATCGCATTCGCCCGCCCTCTTCTCTTGCCGATGGCGAGCAAGCCTCGCCATATTCATCCAATCTATTTCCAACGTTCACATGCTACACTCTCTCCAGAAGCTGGCCATGCTTGGGTCCGACCGCTGCCCGCTGATCGTGTGATCGTGATGGAACCCGGCATCAGGCAGCGCAGTGATGGTATTGGACAGGGCATATGCACATTCTCGTGGTCGAAGACGAACAACGGCTGGCGCGACTGGTGGCCCGCGTTCTGACGGAAGAGCGCCATGTGGTGGACGTCGCGAACGACGGAGACAACGGCCTCTATCTGGCGCTCCGCGGGACATACGACCTGATCATCCTCGATCTGATGCTGCCGGGCGGCTATAGCGGCCTGGAAATCTGCCAGGAAGTGCGGGCGCAGAATATTCCTTCGGCCATTCTGATGCTGACGGCGCGCGGCGCGGTGGAAGACCGTGTGGCGGGCCTGCGCATGGGAGCCGACGACTACCTCGTCAAGCCATTCGCCATGGAGGAGCTGCTCGCGCGGGTGGATGCGCTGCTGCGGCGAGGACGCGCGATGGTCGAGGTGAAGCAGCTTCAGGTCGGCAACCTCACGCTCGACCTGATGCGGCGCGAGGCGAATCGCGATGGCAAAATCATTGAGCTGACCGCCAAGGAGTTCGCGCTGCTGGAATACCTCATGCGACATCCCGGGCAGGTGCTCACGCGGACACAGATCATCGACCATGTGTGGCAATATGATAGCGAAGCGCTCTCGAACGTCGTAGACATCTATATTCACTATCTCCGCGACAAGATCGACCGGGGATTCTCACATCCCATGCTCAAGACCATGCGTGGAGTCGGGTACAAGATTGAGCCCTAACAGCACACGCCATCACCTGACACAACAGACTTCCGGTGCCTTCGCCTCGCTGCGCGAGCGCTTCACCAGCGGAGGCGTCGTAGTACCCAGCGACCCATCCACCGTGATGTTCCGGCGGATACGGACGCGGCTGATCCTGTGGTATGCCGCGGTGCTGGCGCTCGTGCTGCTGGCAGCGGGCGCGCTGCTCTATATCGCCATGTGGCAGACGGTGATGGGACCGGTCAACAGCAGCCTCACCAACACTGCGAGCATTCTCGGCTCGTACTGGCAAAGAACAGGCACATCACCCTGCAGTCTCGATCTCGAGCGCGAACGCTTGAATGTTACGTTCGTCGCGTGTTATGACAGCACCGGGACGTCGCTCATTGGCATTCCTTTGCTCATTGGCAGACAGGGAGCGACGAACCAGGCTCCTGGTTTCCTCGATGCGTCACTCGCACAGAGTGCGCGGCAAAATGGGTCCGCGAGCGACATCGTGAATGGCGGCAATGTTGGCGGCTACGATCTCGGCGCGATCAGCCGCTATACGCTCGTAGTACGGGACCCCAATACCCATCAGGTGCTGGGCGTCATTCAGGTGGGCATGCTGGTTGGCGGCCAGGTGGCCGCGATGCAGGCGCTGCTGACGCTGCTGTTGGTGCTCGGCCCGCTGGCGCTCATCCTCGCGACCATCGGAGGATTCTTCCTCTCCCAGCGTGCCCTCGATCCCGCGAGGCTAGCAGTGGATCGCCAGCAACGGTTCATCGCGGATGCCTCGCACGAGCTGCGCACCCCGCTCACACTGCTGCGCGCCGATGCTGAAGTGCTGCTGCGCGGGCGGGAACGGCTCACCGAGGACGACGCTTCGCTGCTCGAAGATATCGTGGTTGAGACGCAGCACCTCTCCAATATCGCTAACAACCTGCTGACGCTGGCGCGGCTCGATAGTGGCGCGATGCATCTGGAGAGCGATGTCGTGGATCTGGCGACCATTGCCAGCGACGCGGCCCGGCGGGTGGATGCGTTGGCGCACGAGCGCGCTATTACCGTACGGCTAGGCGAGCTTACCAGCGTCGCGGTGCTTGGCGATGCCCAATTACTGGCGCAGGCAACGCTCGCCCTGCTGGATAACGCCCTGAAATACGCGGGCGCAGGCAGCGAGATCACCCTGACGACGCGCCAGGAGGGAGACACGGCTATACTCGTCGTCTATGATACCGGACCGGGCATCGCCGCTGAGCATCTGCCCCTGCTCGGCCAGCGCTTCTACCGCCCAGACAAAGCGCGTTCGCGTGCCGCTGGGGGCGCCGGCCTCGGACTCTCGGTGGTGCGGGGCCTCCTCGCGCTCCACCATGGCACCCTAACGCTCGAAAGCGCGCCGGACACGGGCACCAGCGCCATCCTGCGGCTCCCGGCCATTACGGTCCATGATCGCGCCGACACCTCCCCTGTGCCCACACACGATCACACGACCAATGGAGCCGGACAGCACGCCTGAGCGCCGCGCGGATGGATTCTTCCTCATGCGATTCTCAATACATTTCTCAGCATTTTTCAATCTTCGGGTGATAGCGTGTGGCTACAGCTACCTCGTGGATGGCTCAGCGCGAGGCGGCACATGGGGAGCCACTGAGTCGAGCGGATCATAGAGGAGCACGAGGAACAATGCGCCCAGATCACTTTTACCCCCACCCAGGTGGATTTGGATTCTGGCATGGTGGACTGCTGGAGATGCTGTGGTTCGGACTGCCACTGCTGATTGGGCTGGGACTGCTGGGGCTGCTGCTCTGGCTGATAGGACGCACGATCATTGGCCGCACACGCTATCCGGCACACGCGGTACCCATCGCGGGAGGCGGCAGCGTGGGAGTCTCAGCCATTGAGATTCTGCGCCAGCGGTACGCACGGGGCGAGATCGACGGAGACACTTTCCAGGTGATGCTCAACCAGCTTCACGCCAGCGGTCCAGCTACGGGTCCTGGTGTTGAAGGCGAAGACGAAGGCGAGCGATGGCAGAGCGTGTAACCTCCAGGTCGGTTTGGAGCAGCGCCTGTTTGTACTCACGAACGAGCATCTGATATTCGAGCAGGCGCGGGCGGCGGGTCGGGCGATCGCCATACTCACGCAGCGCCCGCTCCATATCAGCCAATTGCGCGTGTAGGGCTTCTTCATGCTCTTCCAGATGGCGTAGGGCGATCGCGTCTGAGGTCTGTCCGCAGAAAAACAGGCGTGTCAGAAACTCGTCCTTGGTGAAGCGGGAGGGCACTGGCTCGCCGAGCCAGGCATCCAGCGCGGCACGCCCCGTGGCTGTCAGCGAGTAGACGCGTCGGTTGGGCCGCCCCTCCTGCTGGATGATCTCCGAAGAGACCAGCTTGCGCGCGGCGAGCGCTTTGAGCGTGGTGTAGATCTGGCTATTTCCGGCGTTCCAGTACGTTGCCAGGGAACGGTCGAAGGCGCGCTTGATGTCGTAGCCAGACATAGGATGCGCGCCGAGCAATCCCAGGATGATGTAATGCAGGGTACCACGTCCGCTGGCGGCGGTGGCTGGCGACGAATTGCCCAGGCGGCCAGCATCCGCGTCTGCCGTTTTCGTCGTACCTGCCATGGTATCACCCTCTCCAGATGACGTTATCTCCATCTCATCATAACATCTCGATAGAGCATCTCCATAGCATGTTCGCGGCTCAACGTCGTAACCAGACAGGGGGAAAATACGATGCACCGGCCAACCAGCAGCCACCTGCGCTCGCACGCGTTCATCCGCGCGCGTCAGGAAGCTTCTCGTCTGCCGGTGCAGTCGCGACGCCAGCGATCAGGCTGCGTCGGTGGAATCCGTGGAACTGGCGCTTGCCCGTTGGGGTTCGTTGTCGTCGCCATCTTCGCTGACAACATTGAGGGCTCGCTCGATCTGAACGCGCCGAGTCGCGCGCTCACGGCGCAGCAACTCCCACAGCATCTCGATTTCGAGGCTGATGGCACGAATACGCGCGGCATTGGTTGACCCCATCATGGGGCGTCCAACAGACCGGGCATAGAGCTTTTGGCGCTCACGAGTGAGCTGCTGAATGCGAGCAAGGGTGCCGCTCTGCGCACTCCTGCGCGCCTCGTCACCCAGAGTGCCCTCGACAACGATCGCTTCGAGCGGCGAGAGTTCCGTTTTACGGGGTGCTGTCCTCATGCCGTCTCCTCCGAAAATGTGGCTTGAGATTGCTTGCTCGTTTTGAGAGCCAGCGTGCCCCAGGCGCCGCCCTGGTTACAGCAATTAAGACGAGCCGCGTGCCAAACGGCCACAGATATCGCCCATACCGCGACAACTTTTCCTACTGATCTCGCAGGGATAACGCATTCGGGCCAGCCCATTTCTGCCCTGATCATCCATGATTCATCCCTTCGCCACACTCGCGCGGAGAGTGACGAAGAGCACTCGGCCAGCACGATCCCATCAAACATGTTAATTGCTTATTAATTTTGTTGAAATCAATATTGACTTTCTTTGCGTGCAGTGCTACAGTTATGGACAACAAGACACTGCCGGGAAAGCGAATCCGCTCGCCCCGGATTGCGCGACGCCGTAGAGATCAGGCTTCATCTGCCGAAATGCGCCGGACGCGCGAGGAGGATGTATTCATCGATGGCTCTTCATACGCATGAGGTTGATGGCGCGTGTCCCGTGTGTGGCAACGCAATGTATGTCTCGCGCCTGAGCTGTGATCGCTGCGGCAGCGCTCTCGAAGGCGCGTTCACGCTCAGCGGCCAGCCAACCGCTCGCCGCAACGGCACGTCTCCCAACGGGCGCGACGCGGAGGAGCGTTTCGGGCGGCTGGCCAGACTCAACGATCAGCAGCTCGAATTCGTCGAGGTGTTTCTGCGCTGCCGGGGCACCATCAAGGATGTCGAGGATATGCTCGGCATCTCATATCCTACCGTCAAGTCGCGGCTGGCCAACGTGCTGGAGACGATGGGCTTCGGCGGAGAAGAGAATGTTCCAGCGGCGCCGCGCCATGCCCGCCGCGATATTCTCGCCCGCCTGGCTGCGGGACAAATCTCCACTGAAGACGCCCATCGCCTGCTGGCGGAGGTGCGAGAGGATGACGAAGGCTAGCAATTACAGCGCGTGAACCAGGAGTCATCGAAAGAGTAACCCAGCGCGGGCGGCGAACAGCCGTCGTTTACCACAGGACAAGGAGTTGATGCGATGGACGGAGAGAACGACGGCCCGGCAGACGGCCAGACGCCAGAGCCAACATCCGGCGCAGCCGAACCGGAACAAGGGCAGGGTTCGCAACCCATGAGCGGTGGCGGCGTAGAACATAGCGCGGACGCCACTCCACCTCCCCCCATCGAGCCGGCGGCGGAGGAGGCGCACACCGCTGGAGGGCAACCTGTGGCAGACGGAGAACAGGCTGGCGGACCATCACCCCAGAGAGCGCATTTCGAGCCTGTGGGCCGTATCGAGATCAGCGTCGTTACTGGCGACTTTTCGGTGCGGGGTGGCAGCAACGAGATCGTGCTCGACACCCATGGCGATGAGGGCGACGAACCGCACACGCAGCAAGGCGGCGCAGTGCGCTTTGGACGTCTCCCCGATGGCGCGGAGCTTTGGGCGCCAGACGGGTTCGAGATCATCGTGCGCAGTGTGGATGGCGATCTGCGCGGCAGCCGCTTCGATGGCCTGCTCCAGATAGAGCAGGTGGGCGGCGATGTCTCTACAAATGGAGTGAGCCAGCTACGCATCGCACATGTCAATGGTGATCTGCGCGCCATCCGTGGCGATGACCTGCGCGTGCGGGAGATCAACGGCGACGCGCGAATCGAAGACTTCGCGGGCGCTCCTCTGCTGGGGGGCGTGCGTGGCGATCTGGATGTGCGCAATGTGCAAGGACTGGAGGTGCGTGAGGGTGTCAGCGGCGATGTACATATCGAGAACTGCCGCTCGGCCATTCTCGATGGCGCGATTGGCGGCGATCTGGATATCGAGCGCTGCACAGGGGGCATCTTTACCGATGCGGTTGGTGGCGACGCGAAGCTGGTAGATGTGCAGGAGGCTGGCATCGGTGTTGTCGGCGGCGACCTGTCAATTCACAGCATCAGCGGCCCGGTGGAGGTCAACGTCGTCAGTGGCGATAGCGAGCTGCGACGGGTGCAGGGCCGAATTCGTGTCAATGTGGTGAGTGGCGATCTGGCGGTGAATCACGCTCCAGGCGGCCTGCTGATTGGTCAGGTGGGGGGCGACGCCACTCTGGAAACCGAGCTTGGAGCAGCGGAATACACCGTTTCCGCGGGTGGTGACATTACGCTGCGCGCGCGCGGCGAGATCAACGCCCGCTTTGTGGCACAGGCACTTGGTGGCGAAGTTCGGACTAGGCTGCCGCTATCGCTCGAACGCGGGCGGCGGCGCAATCTGGTTGGGGTGCTGGGGCGCGGCGACGCGACCGTCACCCTGCGAAGCGGCGGCGATATCACCATCGTCTCCACAGACCGCAATGAAAGGGCAGATTCGATGAGCGACGATACGCAGAAGACCGGCGGCGAGCAGACCGATAATTCGACAAAGACCTATGAGGGCGCCTTTGGCAGGCACAAGTTCCGCGTCCGCGTAGACCGCAGCCCGGACCGTGCGGGCGTGTACTTCCAGGGACCGTATACCAATGAGGAGACCGCCGAAGATGCTGGCGTGGGCTCGCGCGACTTTGGCTTCGAGTGGGAGCGCGGCCACGGGCCACGGACCTATGGCGAGTATGAGGCCAAGCTGAACGAGCTGCGCGACAAGGCCGAGCAAGTCGCCCGCCGCGCCTCTGAGCAGGCCACGCGCTACGCCGAGAAGGCCGCGCAGAAGGCCCGCGACACCGACTGGCAGGCGATTGGGCGCGAAGTGCGCACCGCCATCGAGCGGGCCATGACTGATCTCGAAGACGCCTTCGGTCAGATGCGTCGCGAATGGGAAACCCGCAGGCCCGGCCCCAGCGACACGCCGTCCGGTGGATCACGCCCCTCGGCGCAGCGCGTGCGCATTGAGCAGGATGACACAGGTGACGACTTTGGCTTCTCGGGCATGTCAGAGGATGTGCGCGAGGGAGAGCGGCGCACCATTCTGGAGCAGCTACGCACGGGCGCTATCTCGGTCGAGGAGGCTGAGCGCCGCCTGAACAATCTGCGCTAACCTCCTGGCGTTGCGCCTGACCCGGTATTGGCCGCACGTTATGTGGCAGATGAGCGGTGTGTCCCTGATGGGATGCGCCGCTCATCATGTTTTCCCGCGCTTCGCTGACTCGCCTGACGCGGCGAGCGCCGGAAGCAGGCTTCGAGCCTGGCGTCGCTCTGCCATGCGCCTACGCAAAAGCCCTGAGACGACAGGCCCGGCTGGGTGTTATTCTGTGGCTACGCCATCATCTATCATCTCGATCATGTGGCACTGCCGCCCACCCACGCAGAGAGGAATCAGCCATGGCTACCACGTCTAACGCGGCCACATCAGATTTCCGCCCGCTTGCCGAGCGCGACTACGATGCGTTCATTACCATTGCCGACAACGCCTACCCTGAATTCAAGCTCGGCACGCCAGGCGAGCGCGAGAAATACCGCGCGACCATAGCCGAGCGCATGGCTAAGGCGCCGATGAGTTACGTTGGTCTGTATCGTGGTGCTACGCTGCTGGGTGGGGCGCGGCTGCACGACTTCGTCATGAACGTGCGCGGCCTGCGGATCGCGGCGGCCGGCATCGGCATGGTGGCGGTTGACCTTCCGCACAAGAAGGAGCATGTGGCACGCGATCTGATGCATAGCTGGCTGGAATACTGCCGCACGCAGCATGTGACCCTCGCCCTGCTCTACCCTTTTCGCCCGGACTTCTACAAGCAGATGGGATTTGGCTACGGCACAAAACTCAGCCAGTATCACGTCTTGCCCACAGCGCTGCCCGCTATCGGCGATAAATCGCATGTGACGCTGCTTGGCGCGGATGACAAAGCGCTTGTCGAGACCTGCTACACCCGCGTGGCGGAGCGCACCAACGGGTTGATTCTCAAGTCAGAAGAAGAGGTGAACCGCATCTTCAGCAATCCGGAGAAGCGCGTGGTCGGGTATCGCGATAGCAGGGGGCTGCGCGGGTATCTCGTCTTCTCGTTCAAGACCGCCGCGCCCAACGAGTTTCTCACCTACGACATGGTGATCGAGGAGATGGTCTACGAGACGCGCGAGGCGCTGCTGGGCCTCCTGTCGTTTCTGCACAGCCAGTCCGACCAGATCAGGCGCATCGAGATCAACACGCAAGACGACGACTTTCACCTGCTACTGAGCGATGTGCGCGACGGCTCGAACGTGCTGTTGCCCTCGGTCTACCATCGCTGCAACGTGCAGGGCGTCGGCATCATGTACCGCGTGGTGGATGTGCGCCACGCCTTCGAGCTGCTGCGCGCGGTGAACTTTGGCGGCGAATCGCTGACGCTACGGATGACGGTGACCGATAGCTTCCTGCCGGAGAACGAGAGCCATGTAACCGTCCGGTTCAACAAGGGGCATCCCGAAGTGGTGCAGGCTGCGACACCCGACTGCGGCATCACGCTGGACATCTCGGAATTCTCGTCGCTGCTGATGGGAGCGGCGAGCTTCCGCAGCCTCTACCGCTACGGGCTGGCGGAAATCTCCGAGACGGCGCGCGTCGAGCAGGTCAACCGCCTCTTCGCCGTTGACGAGAAGCCCATCTGCATGACGCACTTCTAGCCTTGAGCGGAGTCAGATCTCTCCCTGCCTGGCTTCCTTGTCCAGCGCTGGAGAGCAGGGAAGCGCCGATACGAAGAGTCCGGCCGGACTCTTCGTATAAAGCAACAACGAACTCCAGCCATCCCTGGCGACAACTCGCGGGAATGGCTGGATCGCTTGTTTGCTGGCGCGGCGTTCCGTGTGTCATACCTCTGGTTGCTGACCGTTCATACTCACCTGCACAGCGGACTGTTGCGCCTGACGGGCCGCGCAGTATTGCCGCAACCCGGCTTCGCCCTCGCGCATAACGTGATCGTGGCTTGCCCGGAAAACTGGCGTCAAGACGAAGCCCAATGCATTCATCAACGGATTGGTGACTCGTGTGTACCAGTGATAGACGACGCGCGTGCCGCCATCGGGGCGGTCGTAGAGTAGCGTCTCCAGCACGCCCGCGAGGTCGCCGGTCACGACGGCGCGTGTGCGGCGATCATGCTCTACATCCGCTATCGTCGAGGTCAGGATGAACGGCGGCGCGATTCTGCGCACGCTCGGCGCCTGGAGGACGCGATAGGTGATGATGCGGCCATCTGGCACCTCCGGAATCGGCTCGACGTGCTCCACAATCATCGAGGGCCACCAGTGATGCTGCTCCTCGGGCGTGCTCAGCACGCGGAAGACCTCGGAGCGCGGCGCATCCACATTCCACTCGGTCGTCCAGTCAAAGACGCGCACCAGCCTGCCTCCACCGATGATAGCGCCCACAGCGAAACCGACGGCGGCACTAGCCAATGGCGCGACCATGCTGCTCCAGCGATTCTGTCGTTCTTCCGCCATCCCTCTGCTCTCGCTTTCCCCGCCGCCAGGACGAACGGCGGCTGACCAGCCAGCACATTTGCAGCGCACAGTATAAACGCCACCGCGGCGCGGACCATGCCCGGATGGTAGTAGCAGGCAGGAGAGCCGCGCTTGAACGCATTATGCCGCGGGCGGCTGAGCTTGCTGGGGTGGCTCTTCCACAGACTCTGGCTTGCTGGCAAAGTAGTAGATGAAAGCCACCGTCCCGACGAACACCAGTAGCTCAAAGAGTACCACGACCGTCGGCCCTATCAATGCCCATGACATAGCGCTGCCTCCTTCCTTCAGCCGGGTCGTGCGGCTTCATATGCGCACACGCACCAGCAACAGGCTAGAACAGGCCAGCTATACCCCGGATGTAACGGCTGCTTCGCTTTCGATGATACGGTAGATGTGTCGCAGGTGCGCCGTCTTGCCGAGCATCGCCCCAGCCCCGCAGTAGCGTGTCTCGGAAAGCTCGATGGCGCGGGCAACCGCCTCCGGACTTACCTGGTGGCCCGTGACGATGTGCTCGACGGTGATCTCGGTAAAGACCATCGGGTGATCTTCGGCGCGCTCGCCGCGCACTCGCACCTCGTACGCGGTCACCTCCTGGCGTTTCTTGCGCAGGATCGAGATAACGTCCATCGCCGTGCAGCCAGAGAGCCCAACCAGCAGCAGCTCCATCGGACGGAAGCCCAGATCATGCCCGCCCCCATGTTCCGCCGCGTCCAGCATCACAGTATGTCCGGAGCCTGCCTCCGCAATGAAAGCCATATCTTCCATCAAACGCGTCTGCACCGTCATGATCTCGCCCACGATGCTCCTCCTCTCCCGGATACGCCTGGCAGGGTAGCGTGGAATGTGCCCAGCCCGGCCACTGGCGCATCCTTCATACTATCTGAGCGGCCTCACAGGGCAGACACAATCAGGGACAGAACACTCACAGGTGCCTCACGCACATGCAAAAGGCGGGTAGCAGCGAAGCGCCACTACCCGCCAGTCGTTCTCTCTGCCAAAGGTCTATCGCGCGCTCACCGTGCTGCCCGCTTCAGAGGCAAGCGGCAATTGCTCCACCTCCACGACGCGGCCAAGGACATCGGCTTCGGCCAGCAGGACATAGGTGACGCCCTCCAGCTTGATCTCAGTGCCACTGAACTTCTGGTAGAGAATCTGGTCGCCAACGCTGAGCTTCTCTTGCAGCGGCGATCCCTCGCCAATCGCGACGATCTCGCCTTCGCCTGGTCCCTCGTGTGAGGTATCCGGTAGGTAGATGCCACTGGCGGTCTGCTGGCGCGGCTCAACAGGCTTGATGAGAACGCGGTCGCCAAATGGCTGGATTGTCTTCATGCCAATGCTCCTCGACCTTCAGAGAATGGGTCACGCGGCGCCCGATGGCAGGCCCAGCAGCGTATCTACACGTTTGCGGTCGAATCCTACGACGACCTGGCCATCGATCCATGCCTGAGGCACGCCCATCTGCCCCGACCGGCGGACCATCTGCTGCGCGGCACTGGCGTCGCGGCTGACATCCACGTCGTTGAATGCGATATTGTGCTGGCGCAGGTAAGCCTTGAGACGGGAACACCAGGGACAGGTTGGCGTCGAGAACACTGTGACGCTGTGCCCGGACGGTCCGCTCTTCGCACTTCCCGCGCTCGTGACGGTTGTCCCGGCGGGTTGGAGGGCGGACTCCAACGCCTTGCGATACACCTGCTCGGGCCGGACGCCGACCAGCTGATTGATGAGCTTCCCATCACGGAATACGCCTACCGTAGGGATACCATTGATGCGGTAGCGCGTGGCGATACTCGGATACTCGTCTACGTTGAGCTTTGCCACGGTGGCGCGACCGGCAAACTCTTTCGCCAGCCGCTCGATGACCGGACCAACCAGGCGACATGGAACGCACCAGGGTGCCCAGAAATCTACGAGCACGACACCGTGAGCAGTCTCGACCACTGTTGAGAAATTCTCGTTCGTGAGGAGTACAGGTTCCATACAACGTCCTTCGTTCTTCATCTCTCAGGGGTTACCTAAGGGTGCGCATGTTCGCTTTCCTGTGAGACGCTATCCCCTACAGCAGCGTGCTCGCCCGATCCCGATAGCTCCAGCGCGAGCCAGTCTGGAACTCCGCCCTTCTGGACAGCGATGGTCTCGCGTCCGAGCGCGGCGACGATGCTCGCGGCAATGGACGCCCGGTGGCCGCTCCGGCAAATCGTGGCGACGGGTATGTCTTGCGGAATCTCATGGAGATGGCGCATCAGATCGCCGATGTGGATATGTTGCGCTCCGGGAATGTGGCCACTTTCCCACTCAGCGGCATCGCGCACGTCCAGCAGGGCCAGCCGCTCCTGTCGCAGCCAGCGGCGGCGCATCTCATCTACACTGATGCCCTCGAAGCTGCCAGTTGCGAATCCTGCTCGCTTCCAGGCTTCCACGCCGCCATCCAGATAGCCCAGCAACTGCTCGTAGCCGATGCGGATGAGCTGGGCGACAGCTTCTTTACGGCCCGCATCGTCCTCTATTTCCAGCATGAGCGGCTTGTTGAAGGGCAGCAGCCAGCCAACATACGTACCAAATGATTCGTCCAGCTCGATGTTCAACGCGCCGGGAACGTGCTCCCGCGCAAAGGCGCGGCGTCTGCGTCCATCGATCAGCGGAAGGCCATGATCGAGGTGCGCGGCCACCTGCTGCGGGGTAAGTGCCGCTAGCTCTGGCAGACCGCCGAGGATACGCGGCCCGCGCTGGTTGATCTCGCCCATATAGCTGTAATAGGCAGGGTAGACCCCGTAGCTCGCGATTTGCTGGCGCACGAACTCCGCTTCGTCGTGGACGTGCGCGGCTGGGCTTGCCAGGCGCTCCTGGCCAATAGTGCTCCGGCGGGCAGGTGTCTCACCCATCGTCGCGCCACAGAAAGAGCCTGCGCCGTGGGTCGGATAGACCAGCACCTCAGCAGGAAGCGTATCGAGCAGGCGGCGTAGCGAGCGGTACTGCTCGCGTGTCAGCGTCAGGGTCATGCCTGGGCTGACCAGGTCGGTGCGCCCGGCGCTGCCAACGAGCATGCTTCCGCCAGTAAAGATGGCGGTTGGCGCATCGCGCCCGGCTTCGTAGACCGCGTAGCTGACGTGGTCGGGCGTGTGGCCCGGCGTTGCCAGCACGGCGAAGGTCAGCGTGCCCACGTCGATACGGTCGCCGTCGCGCACACCATGATGCTCGTAGGCTAGCCCGGCGCTGGCCGCGTTGACAATGACGGCGCCTGTCCGCTCTCGCATCTCGCGGGCGCCAGTGATGTAATCGTTGTGTACGTGTGTCTCGAATACCCAGGCAATCCGCGCGTCAGCCGCATCGGCGGCCTGAAGATAGATTTCAATGTCGCGGCGCGGATCGACGACCGCGGCCAGGTGGGTGCTCTCATCCAGGATAAAATACGACTGGTGCCCCAACCCCTCAAGGAAGAATTGCTCGACGCGCATTGTGCGCTCCTTTGGGTATCCGCTATGATACCCGGTGCTCGGATTGCCGAGATCCTGAGAACCGTTGATGCTTCAAGCCGACCGGGCCTACCGCTTACCACCTTCGAGTGGAAGCCCGTGCATACGCCAGACCGTCGTCCCACCAGTCACGTTGAAAACCTGCGTAATCCCCTGCTTCTGCAGGAAGTTGGCCGCCGTCATGCTCCGATTGCCACTCTGGCAGATCAGCAGAATCTCGCGATTCCGCGGAATCTCCGCCAGACGTTTGCCAAGCGTGCCCAGCGGAATATTCTTCGCGCCCTTCGCGTGTCCGCTTTGATATTCCCATGGCTCGCGCACATCGATCAGAACGGGCTTCGATTCTCCGTTCGAGAGGCGCTCCCACGCCTCACGCGGGTTGACAGAAGGAATCTTGGAAGAGCCCCCAAAAAGTCGTTCGAGCATCCATACCTCCAGCATGTCAGAAGATTGTGTCATTCGCGATCAAGCGTTATCGTCACTCGCAACCGGCCCCATATGGTACCGCGACCGCCGCGGCTAGCGCCTGCCAGTCGCCTCACGGCAAGCAGGCTACAGGCCATTCTCACCTGGATTACCCGGCTGGTCTTTCGAGGAGACTTCAGGCACGCCCACAAGGCCGAGGGCGCGTGCCCGAGCCGCGTATCGCTGCTGGATGCCCGCGCAGACCGCGTCGCAGAGCGTCAGCACGCCCGGGTCAGCCAGCGTGTAGTAGATCGTCGTGCCCACCTTGCGCCGCGCCACTAGACCACCCCGCGACAGCGCCGCCAGATGCTTCGAGACGTTCGGCTGGTTCGCGCCTGTGAGCGCTACCAACGCGCCGACACTCTGCTCGCCTTCGGAGAGCGCGGCCAGCAGCTTGAGACGCAGTGGCTCCCCAAGCAAACGAAAACGCGCGGCGATCTCATCGAGCAGCGGGTCAGGGAAGCCATGCTCCGCGCGATGCTCGCGCCAGGTATCTGGTACTACCGATTCCACCATGATCTTCTCCTCACATCCCCGCGTTCACCCCTGTCACCCCATGTCACCCATGTCACGCCATGTGCGAGCACTCAGGATGTGCGATTGACTTACTTTATGCGCATATAGTAATATATATACATCGTGATGTCAAGCCACGCAACACAAGCCGCGCAACACGCTTCACAAGCAAGAACGCCGCTCGCAATACACGGGCAGAGCGATTGACGCAAGGAAGTCCATCATGGCATCGGTCAGCGTGCTACAGCAGATCCTCTCTATCATTGCGGGTGGGCTCGTTGGATTCACCCTCGGTCTGATCGGCGGAGGTGGCTCAATTCTGGCCGTGCCACTGCTGCTCTATGTCGTTGGCTACCACGATCCCCATGTTGTGATCGGCACCACGGCGCTCGCCGTCGCGCTGACAGCGTTCGCCAATCTGCTGCCCCACTGGCGCGCGGGCAATGTTCGCTGGAAGCCAGCGATTGCGTTCGCGATTCCCGGCGCAATCGGCGCGGTGGTCGGCGCAAGCATTGGGAAGACCATCGGAGGGAAGCAGCTGCTCTTTCTCTTTGCCCTGCTGATGATCGGCGTCGCAATAACCATGGTGCGCCCTCGTCGGAAATCTGTGCCCCAGCCTGAGCGCTCGGGCTGGCCAATGCTCCGGCGGGTGATTCCCGTGAGCTTCGTGGTGGGCCTGCTCGCGGGCTTTTTTGGAATCGGCGGTGGATTCTTGATCGTGCCAGGGTTGATGTTCGCGACGGGGATGCCGATTCTCAGCGCCGTGGGGAGCTCACTGGTCTCTGTCGGAGCTTTCGGCACCACAACGGCGCTTACATACGCCCTGGCAGGCAAGGTAAACTGGCTCATCGCCATCGAGTATTTCGCGGGCGGCATCGCTGGCGGCTGGCTGGGTGCGTGGCTCGCCACACGTCTGGCCGAGCGCAAGCAGCTTCTCACGCGCGTCTTCGCAGGCGTTGTTTTCGTCGTCGCGCTCTACATGCTCGCTATGAATCTCGGCGCGCTCCATCTCGGATGAGTGAGAATCAGCGATTGGCAGCAGTGTACAATCTACGAAGAATCCCGCGCTGGCATGGAGGACAACAGAAGCCATGCACTGGTTTGTATCCCATCACGTACGATGTAATGGCCGAGTAGTTGCTATGACGGCCTGTGAGAGACTGTGTGGGGCTGAGAGAGACGGAGGCTGCGATGCAGGACGTGGCGACGATGCGCGTGGGCGAGGCACGTGTGACCATCCTCAACGCAGGCGATATGTGCCTGCTGCTCTCACGAGAGCTGGAGGTGCCCGAAGCGCTGTGGCGTCCCCAGTACGCTGATCTCTTCGAGCGGCCAGGTGTCTGTCCGAGCCTGAGCATCTACATCGAGTATCAGGATGTTCGGGCGCTGGTGGATATCAACGACTACCGGGCGACGATGACGCCTGACTCCCAGTACGCACTCGCTGGCTATACGCCCCCGCCGCCTATTCCCGCTCAACTCACGAGTCTTGGCGCGCGCCCAGAGGACATCACCCATGTCGTGATCACGCACGCCCATTGGGATCACTATGCAGGCACGACATTGCCCGTTGAGGTTGGATATGCGCCCACCTTCCCACGGGCACGCTATTATCTGGGCGCCGCCGATTGGGTGGACGCTGAAGTTCAGACAGCGTTACAGGACCAGACATCGCTGGAAGCGCGTACGCTGGGCGTGCTACATCAAGGCGACATGCTGCACCTGGTCGAGCAGCCGGAGCCGATTGGTGAAGGAATCGAGATTCTCCCAGCGCGGGGCGAGACGCCGGGACATCAAATCGTGCGCGTGCGCTCGGCAGGCGAGACGCTCTACATCGTCGGCGATTTATTCCACCATGCCATCGAGGTAAAGCATCCTGACTGGATGGTCGGCTGGGCCGACGCCGCGACCATGCAGACGACCCGGCACCGTGTGCTCCAGGATGCGCTGGCCGACCACGCGCTCCTGATTGCTTCCCATATCGCCACTCCCGGCCGCATTACACGCACCGGCGATGGCTTTCTGTGGAGTGATGTCTAGGGGGGTGTCGCGCTTCGATGGGTGAGGCACGATGGCATCCCTGATTAGGGGGCGGTTGGCCGCAGGCTGAAAGCTCTGCGGCCAACCGCCCCATGTGCGCACACATGCCCAGGAAGGGTTTGTTTATCCTTTGTTCGCCAGCATGCGCTCCAGGGCAATCTTCGCCCAGTGGGCCGTCTCCTCGTCCACGCTCACCTGATTGACGACGCGCCCTTCCACCAGCTCTTCCAGCACCCAGGCGATATACGCCGGATGGATGCGGTACATCGTCGAGCAGGGGCAGACGACCGGATCGAGGCAGAAGATCGTCATGTCAGGATGCTCCTTCGCCAGCCGGTTCACCAGATTGATCTCCGTGCCAATCGCCCAGACGGTGCCAGCGGGCGACTCGTTCACCGCTTTGACGATGAACTCGGTCGAGCCGTTGAGATCGGCAGCGGCCACCACCTCGTGGCGGCACTCCGGATGCACCAGCACGCGCACACCGGGATAGTCCTTGCGGGCCTGCTCGATCTGCTCGACGGTGAAGCGCTGATGGGTCGAGCACCAGCCCTTCCACAGAATCACCTTCGCGTTGATGAGCGTCTCATCGTCTTCGATGCCGCCAAAATCGAGCCGCTGATTCCAGACGACGACCTGCTCTTCGGGGATGCCCATCTTCAGCGCGGTATTGCGCCCCAGGTGCTCGTCCGGGAAGAAGAGCACCCGCCTGCCACGCGCGAACGCCCAGGCCATCACCTTCTCCGCGTTGGAGCTCGTGCAGACGATACCGCCGTTACGCCCGCAAAACGCCTTGAGGCTGGCAGCGGAGTTCATGTAGGTGACAGGGATGACTGGCTGTAGCGCCCCTTCGGAGCCATCGGAGCCATCGCCTTCGCCGCGATACAGATCATCCAGCGCCGCCCAGCATTCTTCTACTTCAGCGATATTCGCCATATCGGCCATCGAGCAGCCCGCGGCAGGATTGGGCAGGATCACCGTTTGATGCGATCCGCTGAGAATATCGGCGCTTTCGGCCATGAAGTGGACGCCGCAGAACAGGATATAGTCCGCTTCGGGACGTGCCGCCGCGAACTGCGCCAGCTTGAATGAGTCGCCGCGCGCATCAGCGTACTTGATGACCTCATCGCGCTGGTAGTGATGGCCAAGGACCACCACCCGCGTGCCCAGCTTCGCACGGGCCGCCGCGATACGCCGGTCCAGCTCCTCGGCATCCATCAGCGCGTATGCACGGGGGATGGCATCGGCGCGTTCCGCTCCCGCGTGGCGAGGTTGATGCTGTGACAGATAGCCAGCATCACGCTCGCGCCACTCATTCAGCGAGGGCAAGATGCGGGCATCGCGGCTCTCGACACACACCTCGTTTTGAGGGAATGTCTCTCCCTTCGGAGTGGTTGTGGTAGTCATTGAACTGCTCCTGTACCGTGCCGAACTGTGGGCTAGAGCTCGAAGTCCAGCGCAACGTCAAGATTGGGCGCCGAATGCGTCAGCGCGCCAAGTGAGATCAAATCAACGCCCGTCGCGGCCACCGCCGCCAGCTTCTCTGGATCGGTGCCGATACTACCCGACGCCTCGATAATAATCTGTGGCGCTCGCTCGCGGATCAGCGCGACAGCGCTGCGAAGCCGGTCGGGCGTCATGTTGTCCAGCAGAATCGCGTCGGCTTCGGCAATGATAGCCTCGTTTACCTGTGCCTCGGTCTCACACTCGACCTCGATCTTGATCAGATGTGAGATACGGTCACGTGCCCGCTCGATGGCCAGCGGCAGGCTGCCAGCGGCGGCGATATGGTTGTCCTTGATCAGGACGCCGTCATCCAGCCCGGCACGGTGATTATGCGCACCGCCCATGCGCACCGCGTACTTTTCCAGCAGGCGCAGGCCAGGAGTCGTCTTGCGCGTATCCACGACGCGCGCTCTTGTGCCCGCCACCGCCGCGGCACACCTCGCCGCCTGGCTGGCGATGCCGGAAAGGTGCCCCAAGAAGTTGAGCGCCGTCCGCTCCGCGGTCAGCAGTGCCGCCGCGTCACCGGTGACATTGGCCACCGTCGTGCCCGCCTCGACCGCCGAGCCATCGGGCGCGAGCGTCTCGAACGTGACGGTGGGATCGAGTTGGGCGAACGTCAGCGCGGCCATCGGTAGCCCAGCGATGACACCAGCCTGGCGCGCGACGATTCGGGCGCTGCTCTGCGTTCCCGGCGCAATCGTCGCCTGGGTGGTGATGTCGCCCCGGCCAACGTCTTCGGCCAGCGCGCGCCGTACCAAATCCGCATCGAAGAGCGGATCGAAGGTTGGTATGTTCGAGGTATCGGCTCTCCTAGACATGGATTGCTTCTCCCGCCGCTCGTGGGGCAACGACCGTCGCGGCGCGCATCAGCGAGTGAACGCCATCGAGCGACCGATCACGGTCGGGGAAATCCTCACGGAAGTGGCCTCCGCGGCTTTCCTCGCGAGCCAGGGCCGCCGCCGTGATGAGCTGCGCCGCGAGCAGCATATTCGCCGTCTCTGGGTCCACCGGACCAGACGCCGCCAGCTTGCGCAGCGTCTCACCCGCCTCGGTCAGCCCTCGTGCGTCACGGCGTAGCGAGACATCGCGCCACATCGTCTCGCGCAGGTGCTGGCGTACCACATCGGCCACGGGCGCCGCAAGCGACCGCTCCGGCAATACGATGTCCTTCGGCTCGCGCTGGACCCCAGGCAGCGGCGATACCCTCGGCCAGCTTCCCGGATGGGCGGTACCCGCCAGCAGTGATGCCACGCGCCGCCCAAAGACCAGTCCCTCAAGCAGAGAATTGCTGGCAAGCCGGTTGGCGCCATGCACCCCTGTACAGGAGACCTCGCCCACGGCAAAGAGTCCTGGGAGGGTTGTCCTGCCCCAGGTATCTACGGCACCGCCCCCCATGAAGTAGTGCGCGGCGGGCGCGACCGGGATCAGATCATGCGCCAGATCGAGGCCATCTTTACGGCAGGCCGCGGCAATCGTCGGGAAGCGCTCATAGACCTCGTGTTCAGGCAAATGGCGCAGATCGAGGAACGCGGCAGGCGCGTGCTCAGCCAGCATCTCGCTGAGGATGGCGCGGGCGACGACATCGCGCGGGGCCAACTCGGCATCGGGCGAGTAGCGCGGCATGAAGCGCTCACCCGCCGCGTTCCGCAGCCACGCCCCTTCACCGCGCACCGCCTCCGAGATCAGGAAGGTTTGGCCTGATGGCGAAACCAGCGTTGTTGGATGGAACTGGACGAACTCGACATCACTGACCACCGCCCCCGCGCGCCACGCCAGCGCCAGCCCATCGGCGGTCGCCCCTGCCGGGTTCGATGTGCGCAGCCAGAGTTGTCCCGCGCCGCCGTTCGCCAGGACGACACCGCGTCGCGCAAGGATGCGCTCGGTTTTGCCGTCCCGCAGCACATCCACCCCGACACATGCGCCATCGTCATCGCGCAACACCAAATCGAGCGCCTCGGTATGTTCGAGCACCAGCCCACCTGGCCGGACATGAACGGCAGCGACCAGGGCGCGCTCGATCTCGGCGCCCGTGGCATCATGCGCGTGCAGCACACGGCGGCGGCTGTGGGCAGCCTCACGGGCCAGATCGTAACGGTGGGCCAGATCGTCCGGCGCGGCAACGAGAGCATCTGAACGCTCGTCGAAGTGCGCTCCAGCAGCGATCAGCCAGGCGACAGCGTCGCGCGCCTCACGCACCAACACGTTCGCCGCCGTCTCATCCACCAGCCCAGCGCCCGCCGCGAGCGTATCGCGCAGGTGCAGCACCGGGTCATCGTCGGAACCGACAGCGGCGGCGAGTCCACCCTGGGCGTAGCGGGTATTGCTCTCGCCGAGCGCAGCCTTGGTGATCAGGATTACACGCAGGTCGTCAGGAAGATTGAGCGCGAGGGTCAGCCCGGCGATGCCGCCGCCAATGATAGCAACGTCACACGAGATGGGCACTGTATTCTCCGCTGGTGCGGTCATCCAATGACTCCTTATCAGGCGAGCGGGCACGACAGATTGCCAGCCGCCACCGCCCTCACGGACCGCACCAACAGCGTGCTATCCGTCACCATTACACGCGGGTTAGTGTTTAGTGTACGATATACACTAACTAGTGTTGGGAATTATACCACGACGATGGAAGGGCGACAATGGGGCGAAAGAGGGATGAGGTTATGACATCAGCGAGAAGTGTGCTGCGACTGGGCTTCCAGTTCCGTCGCGCACTTTTCGGCGATGTGTGCCTCATTGGTCTGCCCGAGAGGACGGAGGCCGCTAGAAACCGAACGAGCAGGATTAGCCGCAGGCTGAAGCCTGCGGCCCAGAATCATTGGCGACAACAGGCGGCGACACTCAGGGACACTATAGCCCATGCTTGCCGTCACTGTGCTTGACAGGACTCTTCAAGCGTGATATATGAAAGAAGAGTACATCTGACACGCGTATGCGTGTGTCGTGCGCTGGCTTGCTGGCGCATGTCTCCCAGTACATTTGCTCCTGGCTACCGGGGGATAAACCCCTCCCCGCGCAAGTAATACCCGCCGTTCCATGATGTTTCAGCCGCACATCCACGGGAGAGGCATAGCGAACGGCATCTAACCCGCCCGTAGCAATGTCGTATTCCCGTTGTGCTGAACCAGCCAATACCTCACTCTTCCTAGAGAACTTCCACCGAAAGGAGATAGAGCCGAACCGAGCGCTATCCGCCCGTGAGTGCGGGCGGCTTCACGTGTGAGGTACCTTCCCACCGGCTCTCTATGTCATTACCATGAACATTACCGAACTTGAAACAAAAACGCTGGGCGAGTTACGCGATATTGCCCGTGATCGTGACCTTGCCGGGTATACTGGACTGCGCAAGCAGGAGCTGATCTTCCGGCTGCTCCAGGCAGAGACCGAGCGCCAGGGCAACATCTTCAGTGCGGGTGTCCTGGAGATCGTCGAGGAGGGCTTTGGCTTCCTGCGGCGGGGGCGCTTCATGCCCGGCGGGATGGATGTCTACGTCTCGCAGACGCAAATCCGCCGCTTTGGCCTGCGCACGGGCGATATGGTCTCTGGGCAGGTGCGGCCACCAAAAGACAATGAAAAGTTCTATGGATTGCTCCGGGTCGAGGCGGTCAACGGCATGGACCCGGAAGCCGCCAAGCATCGCCCTAATTTCGACGGCCTGACGCCGATCTTCCCGCGCCGGATGTTCAATCTCGAGACCGACCCGGGCAACATTACCGGGCGGCTCATCAACCTGCTCGCGCCTATCGGACGCGGCCAGCGTGGCCTGATCGTCGCACCGCCAAAAGCTGGCAAAACGCTGCTGCTCAAGACGATTGCCAATTCGATTCTGGCCAATTATTCCGATGTACAGCTGATGATCGCACTGATCGGCGAGCGCCCAGAAGAGGTCACGGATATGCGCCGCAGCGTCAAGGCTGAGGTCTATAGCTCGACCTTCGACGAAGAGCCTGAGGCGCATGTCCACGTCGCCGAGATCGTCGCTGAGCGCGCCAAGCGACTGGTCGAAGGTGGCAAGGATGTCGTGGTGCTGCTCGACAGCATCACCCGCCTCACGCGCGCTTATAACCTGGCGGTCGCATCCAGCGGACGCACGCTCTCCGGCGGACTCGATCCCGCTGCGATCACGCCGCCCCGGCGCTTCATTGGCGCGGCGCGCAACGTCGAGGAGGGCGGCTCGCTCACCATCATCGCGACGGTACTGGTAGATACGAACAGCCGCATGGACGACGTCATCTACGAGGAATTCAAGGGCACTGGCAACATGGAGATCACGCTCGATCGCAAGCTCTCCGAGCGGCGTATCTTCCCTGCCGTTGATATCAGCCGCACCAGCACCCGGCGTGAGGAGCTGCTGCTGGACGAGAACGCGCTCCGGGCGGTTGTGGTGATGCGCCGCATGTTCGCCACGCTCGCTGAGCAGCGCGGCATCGAGGCGATGGAAGCGTTGCTGACGCAGATGGCCAAGACCCAGAGCAATGAGGAGTTTCTGGCGAGCATCGCCAAGAGCATCCAGTCGTGAGCATCATAAGCGCATTAGCGCAGGCCGTATGACGATACCGAGATGCCCGGTGGATGCGCGAGCGGCTACATCTATCTGGCGAACGAAACGGCGATGGGAATCTATCGAATGCCAGTTGCAGGGATGCACGCAGTCTATACATAACAGCGGGCATCTCTACTCAGCCATTACCAGACCCTTCTTGATCGCATACAAAACAGCCTGCGCGCGGTCGAACACCCCGAGCTTGTGGTAGATGCTGCTGAGATGATTGCGGGCCGTCCGCTCGCTAATGCATAGCTCTGTAGCGATGTCTTTCACGCTCTGGCCGCGCACCACCATGACCAACACCTGCATCTCGCGCGGCGTCAATCCATCGTAAATATGCTTGCGCTCAGGGCTTTTCTTTCTGACGAGATCAGCTATGCGCCGTCCGATATCCTGTTCGACGACCTGATGGCCAGCGGCAATGGAGATGAGACAGGAGATCAGAGAAGCAGGCGTATCACCCTTCATCAGATAGCCGTCCGCGCCCACTGACAAGCCTTCGAGTACGTAGCCGTCCTGGGCAAATGACGTGAGCAGGGCAACGCGCATTTCTGGCCAGCGCGCCTTGATCGCGCGGATTGCCTGGATGCCATCAACGACCGGCATGCGAATATCCGTGAGAACGACATCTGGCTGTAACTCGCTCGCCAGGTCGATTGCTTCCTGGCCATTGGAGCCAGTACCGACCACTTCAATGCGGGGATCCATTCGCAGCAACGTCACAATCCCTTCAAGCACGAGAACTTCATCATCCACCACTACCACGCGAATTCGCTGCGCCGTATCTGCATGTTGTCTCTTCATGAAAACCCCTTTTCCCGTCTCACTACTCCTTGCGCGGTGCTGTTGAAGACTATGGGAGGAGCTTCGTGGTGAAAGGCACACGCGGGAGATGATGCCGCTCAACCGCATGGCGTGCGCGTCATTCAGTTCGGCGATAGAGAAGGTGGAGAATCCAATGCATTGCCGCTGTGGGGCGGACGAGGAACAGTGATGGTTACTCGAACGCCCTTACCAGGCGCCGAATCAAGGGAGAGCTCGCCACCGAGAAGGCCTGCGCGATCCCGCATGCTGGCAATGCCCAGTCCGTTTCCTGGTAATTCTGTGATCGCGTTGGGATGCGCACTCTGCTGGATTCCAACGCCGTTATCACTAATGACAAGACGCAGGCGCTCGGCGTCGGCCCATAAGAGCACGCGGATTTCAGACGCATGACCATGCTTTTCGGCATTGATTGCAGCCTCCCGTACCATCAGATAGACATGGAATGTATAGTCGGATGGCAGGTTGTCAGGCCAGTCTTGAGACTCCACTATCAGGCGCACGCCGCGTGTTTGGAAGAGCGGAGCAAGGTATACGCGGAGTGCGTCGGGAAGCCCCTGCATCTCGTATGGGTGCGTACGCAGTCCGGCAACCACATCGCGCAGCGCGCCAAGAGCTTCACGAGCGAGTTCCTTCGATGTCAGTATCCAATCCTGGAGCGGATCGACGTTCGATAACTGTTGGGGCAACACATCGATAGAGGCCACCAATGCGACCAGGGGCTGTACCACTCTATCGTGCAACTCGCGAGCCAGCGTCCGCCGCTCTTGTTCGCGAGCCTCGTCCACTGAGCGCGCCGCCTGAGCCAGGTCCTGAAGTGCCTTGTCATACACGAAGACGCCGGTGTCGTTGGGAGTGGAGTTCCCGTGTGAACTCATTAGCAACCACCTTTTGAGTCACTTCAGTGTGTCAACTCGTGGTGTCAACTCGTGGAGCGTCGAAGGAATAACCGTGCGTAGATACATTATGATGTCGGGTCACACTACACTTGACATCGGAATCGCAATAAATAGGCCTCGCACGGATTTGATCAGCCTGCCAGTGACAGCCAGTTTCATCAGGCATGAACTTCTCGCTCCTCTCAAGCATGGTCAATTATGGTCGATCACGTACGATTGCGTGTTAACTTGATCTCGGATTGGCCTGTACATCATAGCCGCAATTCCTGTGCCTTCAACCGAAGTCGAGCCCATTCGAATCGACTACCACGAATGGCAATACACAGCATGACATGCCGTGCGAGGCGGGGCTCTGACTGGAAATAGTCTCGCTCAATAGCCTCATGCAATTCCGGTGTATGCTGGGATGCGTGGTTGACGGACCGTCGTGATATTTGACTATGCCCCTCCGTGATACGTGCCATCCCACAACCCTGGTCCATCTGCAGGAAAGTCATTGTCTCATCTGCGCATCTGCCGCACACAGAAATGCGTTGACACTGCCCATGTACGTTTTCCCTACAGCGACTACAGTTGGAGATATCGCCTCGGCGAGCATTATCTAAGTGCCTGGATGCGCGGGCCCGGTCCAGAGAAGTACCGAGAGATGCTCGCATATGGCGTGTAGATGACCGAAGCAAGGAAGACAGCAGCGTCGCACTCGCGACACCAGTTACAAACGAGAAAGGAATCCAACCATGACGACGGACGAAACCCTTGGTATGCCCTTGTCACTAGAGCTGGCTGAGGAGCAGCCATTGCCCACCGTGGAGGATTGGAGAGGCGGGTCGAAGTCGAACTCGCATTGTGTCAATAACGGGTTCTTACAGATTGATGACGCCCAGATCGACGAGGTCGACCTGTTCTAGGAGTCTCCCGCACGGGATGCTCATCGACGAAGCGAAGCAGGGGAGGATACCATCTGTCCTGCCCCTGCTCCTTCCCTTGACCGTCCGCACATGACTGCTCCAATCACGCGATTCGCCCATGATTCTGGTACATGCGAGTGCATGTACGTGCGAGCAGATGCAGGTGCCCGGTGGTTACGCGAATATCTCGCGTATGTCCTACCTCCATAGGTTCAAACATAGGTTCAAACCGAGGAGTCAAGATACTTCCAGATTTGGGAGCGCAGGCGTGACGAAGGGCTAGAAACTCTTGCCAGCCAGCCGCTCCTACCCGATATAGAAAGTTCTGAGGGATGAGCAGTGCCTCCTACTGTGCTAATTATTACCAACGAACTCGACGTCCACGCAGATGCCGTCACGCGTGAACTGCATACACGCGGTGTTTCTGTCTTCCGGTTCCATCCAGAGGACTTCCCCCATAAATGCAGCATCTCCATGGAGATTCGAGATGGCAGCATCCGTGGCAAATTAATGAACGAGCACGGAGGGGTGGCCTTCGAGGATATTTGCGCGGCTTGGTACCGCCAGCCGCAGCGCCTGTTTCCAGGCATCAATATGACATCCGCGAAGCTCGGCGACTACGTCAAAGCGCAATCTACTCTGACATTGCTCGCACTCTACCATTGCCTGCAGACGTTTTGGGTCGGCGACCATTACAAGCTGCGCCGGGCAAACATTAAGGCGTTACAACTCATCGAGGCGAGCAAGGCAGGCTTAAACACACCCGACACGCTGATATCTAGTGACCCTGCGGCGGTGGCAGGCTTCGTTGAACGACTTGGAGACGCGGAGTGCGCGATTAAGCCGCTGCTCGCTCTGGGAGTGAGCAATGAGCATAGTTACCGCCTCCCCTTGACGACAACCCTGCCCAAGGGCCTACCGCTCGACTCCGTAGCGTACGCGCCGAATATCTTCCAGCCGTATATCAACAAAGAGGCTGAGCTACGCTGCGTCGTGATGGGGGAGCGCATCTTCGCCGCGAAGATCATTTCCCAGGCGAGCGACAAGACGCGCAAAGACTGGCGCGGCGGAGAGTGCCAACATGAGATCTATACCCTGCCATCCAGCGTAGAGGCATCGATCCATCGCATGATGGATAGTTTTGAGATCAATTTCGCCTCCCTTGACATGATCCTGACCCCAGAAGGCGAGTACGTATTCCTAGAGCTCAATCCCAATGGGCAATGGCTCTGGTTAGAAGAAGAGCTTGGCATTCCACTCGTGGCAAGCATGGCTGATCTGCTCATGACACCTCTACGCGCACGTAAGCCCGACGGAACGGCGGTATGAAAGCCAATGATGTGACAACAGACAAAGCAGCTCATCTCGACGAGTGGCCTCTGCGGAGAAGACTTCGGGCTATCTCGGCCACTATCAGGCTGCTGTACCAGATGGATGCGCGAGCCTTTCTCCTCAGCGCTTCGACAGGCGTGATCGAATCACTGTTTTACCCGCTCTTGCTTCTCATCGCATGGAAAGGTGTGACCCTGTTGGCGCTGCAAGGCGGAGACATCCAGGACCCTCTCCGCCAGGGTGTTCTCTTACTCATCATCCTCTTTGGCCTGCTCGCGTTGCGTCATCTCCTCAGGATCGCCAGCGAAACGGCGACAAGTACCTTGCAGGCTGTGTCCGCTCAGGAGACGAACGCGCGCGTCTTGAGCAAGATGTCAGAGATTCCATATTGGCTCTTTGAGGAGAACGACTTTCAGGCGCAGTATGGGCTGGTCATCAGCCAGGCCAGCTACCGGCCTAGCATGTTGGTAAAAGCCTTCATTGACAGCCTGAGCGCGTTCGTCGCTGTGCTGGGAATTACCGTGACACTCCTTGCGCTGGCGCCGCTCCTGGCCGTTGTGCTGCTGGTGCTCGTCCCGCTGGCGCTCGTGGAGGCGCGATTTCATCAACGAACGCTTGGGCTACAGGTGGATTCCGCCCCAGACTTGTTCCGCATGTTCTATCTTTCGCAAAAGAGCATCGACGCCACATGGCAGCGCGACATTCGGGTACACCGCTCAACGATCCTGGAGGAGGAATATCACTCACTGGCGCGACGGTACCTGAGCAACTTGAAACGCCTGCTACGCCATTTTCAGGTGATTCGTATGGGTGTAGGAATCGTTGTCGCGGCAGCCGTCGTGCTTGCCACCGGAGCCGTGTTCTGGATCGCGGCGCGCAGTTCCGTAGGGCTCGTCGCGGGAGCCGTTCTCCTTCCCGCGCTCTACATGGGGATCAGCCAGGGCAGTAGTTTCTCCTTCTCCTGGGGCAATCTGGTGGAATGTCTGGGATATATTGAACAGGTCTTTACCTTCTTACATCAATCGTTTGAAACGGCAGAGGAAGCTCCAGCGCACAGAGTCGCCATCATGCGCGACGCTGCTCCCGACATGCGACCAGCCAATGGGGAACCTAGAGCGATATCATCCCCAGAAGCCACGGCGATTCACTTGTCTGGCATGACCTATGAGTACCCCCACACCGAGAAGATCGCGCTCTCCAAAATTTCATACACATTCTCTCGGGGGACAACAGCCATTGTTGGACCCAATGGTGCAGGAAAAAGCACACTGGTCAAACTACTGACCGGATTGCTGACACCAACGAATGGCAAGATAGCGGTCCAGATGTCAGATGGTACCTGCCTGTCTCCGGAGCAGTTGCGGCAGGCCGTGCTCTTTCAAGAACCTTCTCACCTGTATTTGACCATCCGCCAAAACATTACGATGCGCTTCGAGAGAGCGCCCGACGAAGATGTGCGCATCTATGATGCCCTGGAAAAGGCTGGATTGAGCAGAGTCGTACGGGAGCTACCAGATGGAATTGATACACTGGTGGGGGCAGGATTTGGTGGGTCAATTGATCTTTCAGGCGGGCAGTGGCAGCGCCTGGCTCTGGCCCGCCTGATGTATCAAGATGCTCCGGTGATCATCCTTGATGAGCCTGTGGCCAGCCTCGATCCCCAGGG
>DASUWS010000218.1:0-14704 GCA_036378295.1 Ktedonobacterales bacterium
GCGCGCTTCAGCAAGCGGAATGAAGGTTGGGATCGGATTACGGACATTGAGGGCAGACCGAATAGACAGACGCCAAGATTTCACGCCATCGCAGAGCGAGCGCACTCGGCGAAACGAGCTGACGTGGATTCAAGCTACCTGCCCCATGTCTTGTTTTCCTGCCCTGGCCCGGTCAGTCTTGTATCACGTCTGTCCCATCCGCACGACGACTTGCACCAGTCATACTAGGTAATGTCGGTGCGGGTCGTCCATAGCGTAGGGCGTTCACGTCGTCCTCCACGCTCTGCCCCACCCTCAAGAGTGCGCGAATGGCGGATACGCCCTGCCCGCGCTCTGGGTATGCTGAAGATGCGGTTGCTCTGCGCTTGCGCCACGACAGAAAGGGCCTTTATATGACACCATCCTTCCGTCCTCCGTCCGTGGGTCCGCCGGTTCCCACCGGAAGTCCTCGCACAGGCGGCCGCATGGTTAGAGGCCCGAGGCTGGGATCTACCCTGTCAGGGTCTGTCTGATGAATCATACCAAATTGGGTTGGGGTGTTGTCCTTCGGACGCCCCGCAGACTGGAGCCCAGCGAGTCATCCCCGGCGCGGGCGCGCCGCCACTATCAGTGGTCTAGATCGTGCCGCCACTATCAGTGGTCTAGATAGAGGCGCAATCGGGCGGCTCGCGAGCGCCGCAGTGCGCCCGACGAGACATGCGCTGGCACGAGATGATGACCGGGTTGAGCATTCAACAACGGTGCTCGTCTTCCCGCTGGGCGGCAGCGAGAGACCTGCTCGATCTCCCCTGATGGGCGGCCCGCGCAACACGGGGACTATCACGGGGGACTATCACGGGGGACTATCACGCGCGGAGGATATGGGCGATGGAGACAATGAAAGCTGCCGGTATTACCGCTCCTGGTGGCCTGGACAAGCTGGCAAATGAGGTCGTGCCACGGCCGCAACCGGGAGAGGACGAGGTGCTGGTGCGGGTGCATGCCGCGGCGATCACGCCAACCGAAGTGTCGTGGCCCGAGACCTGGAAAACCCGGGCAGGCGCCGATCGTCCTTTTCCCATCATCCTGGGCCATGAGCTCGCCGGCGTCGTCGTGGCGCTCGGTCCCAACGTCACTGACCTAGCCGTAGGCCAAGCTGTCTATGGGTTCAACGACTGGGACAGGCAGGGCGCACAGGCCGAGTATTGTCTTGCCCGCCCGGCACAGCTAGCGCCCAAGCCGCAATCGCTCGACTTCGTACAGGCAGCGGAGGTCCCGATCTCTGCCCTCACGGCGTGGCAGGCGCTCTTCGATCACGCGCACCTTGCGGCTGGGCAACGGGTGCTAGTTCAAGGTGCGACCGGGGGCGTGGGAGCCTTCGCCGTCCAGTTCGCGCATCGGGCGGGTGCGCACGTGATCGCCACCGCTTCGACCCACAATCTCGACTTTGCCCGCGAGTTGGGCGCCGACGAGGCGCTAGACTACACCACGACGCGCTCCGACGAGGTGGTGCGCGACGTGGACGTGGTGCTCGACACCGTGGGCGGGGAAGCGCTCACACGGTCCTGGGGAGTGCTCAAGCCGGGCGGCATCCTGATCACCATCCCCGACGTCCCCTCTCAGGAACTGGCGGCCGCCCACAACGTGCGCGCCGTCTTCTTCATCGTGGAACCCGACCGACAACAACTCATCGAGGTCGGCCGGCTGATCGACGCTGGGCAGCTTCGCCCGCTGGTCGCGGCGGTGTACCCGCTCGATCAGGCAGGCGAGGCATATACGCGGGCGCAGCAAGGCCACATGCGCGGTAAGATCGTTTTGCGGACAGCATGAGCTAGACTTTGGCCATTGGAAATAACACAGATTCAGGGAGCGGCTGTTGTCGAATGCGGGCAAAGAGAAATGCCGTCAGCTGGAGCGGCGCTACCGGACGGAAGAATGCGATGTCCAGCCCGAGCCCAGCCGATGAAAGGCCAGCACGCATGAGCGCTCCGCTCTCGCTGCTCGATGAGACCCTGCCACACTTCGACGCGCGTGTGGTCCACGACGTCTGGGTCCCTGCCCCGCCGACCGTCGTATTTGTCGCCGTGAAGCAGGTGACCGTGCGGGAAGTACGCCTCCTTATGCCATTGGAGACGTTGCGCGGGCTGCCGAGTCTGCTCGCGGGGCGCCCGCCCTTCCGGCCGGCTCGCTCGGCACCCGTGCTCGAGCAGTTCACCGTGGGCGTCGTGCCCCTGGGCGAACGTCCCAGCGCCGAGATCGCGGCGGGAGCCGTCGGCCGGTTCTGGCGCTGGGCGGGCAACGAGCCGGCGGCGGTGTCCACGCGCGAGGCGTTCCGCGCGTTCGCCGCGCCTGGGTACGCGAAAGCGGTGGTCGCGTTCCTTGTGCGTCCCGAGCGTGGCGGCAGCCGCGTCATCACCGAGACCCGCATGGTGGGCACGAGTCCTGAGGCGACGCGGTCGTTGCTGCGCTATTGGGGTGTCATTCGGCTTGGGAGCGGGGCGATCCGCCGGAGTTGGCTCGCCGCGATCCGCCGCCGCGCGGTGCGCGTCAGCTCGGCTCGATGAGCGCCTGGCGCAGGGCTGCAGCGATTGGCCGTGCCGGACGAGCCGTCGGTCTGATCGCCCCGGGCGCTCCCAGGGCGCAACATTGTGCGTTGTGTCGTGTTACAGGCTCATCCCGATCTCGTGCGCTCCGCCACGCTGATCCATGGGAGGCCCAAACGCATCCGCAAACGACAAGACCCCAGACGAAACTAGTATCACGAGTCGAGCCAGATGACGATGGAGGCGATGACGACCATCGCCCGGTAGTTGACGGCGCGTTTCTCGTAGCGGGTGGCCAGTCCACGCCACTGCTTCAGGCGATTGATGCAGCGCTCGACCACGTTGCGCCGCGCGTAGACGGTCTTGTCGAAGGTCAAGGGCGCCCAGCTGAACCGCCCGTCGCTCCCGTTGATCGCGTCGCTCGGGGATGGTGTGCGGAATCTGCTGCCCACGCAGCAGCCGACAACAGCGCGGGTACGCGCGTAGCTGTAGCCTTTGTCGGCGATGAGTCGATCCGGAAGCGTCCGAGGCCGTCCCGCTTGCTTGGTCGCGGGACGCGGATCCCGTCCAACACTGGCTCCAACTGAGTACTGTCATGGCGCTGTCCTGGTGTGATCACGATCGAGAGCGGTCGGCCCTTGCCGTCGCAGGCCAGGTGAAACTTGGTCGTCAGCCCTCGACGGCTGCGCCCGATCCCCTCGTCGGTCGAGTGACTGATCCCCTTCTTTCATCGGCCCGCCTCGGCCGACGACGTGTATCAACGTCTCCAATTACTCGACAATGCGCTTCAGACACACCTGCTCCATGTCATCCAGCCAGGTAACGGCCACTGCCGCAGCAGTGCCGTGTGCGACACGCGCGATAAGTGCGCGCCTGACAGACGGGCACACCGCCCAGCGCTGGGCAGTTGCCCGCTCCAGACCCGCTGCCCGGGCAAAGGCATGTGCTCGAAGAGGTGTTGTGCATAGGCGGAGACCTGCCGCCGCCCGGCTGGTTGTTGGCCGAGCATATGCCAGCGCTGGTGCGTCCTCCCGGGAAGGTGACGGCCCACTCCAACTATGGGTGTGCCTTAGCATGCTCTATCGTGCAGCAGGTATTTGGAATACCCTTTGAGCAATACGTCGAGCAGCATATCTTCGAGCCCCTAGGTATACAATTCAGCATTGCTGCACGCATCCTGATATCTATGGCGCAAGCATGGTTGCTAGATGGGCGTCTACGTGGTGGATGATGCCTCACTCGAAGTCGTTACCTGTAAATACATGACACATTGGGGTATCATGTCACAGTAATACGTCACAGTGGTATAGCATCTTGGTCTCCTTCTGAGTGCGCCACCCTCGCAGTGCCCAGGGAGCGGATACTGCCCCTGATGGTTCACTCTGAGCAGACCTATTCTGCCAACCTCCCACAGGGGGGCCAAAGCACTGGCAAGTCAATAGATGTGTCGTCCGTGTCCCTCGCGTATAACCTCGGGGCTTCAGTCTGCAGGTCGCGCGTGAACGGAGCGCACAGACAGGGTGTATACTGTGCGCTCCTTATTTGCGACGCGCATGCACGTACGACAGCATGCAATATGTGGTCGCGCAGGCAATCAAGTTGCTGGACGCCGTTGGCGGTAAAGAAAAGGATCTTAGGAAGGTTGCCTGGCAAACTGCAGACACGTACATGAGGCGCACGGGACCCCACGACAGACCCGGAGAGGGCACCAATCGTCGAGGAGGTCTATCATTATGCTCATTGCGACCAGCTCTTTCCTGCCGACCCAACCGACGCCGCTCGTCGATCGGACTCACGAGCTTGCGATGGTTGCCGAGCAGCTGGTCAGCGGAGACACGCACCTGCTCACCTTGACCGGACCGGCTGGGGTAGGCAAGACACGCGTGGCAGTGGCTGCGGCTTCTCAATTGGCCAACCACTTTCGTGATGGGGTCGTGTTCGTCGACCTCACCCCAGTACGCGATCCCGAGTTAGTACTCAGTAACCTTGCCGGCGCCATCGGCCTCCTCGACATCGATAAAGACAGCCAGAACTTGTTTAGGCGCCTCCGCGCAGTGCTAGGGGAGCGGCAGATGCTGCTGGTGCTGGACAACTTCGAGCAGGTGCTGCCCGCCGCCGCTGCACTTGCCGACCTGCTAGGCACAACCGCAAGTCTGCGCATGCTGGTAACCAGCCGGGTCCCACTGCAGCTGCGCTGGGAGCGGACGCTGCGTATCGCGCCACTAACTGTGCCTGACCTCGGCCGGCCACTGCCGCCACTGGACGAGCTGGCGGCGATTCCGTCAATTGCCCTCTTCCTGCAGTGGGCGCGCACCCGTCAGGCTGATTTCGTCCTGACTGAGAAGCAGGGACCGGTGGTGGCGCAGTTGGCAGTGCAGCTTGACGGCCTACCGCTGGCACTCGAGTTGGCGGCGGCAAGTACCGCAACGCTCTCTCTCCCGGCAATTGTCAACCGGCTGGGCGACCGCTTGCGTCTCTTGCATTGGGAGGCGTCGGACGTGCCGAAGCGGCAACAGAGCCTCGAAGCGGCGGTGGGCTGGAGCTATGACCTGCTCACTGCACCAGAGCAGCGCCTGTTCCGCTGCCTTGGAGTATTCGTCCAGCGCATCTCGCTCGATGCTACCACTGCTGTCTATGGCGAGATGGCTGGCGAAGCGAGTGGAGCGGACAGCAGCCGCGTGCTGGACTGGTTGATCTCGTTGGCGAAGCAGAGTCTCATCCAGCCCACGCGATCAGCTGATCTCGGCTGGCATCAGGAGTGGTTCAACGACGAGGCAAACGACGAGGCAAACGACGAGGAGAATCCGGAGTTTGGCATGCTCGAGACGGTGCGGGAATATGCCGAGGAGCAACTGGCCTCAGAGGGCGAACTGGAGACAGCACACCGAGCCCATGCCGCCTACTTCCTTGCGCTCGCTGAGCAGGCTGATCCACACCTGCACGGCTATGCCCAGCGCGCGTGGCTCCTCCGACTAGATCGCGAACGCGACAACCTGCGGATGGCGCTGCGTTGGCTGCTCGACCAGGATACACCGACGGATCGCGCAGCGGCACTACGCCTGGCAGGAGCCTTAGGCTACTTCTGGCTGTTGCGCGGATACCATACAGAGGGTTCGCGCTGGCTGGGCGAGGCACTAAGCCGCGCACCACAGGGGGAGAGGGGAGATCCGGACGTGCAAACACGTGCGCTCCTTTCAGCAGGGCCGTTGAGTGCATGCCTTGGTGAGCTCAAGCAGGCGCGAGCATATCTGGACGAAGCGCTGGCCCTTGCCCGACAGCGGCAGGACTCCTTCAGCATTGTGCGGTCCCTCATCTACCAGGGGATGTCTCCGCTGCTTGCCGGACAAGATCTAGCCGTCCCACTGCTGGAGGAGGCGCTGGGCCACACGCGGGTGTTTGGCGAGCCCGACCACCTGGGTATCTTGCTCTTCTACCTTGGTGTAGCGCTCCAGGCGCAAGGTCACACCGATCCAGCTGCTGCACGCTTCACCGAAGCGCTGGAGCTGCTCGAGGCGGCGGGAGACGCACGGGTGGCGGGCGCTGTCCATGTCCACTTGGGTGCATTGCTGGGCCACCAGCAAGGTGACTGGTCCAGTGCGCTGCATCACCTGCGCATAGGGCTCGCGACCAGCGTAAACCTGCAGAGTCGCTGGCTGCTCAGCCAGATCGCCTGGACTGTGCAAGCTCTCCCGGGAGACCGCGGTGATCCTGGCGCGCGCGCGCAACTGCTCGGAGCCACAGAAGCCTTGAGGCATGCGATGGGCGCTGGGCGTCCAGCATGGGAGCGCATGGCGGCGAACCTGGGCGAGCCGGTCCTGCATGAGCCACTGAGGCAGGAGGAGCGGGCGGCCTATCAGGTGGGGAGTGTAATGCCCGTTGGTGAGGTTGTCGCCCTGACCTTGACGCTGCTCGACGAGTTTGCCCGGACACCATCCACGTCTGTACCTGCTGCTACGGGGTCATCGATATCTCACCTTCGAGGGCGAGCGCAGGCAGCACAACAAGACGACGAGAGTCGCGGCGAACATCTCCTTACAGGACGAGAGCGCGAGGTGTTGCGGCTGGTCGGGCAAGGCCTCTCCAACAAGGCGATCGGCCAGGAGCTATTCATCTCCGCTCGCACCGTCAGCCAGCACCTGACCGCCGTTTTCAACAAGCTAGGCGTCAATACCCGGGCACAGGCAGTCGGCGTGGCGGCTCAGTTCGGACTCATTTAGCTCGGACTGTTCATCGCGCTGGCACCGCGTAGGCCCGCCCGCACCGCGACTTCCGCTCGGTACGCCCGACTCCCGTAATGGTGCCGGGTAGTTGCCGCTTGGCCACCGAGTGTAGCCAGAGGCAAAGCGGGCGCATCCCGCCCACTGCCGACGATTACGCTGAGTAGGCGCCGCAGGGTGTACGAACTGACTGCACCGCAGGGCCATGGGTTATCTCCCTGAACATGTCCCTCACGCTTTGTCCTAGATAACGTCTTGCCAGGCGCCACCGGCGGTGCGTAGCGTAGGGCATTCACGCGATCCTATGCACTGCTGCCGCCATTGCTAAGAGTGCGCGAATAGCGGATACGGCTAGCCTGTAGCTCGCATATACTGTGAATGTGATTGCTCGGCGCTGCCGCCACACCAGTACGGCCCTCAGCACGCTGTACCCACTTACTGTCGGCACGATTGCACCGCGCTGGAGGCCTCAACAGAGGAGCTTCGCTGAGCACACCGTTTGTGAGCCGTGGCTTCGACGCGGCACTCGCCAACGATACACCTCAGCGCTTCTTGGTAGGCTCGCCGCCGCGCCGCCCGCACCGCGACTGCACCCAAGAATGGTGAGGAATCATGCATATCCTCACAGCGTCCGCGGCTACGCGGCATGCCTTTGCTGAAGCTAGGTATTGGTGACGTGTCTACGCAATGGGACAGAAAGACCCGCCGGTGAATGTGTTCAAGCGCTCTCATTGCAGAGATTGCGTTGAAAGTTGAGAGCTGGGCGCAGATCATGGCAGTCTCTGCCCGCGATGTTTTCTGTAGTTTTGTAGGCAGGCAACAGGCAACAGGCAATAGGCAGCGACAGGCAATCCACATCGGTCGGCACTCCGCCCGTGCCGTATTGCCATGGACGGATAAACCGGGATCCTCTGGCACCCATCCATATCTGTGAAGCGGTAGCAGTCTATCCCGTTCGGCGAGCGGTTCCAGGCTCACTACCGAGGTTGGCAGGCAGAGAGAGGTGTAAGCTGCTGCCCCCAACGTCTCCCGGCGAGACGTTGAGGACCTGACCCAGGCACACCACGTGGCCCCGGATAGAGAGGAGGGCAGCCACACACAACAGGCACAAATGGATTCGATGCCAGGCGCCAAACGAAGACAAGATTACAGGAACTCGCGACAAAAGCCTCATACCACGATGCACAGACACCAAGTAGGAGATGTGCCATGTACGATCAGGTCCACAACGTCATCGAGATCGCATCTGGTCAGGCTCCCCTTCCGGGCACGAAGGGGCAGGTAACGATGCAGGTACTCAACGACGACCCCAATCTGGGTCCTGTCATCCTGCGGCTAGTGATGGAACCGGGCGCCGAGATCGCGCGCCACTACCATACTGGCCACACAGAGACCGACTACATCCTCGAGGGTGTGTTCATTAACGAGGGGCAGTCATACCCCGCAGGCACTGAGTTAAACGTGACACCCGGCCACGAGCACGGACCACACTCGACCAACACCGGAGTCACTTTCCTGGCCATGTTCACCGGTAACGTTGACCTCAGCGACTTCCATTTGGTCAACTGAGATCACTCACGGGAGTTCTGACGTGGACAGCGAGAGCACTTAGAGTGGAGGCATGAATAAACGTACACCCTGCCTTCCCAAAGGGAGTGACGAGATGGGCGATTGTTGCCGGTCGCAAGTGCTGCTGCCCGAGATAGCCAGGCAACGGCGCTAAGAGCCGCGCGAAATCTGTAAGGCCGCGCACTGGATCGTGCATGCAGGCGCATCCTGCCGGCTGCTGCCGATGCATGTCCAGCCGTGGGCGGATGTCTCCAGCCCCACAAGGGCAGCACATGCGCGCGTAGGGTTCACCACATCCTGTTGTCAGTGTTTGCCAGTCTTGCACGCACATGCAATGAGGAGGCAACGATGCGCTCACAGGAAAAAAGGCTCTGGTCACCGGGAGTACATCCGGGATCGGGCAAGCAATTGCTGAAGCGTTTGCCTGTGAAGGAGCACATGTAGTCGTCAGCGGTCGCAATGAAAAACATGGGCAAGCTGTAGCGGATGCCATTCAAGCGGCGGGAGGTCAGGCACCTTTATCGCTGCAGATCAGGCATCGGTCGAGGGGGCTCACCGATTAGCACAGGAGGCAACAGCCGTTCCCGGTCCCATTGATATTCTGGTCAATAATGCGGAGTCTTTCCCTTTGCCTCAACGGCACAGACGGACGAAGCGACCTTTGATACCACCATTGCGACCAATCTCAAAGGGCCGTTTTATCTGACCGCAGCGTTAGCTCCCCAAATGGCTGCACGTGGTGTAGAACAGATCATCAACATCACGACAATGGCTGCACACATCGGTTTGCCACAGGCACCTCTCTATGGTGCAACGAAAGCAGCATTAACGCTTCTGACCAAAGCGTGGGCAACAGAGTTTGCGAGCGATGCTGCTGGACATGGCCGTGGGTGTCTTTACCAGCGGCGGCGTGGCCCGCCCGCGGGTACAGCGCAAGGCAGACGTCTCCAACCTTGGTGACCTCCTCCTCTACAACCTCGACGACCTTGAGGCGATTGTTGTGGAGAAAGGAGAAATCTGCCAACCGCTCGATGAGACGTGGCGCAAGGTCTATAAGGCTGGCACTCCCCACGGGCACTTCACAGTCGGTAAAATGCGTGCGGCGTGACATCGGGCGGCGCCGCCCGTGCGTCCTCCTCTGCCGCTTCGACAAACTCGGCAAACTGCAGCCGCATAGCGTCCAATTGGGCCAGCAGTGCATCCAAGTCGTGGGAGAAGGCGCGCAGATGCTCTGGCCCAGCGGCGAACAGCCCGGGAACGTTCGTGAATTCCAGGGTTGTGCCAAGGTCCGCTGTCGCTTTCAGCAGATGGGAGATCGCTCTCTCCACGTGTTGGGATTCGCTGTTCGAGAGGGAGTTTGTGGTCTTGCTGCTCGTGCTCTGTATGGCATGCCTCCTCTGCTGACCAATATCGGCTTCCGTCAGTCGATGGCGAGAGTGCAGACGCTTCTTTTCCCTTTAATCACGATAGAGGATGGCGTTGCTCTCCTCCTCTCTTTTCAGGCGATGCGGGTCCAAACGTTCATCAGCCCATGGATCATGACGACGTTTTGCCGTGTGGCTGCTTCTTCACGCAACTGCTGGAGTAGTGTCTCCACCTGCACCTCTTCCTGGGTGGCAATCCCAAAGGCGAGAATGAGGGGCAGCAAAGCACTGGTGATATCGACGAGTTGCTCATAGCCGGCCCAGTCTGGCCCACCGCCGACGGTAGTGATCAATTCCATCTCTGGAGCAGGCATCCCCGCCTCCAGAAATAGATGGAACAGATTTAGTCCCCGGGTATCGAGCCCCGCCCGCTGAAAGACCTGGGTGAGCCTGTTCCCCACTTGCTCAACGAGCGGAGCACGAGGTAAGCTGGTCCCCGCAAGCGTGAGGTCGAGTTCCTGAAACGCGAGCATACCGCCCGGACGAAGTTGCTGGCTCAGCCGACGCAACACCGCCACCCGGTCTTTCATGTACATCAGCACCAAACGACCCACGACAGCATCGAATTGGTCATCCAACGCCATGTGTAAGATGTCGCCCTGGAGGAACGAAACATTGGTAAACCCTGCGACCTGCGCCTGCTGGCGGGCAAAGTCGATCATGGCTGGGTTGATGTCAATGCCTACGACCGTTCCCTGCGGGCCGACCCTTTCGGCGAGCATAAAAGCGACCTCACCGATGCCAGTGCCAACATCCAGCACCTTCATCCCAGTGGTAATGCCAGCGGACTCCAGGAAGGCACTGGTGAAGCGGTGGAAGAATTCAGACTGGCGTTTCAGCCGTCTGGCTTCGTCAGTGGCCTGCGCGAACAAATAGTCGGAAGGCGATAGGGAACCCTGGCTCATCCGGTTCTCTCCTACTGTACATCTGACACGGTCGGCACCATCCATGACTCCAGCCCACCCACATCATCTCAACCACCTGTACTTCGCCGCCAGCGGTCGTGACGTTGTGCGGGCACTGAAGAGGCGCAGTTGCAGTGTGCCTGAATGGCGGGCAAATGCCAATGCGCAAGATGTACAGCTATATGCGCATCCATATGCACATTCATGCACGCCCGCGCCGCAGGCAGGCATGTGCTATGATCTCCGACAACGGCACAACGGTTGAACAAGGCATGGAGTCAGCAACATCTGACGCACCGGGTCGGAATGGTGGCCCATGAGGGCAGGCACCACATGCAGACGGACCCCGCTCACTCTCTTTACCTATCTCCGTCCACCCCGACTCTCTTCGGGGTGCTACTGCGAAATCACCGCCGCGCCGCCGGGCTCACTCAAGCACAACTGGCAGAGCGCGCGGGACTCTCGTGGCGGGGCGTCATTGGCTTGGAGCGTGGCGAGCGTCGGTCTCCACACCGCGACACCGTAGCGCGGCTAGTGGCAGCGTTGGGACTCACAGACACAGAACACGCTGCACTGCTGGCCGCAGCCCGCTCTGCTCGCTCGTCCGAGGCGACGTCTGCTCCCCTGCTTGAACCCACGCTCGCAGCAGCAGCCGGCTCTGAAGGCTCCGTGCACACGGTCGGGGAGGATACGCGCGCCTCCCCACCTTCGCCGCACCATATACCCCTCCCGCCCACACCGCTGTTGGGCCGCGAGCGTGAAGTAGCGGAGATCCGTTCCCTCCTCCGACAGGAGCAGGAGGCAGTACGGCTGGTAACGCTGACCGGACCAGCCGGCGTGGGCAAGACGCGCCTGGGACTAGAGGTAGGCGCGGCGCTCGCCGACGCCTTCGATGGCGTCTGGTTCATCCCCCTCGCTCCAATTGCTGACCCCGATCTGGTGGTGCCGACCATTGCCCACATAGTAGGCCTCCAGGACGCAGGCCGCCAGTCCGTTAGGGAGGCGCTTCGCGAGTGGCTACGGTCACGGCGACTGCTCTTGCTGCTGGACAACTGCGAGCAGGTGCTCGCGGCCGCGCGCGAAGTCGCCGAGTTGCTCGCCGGAGCCCCAGGCCTGCATATCCTCGCAACCAGCCGAGCGCCGCTGCACCTGCGGGGTGAGCAGGAGTATCCGGTCTCGCCACTGTCGTTACCACCACCTCTCTCACTGCTCTTACCTGCTGACCTCGCGTCCACCCCACCTGGACAAGCGTTCCAAGTCGAGCAATGGCTGCTGGAAGCGCCTGCAATGGCGCTCTTTGTCGCACGGGCACGCGCGATCCATCCCACATTCACGCTCACCGCTCAAACCGCGGAAGCGATAGCTGGCATCTGCGCACGACTGGATGGGTTACCGCTGGCCATCGAGCTAGCGGCTGCTCGCGTCCGCCTCCTATCTCCCGTCCAGTTGCTGGCACGACTGGAGCCCCGTCTGCCGCTGTTGGTTGGCGGCGCGCGCGACCTGGAGGCACGGCAGCAGACCATGCGGGCGGCCATCAGCTGGAGCGAGGCCTTGCTCGCTCCCGCGGAGCGTCGGCTCTTTCGTCGGCTCGCCATATTCGTGGGAGGGTTCACATTGGAGGCCGTTGAGGCGGTCTGTGCCACGACGGCGGGTACCGCGCCACTGGGGGTAGATGTCCTGGAGGGGCTGGAGGCGCTCGTGAATCAGAGCCTGGTGCAGCAGCCCCAGCAGTGGAGTGTGGATGGGGAGGCCGATGCAGGAACAGGAGGAGGAAACCATGAGAAGCGCTTCCGGCTGCTCTACATCATCCGTGAATACGCCCTGGAGCAGTTGGAGGCAGGTAGAGGCGAGGGCGAGACCCGGGACGGGGTGAGTACCGAGACAGAGACGTTGCGCCGGGCGCACGCCATATATTTCTTGAGCCTGGTGGAAGGGCGCGAGCTGGCCATGTATGGACCAAACGCGGTAGCCTGGATGAACCGACTGGAGCAGGAGTGCGACAACTTCCGGGCCGCGCTGAGCTGGGCGCGGGAGCGGGGAGAGTTGGAGCTGGGGCTACGGCTGGCCACGGCGTTGGTTCCTTTTTGGGACACCAAGGGCTACCTCAGAGAGGGACGTGGCTGGCTTGACGACCTGCTCGCCCGGCTGTCGGATGTGGGCATGCCGCGCTCCAGCACAGATGGCTGGACCACGGCGGCATCGACGATGACCCGCGCAAAGGCGCTGCTCGGGGTAGGAATGTTTGCTCGCCGAGCGGGCGAGTACGAGCAGGCGCGAAATGCATTGGAGGCGAGCCTGGCGCTGGCGGCTGGTCAGCGACCGGGATGGGTCGCCGCGCTGGCGCTTGGCCAGTTAGGCCATTTAGCGCGGCGACAAGGTAACTTAGAGCAGGCGACAGCCTTTATCGAGGAGGGTTTGGCGCTGCTCCAGGCGTCTGGTGAGCCTGTTGCTGGTCTTTTCCTCAGCGATCTCGGACACATCGCGCAGATGCGCGGCGATCTGGAACAGGCAACGGTATATCTCGAAGAAAGCCTGACACTGGCGCGGCGCGTGGGCGCTGACTTCTGGGCGGGTTTCCCGCTTTCCGGGCTTGCCCAGGTGGCCCTCTTACGCGGCGATCTGGATCAGTCGGTCGCGTACTTTGAAGAGAGCCTGGCTATCTGTCGGCGGGTTGGTAGTGACTTCTGGGCAGGTTTCCAGCTCTTCGGGTTGAGCCATATCGCACGGTTGCGAGGGGACTTGGCTGGCGCGACACGGCTGGCGCGTGAACAACTCGCCACATGGCGAGGGCTCAGTGTGCCCCGATACCTCGCCAGGTGCCTGGAGGGAATCGCTCTCATTGCCGCGGCAGCTCAGCGGGGAACACATGCAGCACGGCTGCTTGGAGCTGCGGCGGCGCTGCGCGCGACGGTCGGAGAGTTACAAGCGCCACATTGGCGGGCAGAGATAGAGCGGGAAATAGCCTGCGCACGGGAGGCACTCGGCGAGTCGCAGTGGTCAGCAGCGTTTGCTGCAGGTCGAGCGCTCTCTCTAGAGGAAGCTATGGCCGAGGCATTGCAGGACGAGGCGTAAAGTGTCTCCTTGCCATATGACTCACGTACTGCGTCCGCTGCATCACTAACAGCACGAATGCCACTAATCAAGAGATGTACACGCGATTACTCCGAGCCCAGGTGTCGGCAGGCCGGCGGGCGAATCTCTGGATGCGTCTCCGCCAGGCGCTGCCGAGAATCATCAATTTGCCTCCCTCCCTTCGCCATGCGCCCGCGGCATCATGGCAACACTCTCACGAGATGCTCGCCGTCAGACGCTCGGGTACATCCACCGCCCGCGCTCGATCACGATCATCTGCGGCACGCTGGCGCCCGCCGAGAAGCAACGCGATCACTATCACGTGAGCCACCGTGAAGGCAGGCACGCCATAGGTGGGCAAGAGCCACGCGACCCCCAACAGATTGTGCTCGATGACGTTGAACCGCAGCCCCTGCGCGGTGGCATTGATGAAGTCCGCCAGCCCTTCCACTGTAAAGAGCCAGACAAGTGCCGGAGCGACCCGCCAGCCAGCGCGCACCGCAACGAGGGCCACAAAAGCCAGGACCACAGCGAGCATGTCGCCCGCTTCCGCGGGAAGGGCGAACCCGGCGGGCAGCGCGGTGTCCACGAGGCCCGGAACGAGAACGATCAACCCGATCGTGCGCAGGGTCTCAAAGAGGAGTAGCGGCGTCAAGGCGTCGCGCAATGAGCGTTTCCGCAGACGTGGGTAGATGACCCAGCGCGCGATCAGTCCAAATGACAGCAGACTCAGGGTGATCTGCGTTGCGAATACCAGGGTTGAGGTCAAGGTTGTATCCATGGGAATCTCCTATGCGTTTCGTATTGCCTGCACGTGCTATGAAGCCGTCTTGCTGACGGGGAGTTGGAGTTCGATGACAGCGTCGTCTTGATCGGGTTGGGGAAGCTGCAAGAGGATCTGCCGTCCCTGCCCTACAATCTGCCACTGTTGCTGTTCTACCCAGGTACCCAGGAAGCCATAACTGCGGTGGGTGTCGGTGATACGTCCGGCATGC
>DASUWS010000219.1:0-17995 GCA_036378295.1 Ktedonobacterales bacterium
TCTGCGCCACCTCCTGCGCAGAGGTCAGGCTATAGGCGAGCTTGACGAGGTCGCCAGCCTTCGTGAGCGGGCATGCTCGCACGACGCGCTTCACCTCCGGCAGCATCTGCGCCGAGATGCTCAATTCATCGAGGCCGATCCCGATCAGCAGCGGCGTAGCACGTGGATCGCTCGCCATCTCGCCGCACATGCCGATCTTGCGCCCTTTGCTGTGCGCGCCGCTGACTGCTGCATAGAGCGCACGCAGCACCCCTGGCGCAAAGCTGTCATACAGTGGCGCCACGGCGGTATTCAGGCGATCCACCGCTAGCACATACTGCGTTAGGTCGTTGGTGCCGATGCTGAAGAAGTCGCACTCCGCGGCCAGCAGGTCGGTCGTGAAGGCGGCGGCGGGCGTCTCGATCATTGCGCCAATCGGTAGTCGCTCCAGTGCCGCGAGTGCAGCTATCCCCTCGCGCTCAAGCTCCTCGGCGGCCTGGCGCAAGAGCGCCCGCGCCTGGCGGACTTCGGCCACGTCGTTGACCATCGGGAACATAACGCGTAGATTTGCCCGTTGTGCCGCAGTGCGGAGCAGCGCACGCAGCTGCGTGAGGAAGACCGAGCGGAACTGTGGTGCGAGGCAGAGTCGCAGGCCACGCAGCCCAAGGAACGGATTCGCCTCGGGCTCCAGAGTAAGGTAGGGCAGCAACTTATCGCCGCCAATATCCAGGGTGCGCACAATGACATAGCCATGCGGGAACGGCTGGGTCGCCGCTAGATAGGCTTCAACCTGTTCATCCTCGGTTGGGGCACTGGTGCGCTCAAGGAAGAGGAATTCGGTGCGGAAGAGGCCAATTCCCTCGGCGCCTTGCGTCGCCGCTGCGACAGCAGTCTGTGGGACGCCTGCGTTGGCAAGCAGCTCGACAGTATGCCCATCTGGCGTAATGCTGGGCAGCGTCGCGAGGTAGGCGAGCTGCCGCCGCTGTTCGCCGAACGCGCGCTGGATTGCTTCATAGTGTGCGACAGCTGCCCTATCTGGAGCAATCTCCACAGCGCCTTCGGCGCCGTCAAGCGCGACCGTAACCGTAATAGCACTGCCCCCTTCGGCCTGACTGATTGTCTGGAGCAGGTCGCGCGCTCCGACGATCGCCGGAATGTTGAGTTGTCGCGCGAGGATCGCCGTGTGGGAGGTCGGGCCGCCCTCCTCAGTGACCAGCCCGAGCACAAGTGTGGGGTCGAGCCCCGCAGTATCCGAGGGCATTAGATCGCGCGCCACGATGACGCTCGGGCGCTTGAGCGCCTTGAAGGGGGACTGCCAGCCCCTCTGTAGGCAGGCAATTATGCGTGATGCGATGTCGTTCAGGTCAGCGGCTCGAGCGCGCAGATATTCGTCGTCGATCTCGAGCAGCAGGCCGCGGTAGGTCTGCATCGCACCCCAAGCGGCGGCCTCTGCATTCTCGAGATCGTCGGAGATCCGCGTGTGCATGACCTTCAACAGCTCTTCGTCTTCCAACACCAGGAGGTGCGCGTCAAAAATCGCCGCCTCGTCCACACCAACGCGCCGCGCCGTCGCATCGCGCAGGTCGGCGATCTGGCCACGTGCCTGGTGCAGGGCGGATTTCAGCCGCTGCCATTCTGCCGCCACCTGCTCGGGTACGATATGCTCGTGCGAGATCTCTTGCCTGGGTGGCTCGTAGACGAAGGCTGCTCCGATAGCGACGCCGGGGGAGGCAGGAATACCAAGTATCTTCATCGACACACCTCCGGATAAACCAGCGCTGTCGCACATTTGCCCAGTAGTGATCATATGTGCATGGTAGTGTACTCTCAGCATGCGCACGTGTCAACTTGACAGGCGGAGCAGTGATGTTTAGAATTTGAGTGCATGTTTAGCACAAATGTGAAAGAAGCTAGGGTTGCATGTTGGATTCCGCAGAAGAACTGCTGCTTGCTGATGTGGCGAGCATGTATTATGAGCAAGATCTGACCCAGGAAGAGATCGCCAAGCGCATTGGCATCTCGCGCTCGGGCGTTTCGCGGCTGCTGACACGTTCTCGTGAACTCGGCCTGGTGCAGATCCAGATTCGCCATCCGTTGCAGACGTCGGCAGCCTTGCAGCAGGAGCTGATGCGCCGTTTTGGCCTGCGAGACGCCCAAGTGCTCGTCGCTGGCGCTCCGGGTGAAAATCCGTTGCCTAGGCTTGGCATGCTCGCCGCGCGCTTTCTGGACCGCGCGCTCGACGATGGCATGACGGTTGGCATCTCCTGGGGCACCTCGATGTTGCAGATGATCAATGCCGTGCATCCAGCACGCCGCATGCGGCTGGACGTCGTGCAGCTTATGGGCTCGATTAGTGCGACGTCTCCAGATGTTGATGGCCCCGAAATTGCCCGCCGGCTGGCCAATGCCTACGGCGCCCGCTGCTTCTACCTTCATGCGCCCTTCCTTGTCAAGAGTGCCGCTGTACGCGAGGCGCTACAACAAGAACGCAATATGCGCGAGACCTTCGAGATGATGGCACGTATGGATGTCGCGCTCGTTGGCGTCGGTGCAGTGCGAGCCTCGGCGTCGGGTTTGTTCCGCGCTGGCTATTTGAATGAAGCGGAACTGGCATCGATTCGCGAACAAGGTGCCATCGGCGACGTCTGCGGCCGCTACTTCGACATCCACGGTGCGATTTGCGAGCTCGAACTGCACGAGCGCATCATCGGCGCGCAGCCCGAGACGATACGTCGCGTACCACTCTCGGTAGGCGTGGCTGGGGGCGTAAGCAAGTCCGAAGCACTGCTCGGAGCGATGCGCGCCGGCCTGGTCTCGGTTGTCATTACGGATGAGGAATGCGCCAAGGATCTGCTCAAACGCGCTGAGAATGAGCCCTCCTCAATGCTCGCGGCGCCACCAGTTGAGCGGAGCACCACGTCGGAGCGTGCGGCCAGCTCGGTAGGTATGCATCCCGAGCCAGCTGGCTGATTCCTGCAACTTCCACTGGTCACAATGCAACTTGGTTGGCGCCGCTCCCCTATACTGTGGGCATCAAACGACTTCAAAGTTGCGCCGCACCAGGTCTGCCAGAGCTTGAACGGCTGCCTGTTCGTCCTCGCCTCCCGCCGTAATCGTCACGGTTGTGCCCTGCTTCGCGCCGAGCGTTAGCACCTGCACGATGCTCTTGGCGTTGGCCGACTTAGCTCCGTTGATTACCGTGATTACAGCGGCGAAGCGACTGGCAGTCTTGACGAACAATGCAGCCGGGCGAGCGTGCAAGCCGGCCTCGTGATGGAGCGTTACCTCGACGGTCACCATCGACCATGATCCTTTCCTACTTGCCTCGCCGGGCAAGCGATAGGCGTACAATGGAGGGCTGCAACACCTCCTGACAACCGATGCAAGCAGCTCAAGTAGCGGTCTAGATCAGCAGGCGTGGTTCCTCCAGCAACTCGCGCAGTGTTGCCAGGAAGCGCGCGCCGGTAGCGCCATCGAGCACGCGGTGATCAGCTGAGAGCGAGAGCTTGAGCATCGGGCGAACAGCGGTCACATCATGGCCCGATTCGTCGGACAGCACGATAGGTCGCTTCGCGATGCGACCTACAGCGAGAATCGCCGCCTGCGGCTCGTTCAGCACGGCGTGGAAGGTGTCGATGCCATACATGCCAAGGTTGGAAACACTGAAGGTGCCGTCGGCGAGCTCGTCAGGCCGCAGTTTTCCGGAGCGGGCACGCTCAGCAAGATCCGCCAGTTCAGTTGTGATCTCCGGCAGTGATTTGCTGTCCGCGTCACGCACCACCGGCACGAGGAGCCCATCCGTCAGCGCGACCGCCACGCCGATGTTCACCACGCGCCAGCGGCGGACTCCAGCCGGCTGCCCATCGCGTGCCGGGACAAACGCGGCGTTGACCTCGGAGTGTTGGCGCAGCGCGATTGCGCACACACGCACCAACAGCGCCGTCGCCGAGGGCACCGGCTGGGCGGTTCGCTTCGACCGCAGGGCGTAGGTGGCACGCAACGCCTCGGCTTCCGCCATGTCCACCTCGGTGTCGAGATAGATGTGCGGCGTTGTCGTGAAGCTGTGTGTCGTGCGCTCGGCGATGGTACGCCGCATGGAGGAGAGTGACAGCAGCTCCTCATCGGCCATGCTTGGAGCTGATAGCGATGCAGCGGACGACGGAGACATCTCGGGCACTGGTATGACCATGTGGGAGTGGCCGTTAGCGTGAACCGGCCCCTGGGGCGTGGCTTGCTCATGCGCCGCCAAGAGTTCTTGTACGGCCCGCCGATCTAGCCGGTGCCCGGCTTCGCTGGCAGCGGAGGCCAGGGCTTCCGGCGTTAGGCCGTGTGCTGTGGCAATCTTGCGCGCGAGCGGCGTGAGCGCGCGGGAAGCTGATGTGCGGCTTTCATTGGATTCGCTCGACATATGTGCTAGCACGTCCGCGGCACGGACGGGCCGGTCGATCCCGCGGACGCGCAATGCCTGGGCGACCTCAGCCATGTCCACACCGCGCTCCAGCGCGATACGGCGCGCCGCGGGAGTGCATGGTATGCGCGGCTGGATGGGCAGGGTAGCGTATCTGGCATAGTTGGGAGCACCCGCCGCGCTGGCTATGATTGGTTCAGACGGGTGGGTGACGGCACGCTGACCTGCTGCTCCTGCTGGCATGGGCTGTGCCGGGATATCCGGCGCGGCCATCCGCCCATTGGAGGATTTGGAGACGTCAGTCTCGAGTGCGAGCACCGGCTCACCCACCGGAATCGTCTGGCCCTCTTTGGCGAGCAGGCGGGTGACGCGCCCGGCCACGGGTGACTCCACCTCCAATTCGACCTTATCCGTCTCTACCTCGGCGAGCACGTCGTCCTTGGCCACAGTGTCACCTGCGGCGACGTGCCAGCGCAGCAGTACACCCTCAGTCATTGTCATGCCCAGCTTGGGCATTGGCACCGTTCGCTCCATTGTCGTCTCCAGCTGCATCGCCGTCAGTGTTCTCGCGGTGGGGATCGGGCACGAGGTTGGCGATCAAATTCCCTCGCGCACGAGGCGTAGGGCCGCCGCGTAGATGTCGTCCTCCTGAGGGACCGCCGCGCGCTCGAGAATTGGACTATAGGGGATTGGCGTATCCGCACCAGCCAGCCGGCGGATCGGCGCATCCAGATAGTTAAAAGCCTCGCTGGCGGCGATGCGTGCCGCGACCTCGCCGCCGAACCCGCCCATCTGCACCGCTTCGTGTACGATCAGAACATGTCCCGTCTTGCGTACCGAGGCTAAGATGGTCTCCTCGTCGAAGGGACGCAGCGTGCGCGGATCGACGATCTCTACCTCGATACCTTCGCGGGCCAGACGCTCGGCAGCGGCCAGCGCGCGCGGCACCATGATGGACCAGGCAATGATGCTCAGATCCGTGCCCTCACGCTTGACCTCTGCCTTGCCCAGCGGGATCGTATACTCCCTCTGCGGCACGGCGCCTTTGTATCGATAGAGGAGCTTATGTTCGAGAAAGACGACTGGATTGTCATCGCGGATGGCAGAGATCAGCAAACCCTTCGCGTCAGCAGGCGTCGCGGGTAGCACTACTTTCAGCCCCGGCACGTGGGCGAACCAGGCCTCCTGGCTCTGGGAGTGCTGAGCGGCGGCGCCCGTACCCGAGCCGAGCGGCGCGCGCAGCACCAGTGGGACCATGGCCTTACCGCCAAACATGTAGCGGATCTTGGCTGCCTGATTCACAAGTTGGTCCATCGTCAGCGCCATAAAATCGCTGAACTGGATTTCTGCGACAGGGCGCATGCCCGTGAGGGCTGCGCCGATCGCAGCGCCTGCGATCGCCTGCTCCGAAATGGGTGTGTCGCGGACACGCTCCTCGCCAAACTCCTCAAAGAGGCCACGCGTCACCGCGAAGGCACCGCCGTAGATGCCGATATCCTCTCCCAAAAGGAAGACGCTCGGATCGCGCCGCATCTCCTCCGCCAGCGCCGCCCGCACTGCCTCGGCGTAGGTCATCTCTACCGTGTCGCCGGCCGCCGTGCGGATACCTGTCTGCTGTGACGTTGAGGTCGACATTAGGCGTACACCCCCTCCAGTAGCGCTTCCACCTTCGGCTCAGGACTTGCCTGCGCATAGGCGTACGCATCCTCGATGTCCGCGTAGGCCTGCATACGCTCCTGCTCGATCTGCTCAGACGTCAGCAGCCCGCGCTTTTCGAGGTAGCGACTGAGTTGCTCGATGGGATCGTGCTGTTTCCAGTCGGCGATTTCGTCGCGGGTGCGGTAACGGTTCTGGTCGCTCTTGGAATGTCCCTTGTAGCGGTAGGTGATCGCCTCGATCAGCGTCGGCCCATGGCCGGCACGTGCCCGTTCTGCGGCCTCGCGTACGGCCTGGCGTACGGCGAAGACGTTGTTGCCGTCCAAGCTGAATCCGGGAATCCCGTATGCGCCCGCGCGGTCGGCAAGCGAGTGAACGTGCGTCGCCCGCTGCACAGACATCGACATGCCGTATTGATTGTTCTCACAGAGGAAGATGACCGGCAGATTCCAGATGGAGGCCATATTGATGGCCTCGTGGAAGGTCCCCTCATTGGAGGCGCCGTCGCCAAAGAAGCAGAGGCAGACCTGTTCGGTATGGCGCAATATAATGCTGAGGCCGACGCCCGTGGCGATCGGGATGCCTCCACCAACGACGCCATTAGCGCCAAGGTTACCCGTGTCCACGTCGGCGATGTGCATCGATCCACCGCGACCGCGGCAGTATCCCGTCTCACGTCCTAGGAGCTCAGCCATCATGAGGTCCAGATTGGCGCCTTTCGCAATGCAATGTCCATGGCCACGGTGCGTGCTGGTGATGTAATCGTCGGGTCGCAGCGCAGAGAGTGCCCCGGCCGGCACGGCCTCCTCACCAATCGAGAGGTGTGTGGTGCCGTGGACGGCGCCCTGCATGAACAACTCATCCACCTTCTCTTCGAAGGCTCGAATGCGGAGCATGGTGCCGAGGATTTGACGTAGTTCATCAGGATGAAAGTCTTCGCCCAAATCGCCAAGTGACGCATGGCGGGAGAGGGACGCGGCACTCTCGGCGTCGGCGTTCTGCTCCTGTGGGGATGACGGAGTGGGCAGTGTCATAGGAAGCCTCCCGCGGATGAAAGGTGCGGCACAATTGTGCCTGTCTTCACGATTGTGCATTGTACCGGCAGCATGAATGCGTGTCAAGTGCATAACTGAAAGGCTATCCTCGGACAACAAGGACCGATATATTCGAGATCACATCATCTGAGATGTTGACATCTGTGCATGAGTTATGTTACCGTCGTGTTTCAAGAACGGCCTGCCAGCATGACGGGTTGTGAAGAGGATGGGAGGGCATGTGCTGCGTCCGGTCGCACTGAGTGCCAATGGAACTCTCCTGAATCCGGTATATGTTCTGCTACCGCCTGTGGCGGTTGCGGTGTACGAGCTTTGGATCCGTATCATGCATGTGCTTCTGGCAATGGGAAAGCTCTTTGCAGTCACCGGGCCGCTGATTGCCGAAGGGACTATCAAAGGGCTGCGCAACTTCTTCAATGGCGCGGTGACCAAGGAGGCGGTGAGTAGTGGTTGCATTCTCTTGTGGATACACGTACCACCTTCTTAATTTGGCGCTCGCACGCTTGGTGCCCACAGAGCGCGCATTTGCCATTCCTATAGCGCGTTACACCGAGGAAGCAGTCTCAGGCGACATGCCGCTTGATCGGCTGGACACATTCCTTGCTGAGTGCGGCGAGCCGTTGAACCACTACGGCCCCACGGTCAACGGCTCTCTGCCATGTGCCAACCTGCTGGCGAAGGATACAACCGAGCGCCGCAATTCCCTCAGTCGCGATGTCGACCCACATTTGCGAGGCCAGACGCGCATCGTTCACATGACGCGCTCCCTCCTTGAATATGCGCAATGCACAACGAAAGGGGAAACACGCTCGAATACGTCATGAGTCTGCTCGTCGTGCGGCGCCAGGAAGTGGTGGCGATAGCCAGGTTCAGTATCGTGATGGGGCATGCAACTCTCGCTGGCGCTGTTCATTTGTAGTCGACTACCAACTCGCATGATGAGGACGAGATAGCTAGCGCACTCGACCTGTGCGACCGTTCCGGCGCGTTTGCGTGAACATTCGTGCAAACCCTTGACAACTGTCGCACAGGATGCTACCATTGCACACACTCCCACAGATGCACAAGTGTGATAATACCAAGCCGTTGGGGGTGTTGTCGCGCGTCCCCTCGATGGGTTGCTTTGCTCACAGCCGACTGGCGGCCGGAGGCGCGGACTGGACCAGAGACGTGTGGGAAATCGGGTTGCGTGGTTCTGCAACCTCCAGTGAACGTAACGCGACGGGGCGAGGTCCAGGAGCATGTTTGCATCCTCCAACTTTGGATGCTAGCGTGGCTCAGGAGGTGCGTTCATGTCTACTAGGGCTGTCTTCACAACCCTCTGGTGCCCGAAGTGTCTGGCGGACACCACACACCTCGTCATGTATGCTGGGCACTACCTCAAAGTGATCTGCTGCACACAATGCCAGAGATCAATATTCCGATCGCCATCCGCGCTACGTCGCGAGTACGTACATGATCTACCTGCGCGCGCGTGCGATCTTGCGCGGCGATCTGTGCGCGAGGCGCATCAGCATCCAGTCGATTTTCTGAAGCATCTGCCCACACGCCTCGTGATGAAGCCGTTGGAGATCTCATCCGAGATCTACGCCATCTTGTCAGAAGCGTCATAAAGCTCGAAATGTAATCGAATATTCGCGGTATAGCTCCTGTGTAACTGTTGGGAGCTGTCTTTTTAAGCAAGAGAGCGAGATTCCGATGGGTAATGCGGGCGTGATCGTCGCTATTCTTCTCGTTGTGACGTGGACTGCTCAGATGATCCTCTCCATGCTGCAGGCACGGCGCTATTTCAAAGGCGTCAACGCGCTACGGCACTATGGGCGTGTGGCGACCGGCATGGGAGGGGGCCGCTACCGCGGGCGTGTGTACGGCGTCTTGGCGGTCGAGCCGGATACACGAGTGGTGGCGAAAGCAGCGCAGCTCTCCGGAATAACTGTATTCGCCGGGCTAAAACCAGTGCCCACACTGGAAGGTCGATCCCTCGAGAGCGTGCTCGACGATTCGTATGTGCTCGCCGCCCTTCCCCCGAAGGCGGCTGCCGCTTTCCGCGCGGCCGCGCAGACCCTGCGAGACTCGTTTCAGAGCTCGCAGTTCTCCAAGGGAGTGACTACCTCCACAGCGAGGAAGTCGACGGCTGCCGTACGGCTCAAGCGGACACCTGCCGTTCGTCCAGCGACCGCCAAAGTAAAGGAGTAAGTTCGTGCACACCACATGGCACCTTGCGTGTCAGACCAGGGTGCCGCAAGCGCCGCCATAGAGCGCGGTGCGACACGCAGACACTATGCCGGAGGGGAGAAACTGGTTCTGCCCGGCCGGACGTTAACTGACGACTGACGTTGAGGTCCTATTCGCCATGTGAGCGCCCAGTTCAGGGACCTCCAGAGCAGGGGTACGGCGTAGTATGGATGTTCTCTCGATCATCGATGGTATCTTTAAGGCGCTGGCGACGTTCGCCACCGAGTTCATTGGAGTGTTCCAGAAGGGCGCCACAACCTTTGTCGGGCTGGTGACCGGCATTGTTCCGCTCCTGATCGTCCTGATGACCGCCGTCAACGCACTCGTGCGTTTGATCGGTCCCGAGCGCATTGATCGGGTGGCTCAGGCGAGCTCCTCGAATGTGTTCCTACGCTATCTCGTGTTGCCCTTCCTTGCAGTGTTCTTCTTGACGAACCCGATGGCCTATACTCTCGGTCGCTTCCTCCCAGAGAAGCAGAAGCCTGCCTTCTATGACTCGGCCGTCTCGTTCGTACATCCCATCCTTGGCCTCTTTCCGCACGCCAATCCAGGCGAGATCTTTGTCTGGGCTGGCATCGCCGCCGGTATCACGACGCTTGGGTTACCTGTAGGTGACCTTGCTGTGCGCTATTTCCTGGTGGGTCTGGTCGTCATTTTCATCCGCGGCATCGTGACCGAGGGCATCACTGCCATTATGTGGGCACGTCGGCCGGGTGTGGCGGATGCAGAAGCTTCAGAAGCTGCGGAGGCGTAACGATGGCTGTCACCTCAAAACCGGGCATACAGCAAAAACGGCGCAGCCCGTTCCGAATCCTCATCGCGCCGCTGCAAGCGATCGGCCGTGGAGCCGGCACAGTCGTCGGAATCCTCTACCAGTCCGGCCGCGATTCTATTGATCAGGTTATCCGCAACATCTTGCCGTTCATGGCGTTTATTAGCTTCGTCATAGGCATCATCCTATATACTGGGGTGGGTAGCCTGCTGGCGAATGCACTGAAGCCGCTGGCAAGTACGCTACCGGGGCTGCTGCTGATGACAGTCATCTGTGCGCTGCCATTCCTCTCGCCACTACTCGGACCAGGTGCCGTCATAGCGCAGGTCATCGGCACGCTGCTCGGGGTACAGATTGGCCAGAAAGTGATCCCGGCCCAATTCGCCTTGCCGGCACTCTTTGCGATCAACCCGCAGGTTGGCTGTGATTTCATCCCGGTTGGCTTGGCGCTAGGCGAGGCCGAGCCTGAGACCACGGAAATTGGCGTTCCGGCGGTGCTGCTCTCGCGCATGCTCACCGGCCCGCTGGCGACGATTATTGCCTACTTCGCCAGCTTTGGCCTCTACAGCTAGTTGTCTGTTTGACGTCCGGATAGGGCGCCGCCAATGAGTGCCACGCCCTATCCTTTCCTGCGCCTTTCACAGAAGTGCCTACCCAGAGAAGGGGGAATCCATGGCATATAAGGCAGTACGAGTCGAAAAAGGGCGTGGTGGCTGGGGAGGCCCTCTGACCATTCGCCCCACGGACGAGAAGAACTTGATCTACTGCGTTACCGGCGGTGGCATCCATCCCATCGCGGCGAAGATCGCCGAATTAACCGGTGCCGAGGCGTTCGACGGCTTCCGCTCCTCGGCGCCAGAGAAGCGCATCGCCTGTGTCGTCATCGACTGCGGTGGTACGGCACGCATCGGCGTCTATCCGATGAAGCGTATCCCGACGATCGACGTCAAGCAGAGCTCGCCCTCGGGCCCGCTGATTCAGTTCATCAAGGAAGACATCTTTGTTTCGGGCGTGAAGGAAGACAACATCAAAGTTATCGAGTAGCCTGTGTTAGCAGGAATCGAGCAGCGTGCTTACCGGGTGCACTGCAAGGGGTGCTCCGGCGTATCGTGGCACCTATTTAATAGTTCATCTTCCCCTCTTCCGTCCCACGTCTGGAGGTCGCTCGCATGTCAAGCAGCGAACCGCTTGCTGATCCCCCTCGGGAGGCGAGCACACGCGAGGCTTTGCCTGTCGATGCCAAGTATGCAGGATACATCCTCGAAGTAGGGCCGATGGTGCCCGAGATGCTGGAGGCGGGTGTGCTGGTGCTCTTCGGCGAGCAGGCGCCAGCGGAATTGCGAGAGATCGCCATCGTGCACAACGGGCGGCAATTGGCCGAACCGATAACCCATGGCGATATGCTCGTGCTGGGTAACATGTCCTGTGTCATCACCGCCGTGGGGGGGATGGCGAACGAAAACTTGGCAGAACTCGGCCACATCGTCATCAAGGCCAATTGTGCGAGCGAAACGGATCTCCCTGGCGAAATCTCCGTCGAGCCGGTTGTTCTGCGCGTTCCTGCCGTCGGAGCCGAGCTGGCAATCCTGAGCTGCGCTGTTGCATCCGGGCAATTTTCGGCGTCATCTTCATCGACGCCAGCAGCGCATACACCGCCCGCCTCAGCCGATCGTCTCGCGTCCACATCAACAGCGTCAATCAAACAGAGGAGAACACCATGGGGCTTCCTGAGCGCTTGGCTGAACTCGAGGCGGCGGGTCACCCGATCCGCATAGGGCTCGTTGGGGTTGGTCAGATGGGCGCCGGGCTCATTGGTCAAACCGGCATGACCCGCGGCATTCGAGTGGTCGCTGCGGCTGACATCCTGCTCGACCGCGCAGTCGCTGGACTGGGCGAGGCACCCGTCCACGGCGAAGTATTCACCGTGACAGCCGAGGATGCGAGCAACGGGCGCGCCGACGAGCTGATAGAAGCTGGTTGCCGAATCGCGACGCGCGACGCCATGTCAATCTGCCAGCTGAAGGGCGTGGATGTCGTGGTTGAGGCCACTGGGGTGCCGAGCATCGGAGCATCGGTTGCCTTGAATGCAATCCTGGCGCGCAAGCATGTCGTCATGCTGAACGTGGAGACTGACGCGACCATTGGATATCTCCTCAAGCGCATGGCGGATGCTGCTGGCGTCATCTACACCACGTCGGCGGGCGACGAGCCAGGAGCACTCAAAGAGCTGTATGACTTCGCCGTGGCCATGGGCTTCGAGGTCGTCTGCGTCGGCAAGGGCAAGAATAATCCTCTTGATCGCACCGCCACGCCAGATCGGCTAGAAGAGCAGGCACAGCGCCAAGAGATGGCCGCGAAAATGCTGACCTCCTTTGTGGATGGCACGAAGACTATGGTTGAGATGACCTCGACGGCCAACGCCATCGGATTTTGTGTAGATGTGCGTGGTATGCACGGACCTACGACCACAGTGGAACACCTCGCCGACACATTCTGCCCGAGTGAGGATGGCGGTATTCTGGCCAATCGCCACGTAGTCGATTACGCAACTGGTCCCGTTGCGCCGGGAGTCTTTGTCATCATTACGACGGAGCAACCCAAGGTCGTCAAGGATTTGCGCTATCTCAAGCTCGGCACGGGACCTTATTGGGCGCTGTATCGGCCATATCACCTGGCCAATCTCGAGACGACACTCTCCGCCGCTCGTGCCGTTCTCTATGGAGAGGCCACACTTGCGCCGAAGGGTCCACCAATGGTCGAGACGCTGGCGGTGGCGAAGCGTGACCTTCGTGCAGGCGAGACGCTTGATGGACTCGGTGGCTACACGGTCTACGCCAGTATCGATAACTCATCAGTGGCCCATGCGGAGGGCTTGTTGCCGCTCGGGCTCATCGAGGGCGCATGCCTGCGAGTTGATGTTGCCGCAGGCACGCCGCTACAATATGCTCATGTCGAGCTGAATGATCGCTCGGTCATCGGGCACCTGCGACGTTTGCAAGATGCCCTCGTGTATGGCAACGGATTGGCTGCGCCCGCATTAGAGATTGCAGCGGAGGCGATCAAAGCGAGGGAGCGTTGATTAATGAGCTGGCTGGACGAGGAACTGGCGCGTCAAGCCGCACGCGACGCTATGAAGCCGGCCGAACCTGCGCAAGATACCCCGCTCGCGTACAAAGAGCGTGCCGAGCAACAGGTGCGCGCCCTCGATGCCCTCGTACAGCAATTGCTCGCTGACTACGGCGAGCGGGCTATGGGCCGCAACTTCCGAGGCCGGCAGTTCGGGACGCTACTCGAGGCCCCCGGACAACGACCCGGCGCGCGGCGCGGCGAGACGGAGTACTGGAGCTGGCACTGGCATTTGCACAGCTACGTGCGGGGCGTTCCCGGTCTGGAGGTCCACCCAGAGTTTGACGAGGAAGGCACCATCACCGCGGTGATGGTGGGCGGGGGGAGCTGGCAAGAACGCTGCGCCCCCGATGAGGAAGGCATTAAGGCAACTCTCATTCACGCTTTCAAGTCTGTGCATGGCAGCCGCATGCGCAAGTAGGCCGTGTCTAGGCTGCACAATGCAATAGTCTCGTTGGTCCGATGGCCAACGGTTCGATGTTCCCGATCTGCTCGCTTGAAAAACAAGCAAAACTTTGCAGTGGTTTGGGATGTACAGACGCAGGTTTGGGAAGAGTGAAAAGCAAAACTTTGCAGTTACTGCAAAGTTTTGCTTGTAGGAACACGGCCTACAGCGGGATGTTGCCGTGCTTCTTGGGCGGGTTGGTGTCACGCTTGTTCTTGAGCATGTCGAGCGCGACGATGATCTTCTCGCGTGTGTGGCGTGGCTCGATCACCTCATCCACATAGCCACGAGCCGCGGCAATGTAAGGGTTGGCGAATTTCTCCTGGTAATAGGCTACCAGCTCCTGGCGCTTGGCCTCTGGGTCGGCGGCGTGCGCAATCTCGTCTTTAAAGATGATGTTCACCGCGCCATCCACACCCATGACCGCGATCTCGGCGGTGGGCCAGGCGTAGTTGATGTCGCCACGCACATGCTTGCTGCTCATGACGTCGTAGGCGCCGCCATACGCCTTGCGCGTGATCACCGTGACCTTCGGCACCGTCGCCTCACAGTAGGCAAAGAGCAGCTTCGCTCCGTGGCGAATGATGCCGCCGTGTTCCTGCTTGATACCTGGTAGGAATCCGGGCACGTCCTCGAAGGTGACGATGGGGATGTTGAAGCAGTCGCAGAAACGAACGAAGCGCGCGCCCTTATCCGACGAATCGATATCGAGCACGCCCGCCAGCACGGACGGCTGCTGTGCGACGATCCCGACCGGGCGGCCATTCATGCGGGCGAAGCCTACGATGATGTTGCGCGCCCACTGCGCGTGCACCTCGAAGAAGCTGCCGCGGTCCACGACCGCCTCGATAACCAGCTTCATGTCGTAGGGCTTGTTGGGATTGTCTGGGATGATCTCGTCCAGCATTTCTTCAGCGCGGGTGATGCTATCGCTGGTCGTCTCGATGGGTGGGTCGTCAACATTGTTCGACGGCAGATAGCTCAGCAGCGTGCGGATGTGTTGCAGGCACTCCACCTCGGTGGGCACCGCGAAGTGTGCGACGCCGCTGGTGCCGCTGTGAATCGTCGCGCCGCCCAGCTCATCGAAGGTGACATCCTCATGCGTGACCGTCTTGACGACATTCGGTCCGGTGACGAACATATGGCTCGTCCCTTCGACCATGAAGATGAAATCGGTGATGGCGGGCGAATAGACCGCGCCACCAGCGCACGGTCCCATGACAGCCGAGATTTGCGGAATGACGCCGCTGGCGAGTGTATTGCGCAGGAAGATATCGGCATATGCGCCCAGACTGACGACACCTTCCTGAATGCGCGCGCCGCCGGAGTCGTTGAGGCCAATAACTGGCGCGCCGTTCTTCATCGCCAGATCCATGATCTTACAGATCTTCTCGGCGTGCGCCTCTGAGAGCGAGCCGCCAAAGACAGTAAAATCCTGCGAGAAGACGTAGACCAGCCGGCCATCAATCTTGCCATAGCCCGTGACGACGCCATCACCCAGAAACTTTTGCTCGGCCAGGCCGAAGTCCGTGGTGCGGTGGGTGGCGAACATATCGGTTTCCTGGAAAGTTCCTGGGTCGAGCAACAGGTCAAGCCGCTCGCGGGCGGTCAGCTTGCCCTTGCGATGCTGCGCGGCGATCCGTTCCTCGCCACCACCAAGCATCGCCTGCTCTTTGAGTTGGCGAAGCTCTTCCAGCTTCTCTTTCGTCGTCTTCATACTCGTAGCGTCTCCTCAATGAGGGGGTATGCTCAGCAAAATACCCGGATCGTGATCATACCAGATTTCGTCATGGTTGTTGGTTGTGGCTGTTGGTTATGGTTGCCATTCGCGGTGTGAACGCCGCAGTGAATGGCCCGTGCGCCGGGCATACAATTCATGCCTCAGTGGGCACCCCACAGGACAATATTCCAGGCGAAACCTGTCTCAGCGTTTATTCTGTCGTCCGGGCCTCATCCGCCGGACTCTCAGTCCGCTGCACCAGTTCCAGCAGCACGCCGCCCGTGCCTTTGGGATGCAGAAAGATGCCACGCCCCTCCGCGGTAGGGCGAGGCGTATCGTCGAGCACCTGCGCCCCAGCGGCGCGCAACTCAGTGAGCGCACGGTCGATGTCGGGCACTTCGAGGCAGACGTGGTGCAGCCCACCACCGCGTTGCTCCAGAAAGCGCGCGACGCTGCCTTCCGGGTTGATCGGTTCGAGCAGTTCGATCTCGCTTCCGTCCGCGCCGCCGAGCGGGAGAAATGCTATACGCACACCTTCTCGGGGGAAGTCCAGCGTGCGTGATGGTAGGATACCGAGTATATCGCGGTAGAACTGGAGTGCTGATTCCAGGTCGCGCACGACCACCGCAACGTGGTCAATGCGCTTCACACCCTCGGAGAGCATGGGCGTGGCGGCCCCTTTCAGTGCAGTTGTTCGCTGTTGAACGGAGTACCCGGCCTGGGTGTGGGAAAGACGCTTTGGAGGCGTATCCACATACAGGCATACTCCGTGCAAGTATTGATGATGTGTTGAGATGATACACCAGAAACTGCCAGATGTGCGCTCGACCGCCGTGCGGCCAGCGCTGGCGCGTTTCCAGTCAGACCAGTTTCGTTGTGGTAGTTGAAATGTTTGACCTCTATCCGCGGCATGCATGCCGCGGAGAATGGCGTGGGAAATGCGCTGGCAGGCTCTGGCAGGCATCCCACAGGGCAACATCCCATGTTGAAACCAGTATGGGACATCGTAGTAGGCGCAGGGAGCAGCCGTCAAGCCTGGCGATGAGAGAGGGGATCGACGATGGCAGCGCGTATACGTGTGGGTACCGCAAGCTGGACCGACCATGAGCCGTTTTATCCGCCGGAGTACAATCGCGCGGACAGAAAATCGTATCGCATCAGCTACTACGCGCAGTACTTTTCACTGGTCGAGATCGATTCGACATTCTACAGCCTGCAGCCAGTGCGCAACTTTCAGTTGTGGGCGGAGCGCACGCCCGATGATTTTGTCTTCGATGTGAAGGCCTACGGCGAGCTGACCTGGCATCACCGGGACGATGCCAAAGAGGTCATCACGCCCGCCGCCGAGACGTTCGCGAAGTTCAGCGAGATGATCGATCCCCTGCGCAGGGCCGACAAGCTTGGCGCGTTGCTCTTCCAGTTTCCGCCGTGGTTCACCTTCGGACCAGAGCAGGTAGAGTACCTGGGCACGGTGCGCGAGATGCTGCCAGATGAAACCATCGCGGTCGAGTTTCGCCATCGCTCGTGGGTTGAGGGCGAGCACGCTGAAGAGACGAAGGCCGCGCTCGCCGACGCCCGGCTGGCGTATGTGGCGGTGGATGAGCCGCAGATTGGCACCGGCTCGATGCCGCCGATTGTCATGCTCACCGATCCGCATTTCTCGATGGTGCGGTTCCATGGGCGTAATCGCGCGATGTGGTATGGCAAGAACCTCAAGAGCAGCCGTGACCGGTTTGACTACCTCTACACGCGCGAGGAGTTGACTCCCTGGGCGGACCGCATTCAGCGCATCGCGGATGCGCTGCAGGGCAGCGAGGTTCACGTCATTACCAACAATAACGCCACTACAGAAGTATACTCTGCGCAACAGCAGGAACTGTTCGCCCAGCGCGGCGATCACGCCGCTAATCTGCCGAGTGTCTTGTGGCCCGCGCAACCGCAGAGCGAGGCGATTCTCAACGCCCTCATGCTGCAACACTTGCTCGACCAGCCCATCGGCAAGGGCGAGCCGCTGCCAGACACGATTGACCAAGAGTTCCTGGACCGTGCGCTTGCAGCGGACGACCAACCGTAACGACGTGCGACAAGCTGTGTAACGGTTTCCGGCGCAGAAAGCAAGTAGAGGACACTGGGTTCATACGCAACAATTTGTTGCATATGCCCCTCGTAACGGTCAGCCACATGAATGAAACGCACGACGGAGTTGGACAAACCGAACAAAGTTCGGTTTTGCTGCCATCAACCTCTGTCGCAACGTGCGCCTGCCTCCCTGCCCGCTGTCGTGACCCGCTGGCATTTGTCAATCGATTGTAAAGTGCCGTTGACGGCAGATGACAATAGAGGAAACAAGCCAGGATGGCTTATGTGTCATGTACCGCCAAGGTCTGCTGCTGCTCTGCCAGATGCACGATGAAGAGCCAGTTACCATGTCTGTTCACCCTTGTGTAGCGCGCGTTGGCGTGCTATGCTGGCTTTACTGTGGTGGCACCAAGAAATGCGACAGCAAGGCAGGTGGCAGATGGACAGCAGCAGAATCGACACGTCGGATGATGTATGTGCAGCGACACCGCTACAGGCGCGCACCTGCGCGGTGTGGGAC
>DASUWS010000220.1:0-3751 GCA_036378295.1 Ktedonobacterales bacterium
TGCTGGGCAAGCTCGAAGCGCGTACCATCACCGTGACCTCCATCCCGCGCGCGCTATTCGAGCGGTTCGCCGAGATACTGAAGGCAACCCCAGAGGCCATCGCCGCGTACCTGGGAGCACCACAAGCGGGCCAGGCAGGTGGCTTCTATTATGCCGAACAGGCTCCGACACAGCAACAGGAGTCATTCCTCGACGCGGTACAGGCCAGCACACTCTCGCCAGAGCGCAAGCGCGAGTGGGCCGAGATCGTGAACGCTGACGCTAGAACAAGCGAGTAGGCGCGTCTCCCCATTCTCACAAGAGCAAGGGAAGACCGTCTACTTCTTTACCCTGGAGATACTGACTGGTACGATTGTGTACTATATGGCAATTTCTAGGACTGGAGTTTACGCCCGTGAAACGCATCGCAGTCATCGAGCACGCGGCTTCCGCCCTCTGGGCGCGCTACCAGACCGCTACCGAGGGAACCACTGGCTCCGAGCGCATCGAGCGGCTGTGCGATGTTCTTGGGCTGGAGCTTCAGGCGTGCCCCAGCCATGATGTCATGCTTGGCGGCGCGTTTTCCCGGTTGCAGTTGTATGCGTGGGCAGAGCCTGAGATTGGCGGCAATATCTGGCTTCGTAATGACCTGGAACCAGAGATGCGCCTCTTCGCCATCGCCCACGAGCTCGGCCATTACGTCCTGCATCGCGGCGAGGGTATCAACCTGCATGCGGCATGCGACCAGCATGCAATCGATCAGCAGGCCGATCCTGAGAGTTTGAGAACCGAAGAGCATGTCGTCGAGGAATACTCCCCACGAGTATGGCGCGAGATGGAGGCCAGCGCCTTTGCCGCCGAGCTGCTGGCTCCGCGTGCCCAGGTACGGCACCTGTTCACCGCTGATGCCCGTATGGACGCGGCACGTCTCGCACATCGCTTCGGCATCTCGCGCACGCTGGCCGACCGGCGGCTCATTGATGCCGTTCTGGCTCCGACCCGGCCACGGGATAATACTGGTGTCGCTACGCAAAGCGCCCTCGGCGAGAACGAGAAGGCGAAGCCCGGCCCTGGCGACCTGATTGGGCGACTGGATGAAGGGCAAATACTGGCTGCGCGGGCGTTGGGGCCAGCGCTGGTCATCGCGGGGCCTGGCACTGGCAAGACAGCGACTCTGGTCGGGCGCGTGGCTCACCTCATTCAGGAGCGCCAGATCCCACCGGAAAAAGTGCTGGCGCTGACGTTCTCGAATCGAGCAGCGGGCGAGATGCGCGAGCGGCTGGCGGGAAGTGGACTTCCCGGCGAGCGCATGCCCATCATGACGATCCATGCCTTCGCCGCGATGCTTCTGCGCTCGTACGCCTCTCGCGTGCCCCATGCCCCCGACGAGGCGGAGCTTACCCCCGAGTTTCGTATCCTCGACGAGGCCAACGCCTATCTGCTGATGGAAGAGCTGCTCGGTGAATTACCGCTGCACTACTATCGCTCGCTGGGCAACCCCACCGCTCCCCTGCGCTCGCTGCTACAGGATTTCTCCCAGGCGCGGGATGCGCTGCTCTCGCCCGCGAAGTACCAGGCGCTGGTGGATACTATGCGCCTGATGCCACCTCCATCTGAGAAAGGCGATGAGCGTCCAGGCACCCCGGGAAGCGCCAAGAAAGGGCAGCGGAAGAAGCCGCAGCCGCCGGAAGGCACCTACACCTACGAGCAGATCGCCAGAGCACGCGAGCGGGCAGCAGCATACGCCGTCTGGGATCGGGCGCTGCGGCGGCGCGGGTTGGTGGATTTTGGCGGCCTGGTTCAACGCGCCGTTGAATTGCTCCGTGCCAACCCGGCTGTGCTTGCCGAGGTGCGCAGCCACTACCCGGAGATCCTGGTCGATGAGTTTCAGGATACCAATTACGCGGCGGCGGAGCTACTGTTCCTGGTGGCGGGCGCATCGGGCAGTGGGCTATGGGTGGTTGGCGACCAGAACCAGTCCATCTATCGCTTCCGTGGCGCTTCGCCTCGCAACCGGCGCCGACTGGTAGAGCATTACGCCCACCTGCGCGTGCTGACACTCCGGCGCTGCTACCGCTCGGTGCCCGGCATCGTGGGACTTGGCTCGGCGATGGCGGCGCGCATGGCAGAGCTTGCTCCAACCAGTGCCAGCACGCCGGGTGAAGCGCTATCCAGCGCGGACGCATTACACGCGTTACACACCGTGGAGCAACCGCTCCACTTAGAACCTGTGCGTGGCGATGGCACCCATCCCGCGATCATGCTCACCGAGTCATTTGTCAGCCCGGCCCACGAGCGCGTCGGCCTGGCAGCCGCCGTCGCGCGTTTTCACGACCTGGGCTATGCTTATGGCGATCAGGCGATCCTTTGCCGGACACACAGGCAAGGGCGCCAGATCGCCGCTGTCCTCGCCAGGCAGGAGGTGCCTGTCAGCCAGCTTGGCGACTTCTTCGAGCGGCCCGAAATCAAGGACGCGCTGATGCTGCTCGCGCTGGCCACTGGCCCTGACGCTCGTGGAATATTGCGTGCCGCGCCACTGCTGGCCGCCCTCGGCCATCCCACTCCATCCGGCCAGGAGCTTGCCGCCGCCGCGCGCTCTCTGTCGTCCCAGAGGAGAGCGCTGCCGGGCGCGCTACGCGAACACGCCATACTCAGCAAGATTCCATTGCTCTCCGCACAGACGCGGGCAGGACTTGCCAGGCTCGGCGAAGTCGCCATTGGCGTGCGTAATGGGCAAGCCGTTGGCTCCAGGCTGTCGGATTTCCTCATGCGTCCTGGCGGTTATGCCTGGCGGCTGGCGCGTGTCGCGGATGGACTCGATACGCCGCACCATGACGACACGCTGCCCGGCATGGTGCGTCCGGCCCAGGCACAACAAGCGCTCGCGGCGCTCGGTGAGCTGGTGCGGCTGGCCTGGCGTTTCGATACCCGCTGGTCGCAGGAGCCAGACTTCCGCGCACGCCTGAGTCGCGCAGTGACCCGCCCAAAGGCGACCCGCCGCGCCGAACCCGATACACTCACGCCCCCACCCAATGCCGATGTCGCCCCGGACCCGATCTCGCCTGCCGCCGCATCCGGCACGCATGCACAGGGGACCGAGACAGCCCCCGCCGTGCGATGCTTCCTCCACTACCTGCACGCGCTCCGGGCATCCGATGTCGTGGTGCCGGTGCCTGCGGGGGATGAAGATGCTGTGCACGTCCTGACGCTCCACCAGAGCAAGGGTCTGGAGTTCCCGGTCGTATTGCTCCCCAATCTTGCTCACGGGCAGTTCCCTATCGCGAATCATGGCCGCGATGAGGTCGCGCCGCCCGGATTCCGCGAGAGCGACGCGCCGGGCGAGCGAGAGGCAGAGGAGCGCTGCCTCTTCTACGTTGGCGTGACCCGCGCGCGAGATATCGTCGCGTTCACTCGCGCCACCAGCTATAGCGCGTCCAGACGGTCGGAGCGGTCCACATTGCTGGCGCTGCTCGACGATGCCCCGGGTTGGCCGGATGCCGCGCAACTGCTCACCGACGACGAGTGCGAGCAGTTGTTACCCGTCTCAGCCACCTTCGAGGAGAGTGACGAGGAAGAAAGCGACGAGGAAGAGGGCCAGTTTGTGCCCGTCACGAGCGCGAGGGCAGCGGATATGCCAATATTCCGTCTGCATGAGCTCGAGCAGTATCTCGCATGCCCACGGCAATACAAATATGCGCGCTCCTATGGCCTGCTCGATCCCGCCGAGGATGCCGTCTATCGCTTCCACCGATATATCCGCAAGGGCATGCAG
>DASUWS010000221.1:0-3531 GCA_036378295.1 Ktedonobacterales bacterium
GGGATGAGCGAGAGCCAGAAGAGCAAATGGAGGTTGGCCCACATGACCGCGCCATCAATGTGAGCAGTCGCGCGCAGCAGGTGATGGTGGTTGTTCCAGTAGAGGCCAATGAAGACGAAGCTCAATACGTAGACCAGGAACTTCGGGCCTGTCTCTTTCCAGAGATCACCGAGTTCCGCGCTCGTTAGCGGCGGACGCAGCTCCAGCACCATGATGGTGATAATCACCGCCATCACGCCATCGCTGAAGGCTTCCATTCGCGTCGGGCTGAATGTTCTGGGCAGGTGTGCCGGGCGCTCTTGTTCTTCGCTCATGGGCGCATTGTGCCATATCGGCGCGCTCTATGGAAACCACCTATTCGGGCAGGAAGAAGGCGCTGCCCGCGCTCCGAATCGGGGAAGCGTCGCGGGGAGAGGTTACTCATTATCTCAGGCACAACGCGAAGCGGGAACCCTGGACCACCTTTCCAGAGTTCCCGCCCGCTTTTGTCGCTCTGTTCCACATCACCAGGCAGGAATCGCTTGCGCGCCTGTCTATCTTCAATACGCCCAAATACCTATGCGCGTTGCGAGATACGACCGATGCCGCTCACCGACTTGCGCACGACTGGCTGGCCGCTGTAGACGACGCTGCCAACACCGCTGACCTGCGCATCGAGCTGTTCGCTGACGCGCAGATACGCACTGCCTGTACCAGAGATCTGGGCACGAGCAGTCGTACTGGCAAGATCCTGGCCATGGTAGGAGCCAGCCCCCGAGATGCGAATCTCCTGGTTGCGCACCTCACCAGCACAGGTCGCGCTACCCGCGCCGCTCAGCGTGATTTCGAGGGTCTCCGCCGCCAGCCCAGTGACCGACATGTTGCCCGCGCCGCTGATCTCCAGCCGCAGCGACGGCGTACCGAGCGCCGGGATCTCCAGATTGCCCGCGCCAGAGATGCGCACAGCGCTCAGGTCTTTGACGGTCAGGGTATAGCGAATCGGCTTCTTCGGACTGAAATGCACCCCCGGCTCCGTGCTGAGTCTCAGGCAGCGCCCGTGTACCTCAGAGGTCAGCAGCGGCAGGATGTTATCCTCTGCCTCGATAGCCAGCGATTCGCTGCCCGTCTGCGTGATAGTCAGGTGGCCGGTGCCCGCGAGCACCACCTCATCGAAGTCGCCCACGTCGCGCTGCTCGCTGACGACGTTGCCGGAGCCAACTGTATGCCCCAGCGCATTGCGCAGAATGCGCCCAAACCCAGAAGCCATGCTCGTCATCCTCTCACTTGCAACCCGTGGTAGAAAGCCGCCGATTCGCGAGCCGCCGCCCGACCGCCCGCGTCTCGTTGAGCAACTTATAGCACGCACATTCAACAAAGTCAATATTGATATTCATTTTGTTAATATTTCCACGGTATTCGAGAGGCAGGCATGCGTCTTCCTGGGGATAACCCTACCCCAAAGACACCAGATAGCTCCATTCCTCATAAACCCTCTTCATGCCTATGCTCAGGGTGAGCGTCGCACCAGAGATCAGACATACCCGATGCCCAACGCGACGCCACCTACATGTCATGGACCAGAGAAATAGAAAGGACCTGACAGCCAGATGCGTAAGCCTGTTCTCCTCTCGATCGCCCTGTTGCTCGCCGTTGTTCTCGCACTCGGCGCCTGCGCCCAGAACTCCGGAAAAGCTGGCGGCAACGGCGAAAGCTACGCACCACCAGACGTCACGATGAACCAGACAGATTTCGATCACAATACCCTGACGATTCCAGCGGGGACCACGGTGAAGTTCATCAATCCCGCGTCCGCCTCGATGCATATCCTCTGCGTCGGCACGAGCGCCACCTGTGATGGGAGCGCGTCCGGACCCTCAGCGCTGACTGGCGGGAGCTCCCTCCAGACTGCTCCTGGCGAGACGAAGGAAGTGACCTTCGACAAGCCCGGTACCTACAAGATCGCCTGCACCCTGCACCCGATGATGAATCTGACCATCACCGTCCAGTAGCGACGGACGGCTGGCCCAATTGATCGCGCACATCGCCCGTGGAGCTACGCCAATACGCCGGGCCTCCCCGGCCTCCATGGCCTCAACACCACAATGAAGGAGCGTCCCATGATGAAAACTCTAGCGAAAACCGTGGGCTGGACCCTGGTAGCCGTGGCCTGCGGCTTTATCGGCGGCATCGTTCTCTCCGAGATCATCGGTATTGTCGGCGTGCTGGTATTTCACCAGGCCGTTGGCATGAAGTTTCTCCCCGTCTACCTGGCGGTGATCAGCGGGGTGGGAGCGCTCCTGGCGAGCCTGTTCGGACGCCGCCGGGATTGACAGGCACGGAAGTGACGGAAAAGGAAGAGAGATAAGAGAGTGGAGGGAATCATGGCGGATACGGATACCCGGGTACCAGCCCAGACACGCCCCACGCCTGTTGGGGGACTCGCTCGCTGGGGGCGCATCGCCTTCGTCAGCGTCACCGGGCTGCTGCTCGCCGCTATCGCACTCCAGGTGTTCCTGGCGGGCATGAGCATCTTCGCGGGCGCGACTTGGTGGCAGGTACACATGCTGACAGGCTCCCTCATCGAGATATTGCCCCTGCTGCTGATCGGGCTGGCCTTCGTCGGGCGGCTGCCACGTGCCTATCCGCTGGTGAGCGTGCTGCTGCTGGGGCAGGTCTTCCTGCAATACGCCTTCATCGAGATCGGCACGAACGCGGGCGCGCCATGGCTCGCCGCATTGCATCCGGTCAATGCCCTGGCGCTGTTTCTGGTGGGCCTGCTGCTCTTGCAGAAAGCGTGGCGCACCCTGTGACCGGTGCACGGTGAGCGGTGCGCTGCCCTGACCACGACAAGCCGTCATTCGTATACGTATACCGACGGGAATACATGCTGATCGACGGCACGATTCGAATAGCATGTTCGCGGGTAGCAACGAAGACGGGTATGGAGTCACGGAGATGTCCGCACGAAGCATGACCATGCGGTTGGATGGCTCGCGGGTGGGGCGTATCGCGCTCCATCCGCTGCGCCTGCTGCTCTCGCCGCGCCTGTGGCAATCCCTTGCCTTTCTGCTGCTCAACCTGCCAGCCGGGCTGCTTTATTTCAGTGTGCTCTTCACGCTGCTCTCCGTCGGCATGGGACTGCTGCCAGTGGGGGTCGGGGTAGTGCTTCTGACGCTCGTGCCGCCACTGACGCTCCTTGGCACGCGCATCGAGCGTCTGCGGGCCAACAGGCTGCTGGGCGCGATGTTGCCCTCACCCAGAGGCAACGTGTTCGCGTCGCTGAGGTCGGCGCCGGAGACGCCCCTGACAGCTGAGGGAAGCCGCCTCAATCCTCTCCATATGCTGCGCGCGCTATTGCGCTCTTCATGGGCGCTGGCCCACGAGCGGGATACCTGGCGCAGCCTGGCGTATCTGCTGCTGCTCTACCCCATCGGCACCATCGAGATATACGCCTTCAAGGTGCAGTGGGACATCTTCACTTCCAAGATCGCCGGGCCAGCCCTGGCTGCCATTGGCGGCTCGCAAACGGCACGACCAGGCCTGTGGGAATTG
>DASUWS010000222.1:0-12860 GCA_036378295.1 Ktedonobacterales bacterium
GGCCCTGAAGCGAGCGGCCATACTATTTGGCATCTCTGGTTGCCCAGTATGGTGCTGGCTGTTACAATGCGGTGGCAAGCGTCGTCTGTGCGGTAGGGAATTGGCGCGACCCCCATTATGCGGGCGGTCATCGTCGGGCAATCGGTGAGGAGGAGCAGAGCTATGCAGGTGGAGGGTTCGGGTGGACCGCAGGCAGCGCGCACGTCGCGGGCGTCACATGTTTCAGGCGGTCCGGGCCGACAGAGTGGCGCTCCAGCACCTGATCCGCAGCCAGCATTTGACCGGGGCCGTCTCGGGCTGCCTGATCTCGGGGCCAACGCTCCACGGATGACACCACGCGTTGCTCCGCCTGATCAGCCGCATTCGCTTGGGGTCGCCAGCCAAATCGCGCAGGCCCACACAGCCGCACCGCTCCCTCCGGGATCGCTCACCAGCGGGCCGCTCGGCATACCGCAACGGGTGCCTACCATCACGCAGAAGATGCGGGCGATGGCGCCGCCAGATATTGCGGGGCAGACCATTGAAGAGCAGAAGATGCTGGCAAACGAGCTGCTTACGCTTCCCGAAGCGCTTGAGACAAGCGGGCTCGCGAAAACGCACGGGCCGAGCTATGTCGCGGCGACCCACGCCTATGTCGACCTGGCAGATGAGACCTGGATTGACATCGCCGAGGAACGGCTGGAGCAGAGCGGCGGCGAGCAGCCCTATCGTCAGGCGGCAATCGCCATCGCGCGGCGTGTGATGCGGATGCGCAACGAGAGCCAGCTTGCCGCCGAGAATACCCAGTTTCCTCTGCCCCGCAAGCGCCCATTCTTCTGGCGGCGGCGGACACGGATGCTGCGTGACGCGCTGCTCGACTGGCAATCTCATCTCAGCTCGCCCGCCAACCCGCGCAAGACGGGAAGAGCGCTGGCGCGGATGCGCGGGGCTACGGCTCTCGCGGAGGCGAGCGATTTCGAGTTGTTGCTTCAAGTCCTCTTTCCAGCCGTCGTCGGTGATGCGGTGATGGTGCTCTGGCTCGGCTTCGTCGTCTCGCTGATTGGCGTGCTGGTGCAGGGCGAGATGGAGACGGTTGGCACGCTGGTGCTTGCCGCCGTAGCGACGCTGGCGGTGCGGGTGGCGCTCTCGCTGCTCATGCGGCGCGGTCCGGCCCGTCTGGATCATCTGTTTGCCCTCTCGGTCTTTTCGGCGCTCCGCTCGCCACGTGCTGGCAAGCCCGGTTCTTCCATCATCGCGGTGCTGCTCCGCGCCTGGGGCATCTTTATCACGACTGCCGGGCTACTGGGGATGCTGGCCGCCCTGGTCTATAGCATCTGGCAGCTTGTCGAGCAGTCTATCACGGCACCAGATGCGGCTCTTGGCTGGATCGCGCTGGTGGGTAGTCTGATCGCCCGCGCGACGCTCCTCCCGACGCTCGTTGGGCTTGCCGCGATTGGCGTGCTGGCCTTGCCGCTGCTGCTGATCTCCGCTGTACGATTCGCCGCTGAGCTGAGTGGCAATATCGCCTGGGTGCCTGCTGCCCGCCGCTACGCGCTGGCTCCGGCCTTCCATGTGCTGGCGTTCATTGCCGCTGGCGTGGTGGCGGCGCTGGCCGTTCTCGCGCCAGAGACAGGCTTGGGCAATGTCGTTCTAGCTCGGGTATCCGCCGGCTCAGTGACGCAAGCAATCTCCCTGCAGACGCTGGCACTCTTCATCCTACCAGCACTGGTGCTGTTGATTGGTCTGGATATTCCCTATCGCGTTGGCATCACTCGCTGGCGGAGGAACTGGCTGCGCGAATTGACGACGCGCCGGACCGATATCGATGCTCATGTGCGGCGACTCGCGGCGGCAGACCCTGAAACCGGCATGCAGAACACCAGCGAAGAAAATCTGCGCGCCATGCAGTACGATATGGTGCTGTTGCAGTTCTATACCACCCACACTGAAGAGACGCGCCGCGTTCCGAGCGCGCCGTACAACTGGATTGCGGGCATCGGTGTCGTGTTGGTGCTGGTGGTGGTGGCGCTGCTGGTGGATGGGCTTGCCCAGCAGATTGCCCACCTGCTGTTCAACGTCGGGTAGCGCGGAAGAAGAGAGCCGCAGGCTGAAGGCTTGCGGCTAACTCTGAACGTTTAGTTCTCTCGCGGATAGCAAGCAAATTCGCTGTCCTGTGAAAGGTCAGCTACGCGTCGATCTGCGCCCGCTGGAGATGCCCGCTGTAGTCGATGTAGATGGCCTTCCACTCGGTGAAGAACTCCAGCGCGCCCAGTCCGGCCTCGCGGTGGCCGTTGCCCGTGCCACGGGTGCCGCCGAACGGCAGCTGAATCTCCGCGCCAATGGTGCCCGCGTTGATATAGACGATGCCGGTCGTCAGATCGCGCATGGCCGTCTGTGCCGCGTTGATGTCGCGGGTGAAGATGCTGCTCGATAGCCCGTAGCGTGTGTTGTTGTTGACGGCGATGGCTTCTTCCAGCGACTCCACCTGGATGATCGAGAGCACCGGGCCGAAAATTTCCTCCTGCTCCACGCGCATCCCTGGCCGCACATCGGTAAGCAGCGTCGGTGCGTAGAAGTTGCCCCGCGTCAGGTCACCCTCCTCCACTGGCTCGCCGCCGCAGAGGATACGCACGCCCTCGTCCCGCGCCACGGCCATGTAGCTATGCACGCGGTCGCGCTGGCTCCGGTTGATGAGCGGCCCGACATCGCTCTTCTCGTCGAGCCCATGGCCCAGCCGCAGGGTCGCGACACGGTCGAGCAGCCGCCGCTCCATCTCGGCGCGGACGCCCTTCTGGACGATCAGGCGGCTACAGGCGGTGCAGCGCTGGCCAGTCGTGCCAAAGGCGCTCCAGATGATGCCGTCCACCGCCAGATCGAGGTCAGCATCGTCCATCACGATGATGGCGTTCTTGCCGCCGAGCTCCAGCGTGACGCGCTTGAACTGCCGCGCCGCCTCGACGTTGACCTCGCGCCCGACATCATTCGAGCCAGTGAACGAGATGCCCGCGACATCGGGATGCCGCACGAGTGGCATGCCCACCTCGGAACCGGTACCACACACGAGATTGAGCACGCCCGGCGGCAGGCCCGCATCGGCAAACACCTGTATCAGCAGCCGCGCTGAGTTGGGCGTATCGGTCGCGGGTTTGAAGACGATGGTATTCCCGGCGATGAGCGCGGCCATCGTCTTCCAGCTGGGAATGGCGACGGGGAAGTTCCACGGCGTGATACAGGCGACCACGCCCAGCGGATCGCGCACGCCATAGGCGGCCTTATTGGGCAGCTCGGAGGGGACGATGCTGCCGAAGAGGCGGCGTCCCTCGCCCGCCATGTAGAAGGCCATGTCGATGCCTTCCTGCACGTCGCCGCGCGCCTCCACCAGCACCTTACCCATCTCGCGGGTCAGTGCGCGGGCAATCTCCTCCTTGCGCTCGGCGAGCAACTGGCCCACGCGGAAGAGTATCTCGCCACGCTTCGGCGCGGGAGTCAGCCGCCAGCCGTCGAACGCCTTGCGCGCCGCGGCCACCGCTCGGTCCACATCCTCGGCGTCGGAGCGCGGGAACCGCCCGATCAGCTCGCCCGTCGCTGGGTCGCGATTCTCGCTGGTCTGGCCGCTCGCCGCGTCCACCCACTCGCCGCCAATATAGTTCTGGTAGGTCGCTACCTCATCTGTGACGCTCGTATCTGCCGCCATTGCCGGATGCTCCTTTGTCTCTGAGGTCGCTTCGATGATAAGTCACTGACGCCATGCTAGCACATCAGCGCCAGTGCGATCAGAACGGAGTCATTGTGCTTGTGTGGACCGCGAGGCCTCCCGGCATACGTCAGCAAATACAGTTGTGCTGGAGGAAGGGAACCATGGCGCTCATCTCGTTCTTGCGGCATGCATCTGGTATCATGACGCAGGAATGGGCACATGTTTCGGCACGATATCTGCGTATTGCCTGCATAACCCGTAAGCTCATCGGTGAGGATATTCTGAAGGAGACCTGTGTGATTCCTCTCAGCGACAATCCCGGATACCGGCGGCGGTTTCCGTTCGTCAACTATGCGCTAATCCTCATCAACGTGGCCGTCTTCGTCGCCGAGCAAGTCTATGGCCAGTGCTTCCAGTTCGCGTACTCGACGATCCCTTACGCCATCACGCACAACGCTGAGTTTGCGCTGCAGGGGTGCCCCTACGGGCAGCCACAGCCGGTCTACATTACGCTGCTGACGTCGATGTTTCTGCACGCGAATCTGCTGCATATCGCCGGAAACATGCTCTATCTCTGGATCTTTGGTGACAACGTCGAGGACCGGCTCGGCCACTTCGGCTACCTGATCTTCTACCTTTTTTGCGGTCTGGTCGCTTCTGGCGCGCAGATCTACGTCGACCCCAACTCGCAACTCATCAATTTGGGTGCGAGTGGGGCCATCGCGGGTGTGCTGGGCGCGTATCTCGTCTTCTATCCCGGCGCGCGGGTGCGCTCGCTGATATTCCTGGGCATCTTCATCACGTTCACGACACTGCCCGCGATAGTGGTCATCGGGCTGTGGTTCGTGCTGCAGCTCGTGTTGGGTCTGCAGAGCCTCAATCCACACCTGGTCAATAGCGGCGGTGTGGCTTATTTCGCGCATATCGGCGGATTCGCCGCCGGGCTGCTCATTGCGCTGGTGCTGCGAGCGTTCGTGCGCGCTCCTGCTCCACAATACAGCAAGACCTATCCCGCCTGGCCACGACATCCAGGCTACCGCGACTATCGGGACTACTGACGCTTCCGTTTAACAGGCGCCTGGCTGGAATAGGAGAGGGAAGGCATTTCACCATCCATTCAGGAGGCGCCTCATGACAACCGAGAAGAATGTCGGAGAGCGGGCACAGCTCGCGCGGCTGGAGCGAACACTGGACCGCCAGTGGCGCGCCCTGGCGCTGGCTGAGCAGCGCGGGCAGCCATCCGCCGTCCTGGAGCGGATGTACGCCGCCTACCTGCGCACACTGGACGCCTATATCATCTGCGCGCGGGCACGCGACGGACAGGACCCGGCTAGTCGCCTCGCATCGTAAGTCGCCACCAGACACCCGTGCGATAGGCTGAAGCCCGCGGCTAATCCCGGTTGTTCGATGATCTCACCTGGCTCACAGGTCTATTAGCCGAAGCATTTGTGCCGCGAGCCAGTTTTACTTCATCTTACCGCGCGAAGTCCGCCAGCCGCCTGGCAACCTCGCCTGGAGCGTCTTCCAGCAGCAGATGGCCCGCGTTGGCGATGGTCACCAACTGCGCCCCTGGAATCTCATCGCGAAGCCGCTCACCCAGCACGGGCGGCGTTACCGTATCCTGCTCGCCCCAGAGCAGCAAGACGGGAATCTGCAGGCTCGCGTTATCGGTCGAGACCGAGTTGACGTAGCTGGGAATCATCAGCCGCACGTGCTGATACAGCACATGCTTGCCGACGTCGCTGTTCCACTCATTCACATACGCCGCGATCCGGTCACCCGACAGCTTGGAGACAGCGCCTTTCGGCAGCGTGTTGCGCAAGTCGTTGAGTACGTCCTGCAGGTTGGCGTGGTGCGGCGCCTCGGGGTCCTGGTGCTTGACCATGTCAGGCAGCGGCCAGTCTGGCGCGAAGGCCGTCTGGAAGGCATATGAGTTGATCAGCACCAGTTTGGCGACATGCTCGCGGAAGATCCGGTTCGCCAAGACCTGCGCCACCGCGCCACCCAACCCGATACCAACGAGCGTGATCTCTTGCAGCTTCAGGCCCTCGAAGGCATAGAGCAGCGCATCAGCGTGCCCCCATATGCTCGTGTCCGACGGCCACGGATGATCCGACTGGCCATATCCGAGCATGTCGAAGGCATAGACGGCGTGGCCGGTCGCCGCGAGTTGTGAGATGATGCCCTCCCAGACAAACGCGCCGCCGGGCAGATCGTGCAAGAGCACTATCGCGCCACGCGGACCAGCCGCCTCGTTCGCGACGACGAAGCTCAGATTGTAGTGGATGCTGACGGCTGTGCCTCGCTGTGTAGAGGTCGCGGGGGCGCGGGTGGCTGTGTCACGTCGCGGCTGCTCTGGCTCGGGCGCGGGCACGGCTTGCGAGGGCGATTGCGCCTCGGAGACATCCGCGCCTTTGCCGCTGGCTGTCCTGGGTTGTTCGGCGGGGTGCTGCGGGTTCACCTCGTTCGGCATCTGCTCGCTTTCTGGGGTCTCGCTCATGAGCTATCTTCTCTTCCTGTTCTTCAAGGATCTTCCGTTGGTCAGATGATCAGGCGCGGGCGAGCAGCGTGGGCACGTTGAAGAAGGCGGAGAACCCCGCGTAGCGCGCCGCTGGACCGAGCGCCGACTCGATGGCCATCAGCCGGTTATATTTGGCAACCCGCTCCGAGCGCGCTGGAGCGCCCGTCTTGATCTGGCCAGCGTTCGTGGCAACCGCGAGATCAGCGATAGTCGTATCTTCGGTCTCGCCGGAGCGATGCGAGATGACAGACGTGTAGCCCGCGTGTGAAGCCATCTGGATAGCGGCCAGTGTCTCGGTCAGTGTGCCGATCTGGTTCAGCTTGATCAGGATGGAATTGGCCACGCCCTCACGAATGCCGCGCGCCAGCCGCTCGGTGTTGGTGACGAACAGATCATCGCCGACCAGTTGCACATGCTTGCCGAGCCGTTGCGTCAACTCTGCCCAGCCAGCCCAGTCGTCTTCGGCCAGCCCGTCTTCGATGGTGACGATCGGATACTCGCCGATCCACTGCTCGTACAGACTCACCATCTCACTCGCCGTCAGCGTCCGGCCTTCACGCGCCAGCTCGTACTTGCCATTGTTATAGAACTCGCTGGCAGCGGGGTCCAGTCCCAGGAAGATATCGCTGCCCGGCTCATAGCCTGCCGCCTCGATTGCCGCGACGATCACCTCCAGCGCGTCGCGATTCGAGCCAAGCGACGGCGCGAACCCGCCTTCGTCGCCGACATTGGTGTTGAGCTTGCGGTCATGCAACACCTTCTTGAGCGCGTGATAGACCTCGCTGCACCAGCGCACGGCCTCGGTGAATGACTCCGCGCCCACCGGCAGAATCATGAACTCTTGCAGGTCCGTCGAGTTTTCGGCGTGTTTGCCCCCGTTGAGGATGTTCATCATCGGCACGGGGAGCACGCGGGCGGACGTTCCGCCGATGTAGCGATAGAGGGGAACGTTGGTGGCTGAGGCTGCGGCGTGGGCCAGCGCCAGCGAGACGCCGAGAATCGCGTTGGCGCCGAGCGTGCCTTTGTTCTCGGAGCCATCCAGTTCGATCATGCGCTCATCCAGCGCGACCTGATCGAGGGCGTCGAGTCCGGTGAGGGCATCCTGGATCGCTTCATTGACGTTCTGGACGGCCTTCAAGACGCCCTTGCCGCCGTAGCGCTGTGTATCGCCATCGCGCAGCTCCACCGCCTCATGCGCGCCCGTGGATGCGCCGGATGGTACAATGGCCGTGCCCGACGCGCCACCCAGCAGCGATACCGTCACCTCCACCGTCGGATTGCCACGCGAATCAAGCACCTCCCGCCCGGTAATCGCTTCGATGATCGTCTCGTCGCCCACGATTGTCATGCCAGTGCTTCTCCTCTCGCGCCGGAATGGGATCATCAGTTGTATCGATGAGTCCCCATTGACTCAAAGATACAACGCTCCGCGCGGATTATAGAGAGCCGGGGCAGCAAGCGTCAAGGAGTAGCAGCTAGCTCGCCAACGGGTGCATCTCCGCGTTGGTATAGGTCGCCTCGCCAGTTGTGCAGAGCGCCATCCAGCCGTTGCTGAAGTCCGGGTCCGTCGCTGTCTTCAGCTTGACGCCATTGATGTAGAGCGTCATCTGGTCGCCCTGGTAGAGGACGCTGACCGCGAAGTGCGGGGCCAGACCGCTCGTTAGATTGCCACGAGTAACATTCGTGGAAGTGCCATTCGCGTCAACCTTGTAGAGCACGTACGCCTTCGCCGCCGGGTCTACCCGGAAGTAGTAGCCGGTGATATTCGTGAGGCCGCCTGTCGTGTTTCCCTGGCCCTGGCGGAATCCTAGCACGACGGACCCAGAGCCCGGTTGCGCGATTGCAGCCACGTAGCCATCGTTCTGCGTGGGATCTTTGCGCTGGATGCAGCCAAGGGCATTCTGCGCTGTCACCTTGAGGTCCGCACCACCGCCCGGACACGTCTTACTCACATTCGCGCTTGTGTCCCAGGGTGTCGTTGCCCCTTCGCATCCCGGCGAGGCGTCCGAGAACACCGGGGTGGTGTTCACTCCTGTTGGAGGTGCTGGCAGCGTGGTCATGTCTTGTGAGATGGGTGGGGGCGTGGTGGTGACCGTCACGGTACTCGCGGCGGCGGTCTGTTGCGCGGCCTGCGTCGCTTGAGCCGCCTGGGCTGCCGAGGTCGCGCTGGCATTCGCCGCGGCGGTGCCTGCTTGCGCCGTCTGGGTCGCCTGCGTTGACTGTTGCTCCCGCTGCTGCCGCATGATCAGCCCACTCGCCCCGACGATACTCACCAGCAGAAGAACGGCGGCAAGCGCGACCAACCAGATACGGCCCAGCCCCGGCTTGCGCTCGCGTGGCGGCTTCGCCATCGGCCATTGAGGTGCGGGTCCCTGTGACACTCTACCGGTGGCGGGTCCTGGCGGCAAGGCACCAGCGCCCACCGGTTTCGCTGACAAGGCGGATTGAAGCGCTTTCGCGTATTCCGCGACGGAGGGGTAGCGCTGCGCGGGATCTTTCGCCAGCGCGCGGGCCAGCACAATGTCCACTGTCGCCGGAAGCGCTGGATTGTAGGTGCGCACCGAAGGTGGCGCTTCGTACATATGGCCGCGTGTCAGGGTCGCCAGATCGCCCTCGAATGGCGTATGGCCCGTGAGAAGCTGGTACGTCATGACGGCCAGGGCGTACTGGTCGCTCGCGGGCGAGAACTTGCCGCTGAACTGCTCCGGCGCCATGTAGGCCAGCGTGCCCGATACCTTCGTCCGAAGGCTGCTGCTGTCGGCGCCTCGCGCGATGCCAAAGTCCGCAAGCAGCGCGCGCCAGTGGCCGTTCGGCTCCAGTTGCAGCAGCACATTGCCCGGCTTGACGTCACGATGGACGACGCCACGGTCGTGGGTATACTGGAGGGCGGAAGCCACCTGACCGATGAGGTCGGCAACGAAGGCAGGCGAGGCGGGAAGCGTCAGCGGGTGGCTTGTGCGTCCTTTGATGGCATCGGCCAGCGAGCCATCGGGCGCGTATTGCATGACGAGATAGAGTAGATCGCCCTGCACACCGCTATCGTGCACTGGGAGGATGTTCGAGTGGGAAAAGTTGCCGAGCAGGGAGGCTTCCCGCTGGAAGCGGCGGGCGATATCGGCAATCTGGGCGCTATCCCCGTCGTCCTCCGCGCGCACAATTTTGACGGCTACGGCACGATTACCGACCCGGATCTGCTCGCCGAGATAGACCTCGCCCATGCCGCCCTCGCCGATCTTGCGCACGAGCTTGCAGCCGCCTACCTCTCGTCCCTCCAGATGCAACATCGCGCCCTCCAGCATATTGTATGTCTGCCAGTCATCTTTTCGTCCGCGGCGTATCCACCGCAGTATATCAGAATGGCAGTTTCCCTCCAAGGGGAATACGTTGCATATTCTCCGGAAGTTCCCAGGCAGCGGGCATGAGCGAGGTGTTTTGCCAGGAAATCATGGGCAGTATTGCGGCGGCTAGCGCCCTGGCGCGTACGAGGGACGGCGCTCGCGACGGATGACGAAGCGCGTGCCGTACTCCTCCTGGGAGAACGCGGCGATCTTGTTATCCACCAGATCAGTTTGTAGCGCGGCAGCCTGCACGTCGTCCCAGGTGAAGGTGATGCCTCGTCTGCGGGCGACGGGCTTCTTCGCCAATATCACCCAGATCGCGCCACTGGGCACGATGCGCCATTGGAGCGCGGCGAAACGCTCGGCCAGGCCCGCGACCGTCCGTGGCCAGAGAAAGATCAGATCATAGCGCTCGTTATTCTCGGCCAGTTCGGCGGGTGTCACGCCGGATGGACAGGCATCCCGCAGCAGGGTGACGGCTGGCGCAGGTGCGTCCACCAGCGCAACCGAGCAGCCAGGCACGATGCCGAGCTTGCGCGCCAGATCAGTCATACAGCACCTTTATCGCTCGCATTACTCGCACGAGACGATGACCCGCCTGAAGAGCGCGGGGCGGCGGAGCCATACGAGAGGTGCTTCAACTTCCTCCTCTCGGCGGAGTCCTGGATGAGCGTCGTGAGCCGCTTGCGACGTGTTGTTTCCGTCTTCGCGCTCACTATCCACCAGATAGCGGTGCGCTGGTACGAGGGCGCCTGTACCTGGAAAAACTCCCAGGCGGACGCATTCGCCCGAAACTGCGCCTCGTCAACTTCATCGAGCGACTGCGGGCGGTTCTCGAAAGAGTATCTTCCCGCCTGCCTGGGATCACGCCCGGTGAAGGTCTGGAGTCCCGCTGGCTGCATCTTCCCATCCGCGATCAACTGCTCCGCGCGCCGGAGGTTGACCGCGCTCCAGATGCTATGCGGCTTGCGAGGCGTGAAGCGAGCGGTATAGCGATGCTCGTCAAGGGATTTCACATGGCCGTCTATCCAGCCAAAGCAGAGCGCCTCGTCCACCGCCTGGGCCTGCGTGAAGCCTGTCACTCCCGAGCGTTTCTTGTAGAATCCCAGCAGAAGCTCCCGCTCCGTGGCATGGTGCTCCTGCAGCCAGGCGCGAAACTCCTCGGGTGAGCGAAAGAAGATCGGCTCCATACAGTATCCTCCGCTGCTCTCTGCACTCCAGAGATGGGGATGACAGTCACACGGCTATTGTACCAAAACAGATGTTCTACTGCCCAGGCTGGCCAAGCATCTCTCGTGCCCTGCGCTGAACGTCTTCCCGAAGCTCCACCGGCTCGATCACGGTCCCGCCAGTCCCCAGGCCAAACGCCAGCATCCGCGCATCTTCGACCGAGCCGACACGCATCTCGGCACGGTACCATCCCATGCTATCAGGCGTGGCGCTTACGTCGAGGATGTGCCGCCGGAGGAATGTCAGCCCCTGCTCGTTGCAGCGGACCGCGAACGCATACGACGACGCTCGCCCGCTCACCTGCCTGGTATGCTCGCGCCAGTATGTCTCCAGATCGAAGTCCGGCTGCCGCTGAAAGGGCGTCTCCAGTACCTCCGCCTCGCGGATGCGCGAGACACGATACGTGCGATACTCGCCATCGCGCCGGGCCAGCAGATACCATACGCCGGCTTTCGCTACCAGACTGTACGGCTCAACGATGCGCTCGGCAATCGTGCCATCGGCGCGGATGTAGGTCATGCGCAGGCGGCGCGCATCGTAGACAGCACGCTGGAGCGCGTCCCAGAATGGCGGCGACGCCTCGTTCCACCACCAAATCGGATCGATATGGACCCGCTGGCGGAACTGCTCGATGGCGCCGCGATGCAGCGCGGGCAGCGCCGCGAACAGCTTGAGCAGTGTGTGCCGCGCCTGCTCCTGAAAGCCCAAATCGCGCGGGAGATTCGGCATTCCTGAGATGAAAAGCGTTAGCGCCTCCGTCTCAGTCAGCCCAGTTAGCGTTGTCCGGTACTGCGGGTCGAGCGCGATACCACCACCATGTCCACCTTCGGCATAGATCGGCACGCCCGCAATGCTCAGGGCTTCGATGTCGCGCAGAATCGTCCGGCGCGATACCTCCAACTCCGCGGCAAGCGCCTGCGCCGTCATTTTGCCGCGTGCCTGCAAGAGCATCGTGATGGCGAGCAGCCTGTCCGCGCGCATGCCGTACTTCCTCTCATCAAGAGACAATTATCGAGTGACAATGGGTGTCACCCAAGAGAGCGTACACTGGCATTAGCCAATTGTGAAGGAGGAAACCAATGGGAAGTGTTGAATATCTCAACCCTGATGGCCTGCACAAGAACCCGGCGTTCGCCAATGTCATCGTCGTCAGCGGGCAGACAAAAACGGTCTACATCGGCGGGCAGGACGCGGTAGACGCGGCGGGGAATATCGTGGGGAAAGGTGACATCGCCGCGCAGACCGAACAGGTGATGCAGAACCTGCAAGTTGCGCTGGCGGCGGGCGGCGCGACGCTGGAGCACGTGATCAAATGGACCCTCTACGTCGTGCAGGGACAGGCAATCGCGCCAGGCTTCGCGGTATTCCAGCGCGTCTGGGGTAATCGCCCCAACCCACCGGCAATCACCATGGCGTACGTGGCCGGGCTGGCGAATCCCGACTTCCTGATCGAGATGGAGGCGATTGCCGTCGTACCGTAGCTGACGATGGAGTCAGGCAGCAGAAAGGTAAACAGCGTATTGAGCGACGTAGATGTATCTCAGAATCCCCGCAGGCGGCCGCGTTGTCCCATGCCGGCATCTGTCCGCGACGCGCTCGATCAGGGCGGACTGATGGGGGCGTATCTCGCGCGACCGCTGTACCAGCAAAACGACTATCTCCGCTGGATCACGAGTGCCTGGCGACCGGAAACACGTGAGAAACGGCTGGCGCAGATGCTCGACGAGCTGCCAGCCGGCGATGCGTATATGCGCATGCCGTACCGGGCGATGCACGGGCAGTCGTAACCAACGTTGCAGCCATATTCATCATAGCTGGATGGTTGGCTGAGTCGGTAACTAGTGAGGTGTTGAGCGGGAGCGACCCACTCCTCCTGTCCCCCTCCCAGCGTCCGGATGGGGGTGGCCAAAGACCTGAGGCCGGGGGTGTGGGCAGCAATCACACTGCACAACCGCTCTTCTGGCTATCCGGCGCGCTTGCCTGCATCCATGGGACGGATCGTAGAGGAGTTCATACCCAGGCTGATGCGTGCCCGCGTCGAGCGGATCATCCGACGGATGCGCCCGCGCCGCGCCGGAGTCAGCTCGTGGGGCAG
>DASUWS010000223.1:0-5536 GCA_036378295.1 Ktedonobacterales bacterium
CTCGACCTCGCGGAGCAGTCCATGTCACGCCTGCATTTCGAGACTGTCGTGTTCACCCAGGTCATCGCTACCGCGACTCGATTCGACCACCTCCGTATGGAGGATGTGCGCTTCGTGGGCTGCAATCTGGCCAACGCCGCGTGGCCCAGCGCCTCATGTGCCCGCGCCGAGTTCATCGGCTGCCGCCTGACCGGATTCAGCACACAGGAAGCCTTGTTCCAGGATACGCTGTTCAGAGACTGCAAAGTGGATCTCGCCCAGTTCTATCAGAGCAAGATGCGCGGCGTGCGCTTCGAGGAATGCCCGCTCGCCGGGACTGATTTTCGCGCTTCGGATTTGACGGGGGCGGCGTTCGTTCGCTGCGACCTCAGCAATACCGATTTCACCGGGGCGACTCTTGCGGGCGCGGATTTGCGCGGCTGCCAGATAGATGGCATGCGCGCTGGCCCCGCCGAGTTGCGCGGCGCGATCATCGACGAAGCGCAGGCCCTGGCGCTCGTCCGTGCGATGGGCATCACCATCTCCTGACTCTGCGAGAATATGCGAGCGGTACGACGCCAATGACGTGAATGAAGTGAATGAAGTGGAGGAAGCGGTATGCATTCGGATCAGCCTACCACGTCCGGCAGCGCGCGAAACCTCAGTGGCGAAGACTTAACCGAGGCGGTTCTCGCTAACTTCTCACACTGCTCCTCAGAGCGATTCACCCGCATCGCGCAGAGCCTCGTGAAGCATCTGCACGCGTTCATCGAAGACGTGCAGCTGACCGAAGAGGAATGGGCGCGCGGCATCGACTTCCTGACACGCGTTGGCCATATCACCACCGAACAGCGCCAGGAGTTCATTCTGCTCTCCGATGTGCTGGGCGCTTCAATGCAGGTGATTGGCATCAATACCCGGCGTCCGCGCGGCACGACTGAATCAACGGTCTTCGGCCCATTCTTCACCGCGAACTCGCCGCGCTTCGCCAATGGCGACGATATTGCCAACGGCGCCCCTGGCGAACCATGTTTCATGGAGGGATACGTGCGCTCGATTACTGGTGCGCCCATCCCGGACGCGCGCATCGAGGTATGGCAGGCCGACGACCTTGGCCACTATGACGTGCAGTATGATGACCTGTCCGCCGCGCGCGGTCGCGGACACCTGTTCAGCGACCGCGAGGGTCGCTATTACTTCTGGTCGCTCCGGCCAACCGCCTACCCTATCCCCGACGATGGGCCGGTGGGCGAGCTGCTTGCGGCGGCTAACCGCAGCCCCATGCGCCCGGCACACGTACATTTTATGATCACAGCGCCAGGCTATCACCCCCTGATTACCCACGTCTTCGCGGAAGGCGATCCCTACCTCGATTCCGACGCGGTCTTTGGCGTCAAGACAGCGCTGATCACGCCGTTTGCGCATCACGAGGCGGGGGTTGCTCCCGATGGCAGGCAGATGGGAACTCCGTTCTCCACCATGCGCTACGATTTCGCGCTCGCACCGCTTGAGGCAGCGGATATGGATGGCGCGGGAGGCGCCGAAACCGATCATCCTGGCGGAGAGCGCTCCCCACAGGGGTAGCGACATGGGAACGGAGCAGTGGTGGCGAGCCGGGACGATGCACCGCCCGCACTCGCCTTCCTCCTGGACCGGAACTTTCAGCGAGCGTTTGCCGTCATAGCAGCGTGCGCACGCGAAAGATCGTGGATTGATGGCCACGCGCCAGGAGGAAATACGTGTCTCTCTCATCAGGACCATCACGGCTCATAGTCGTGCTTCTTGCCGCCTTTACCGTGTTGGCGACGGTCGCGATTACCCTGGGATTGGTGAATGTGGCGCATGCCGGGGCGGTTTCGGTGCTGCCAGTGACGTCACAGCAAACAGGCATCAGTGTCTGCGGCCACGGCACGGCACAGATCAAGCCCGACCGGGCGCGGATCAGCGCGGGCGTAAGTGTGCAGGCAAGCACGGCGGTGGATGCGCGCAACCGCGCGGCGTCGGCAATGACAGCGGTGATCAACGCGCTCAAGAGCAACGGCGTCGCCAGCGACGACATCCAGACGGGCTACGTCTCGATCTCGCCCCAGTACGACTATAGCGGCGGCACCCAACGCCCCAACGGCTACTCCGCTACCAACAACGTCAACGTCACGGTTCGCGACGTCTCGGCAGTCAGCACGCTGGTAGATGCGGTGACTGTCGCGGGCGGCAATAGCATCGTCGTCAATGGGATCTCGTTCTCATCCAGCGATCCATCAGCAGCAGCGACCCAGGCGCAGCAGAAAGCGCTGACTGACGCGAAGAATCAGGCGTCGCGCATCGCGCAGGGCGCGGGCGTGCATCTGGGTTCACCGGTCTCGATTGAGGTCGGCGGCTGTGGCAACACATCAGGACCAGTGCCGCCCTACTCGGCGAATCAGAGCGCCGCGGGGGATAAAGCGGCTCCCCCGACGCCAATTCAGCCGGGCCAGCAGGATGTCGCGGTGGATGTCGCCGTCGTCTACGCGATTGGCTAGCGTGGGCCTGTCTCCCCATTCCCCTCCCACATTCCCCTCCCCAAGACGGGGAGGGGACCAAACGAGGCGCTAGGGTGGTCTAGCGTGGCGGCTGAAGGATGAAGCAGTAGGCGCCCGTCGCGTCTTTGATGGCAAACGCGCGCCCAAACGGCATATCCTTCGGTGGGAAGACCACCTCAACACCCTTCGCTTCCAGCTCGGCGTAGGTGGCGTCGGCGTCGTCGACATACCACCACAATTCCAGCGGCTCGGAATGTCCTCCGGGTAGCTCCTTTGCCACTGGATCAGCACTTGCCAGACTGACAGCAAAGGGCGCCCCATCTGGTGCGGTGAACTGGACGAAGCCCGGTTGCTCAGCTTCTACCTTGAACCCCAGCTTTTCTGTGTAGAAGGCGCGGGCGGCGGCGATATCTGACACATGGCGGACAATAAATTGCACACTGCTGTTCATCGTTGATCGTCCCTTTCTTAGTGGTTCCTCTCGGCCATTGGGAGGCTTTCTCCCCGGCTCTGAGAGCAGTATGACAGAGGCGAGTGACAACGGTATGTCAGTAGCGTTAGAAGCGTCAGAATCATCGGCAGTGTAGCGGTTCCAATCGAAAGTCCGGACAACGCATCTCGTCACATAGGGTGGTGGCGGCGCAGCATGACATCCGCTTCGGCGGCGATCCGCTGGCGCAGCGATTCCGGCTCTAGCACGCGCAGATGGCGCCCCCAGCCAAGCAGCCACTGGACCACATCCTTTTCGTCGCGCACGTGCAGCGTTATCAGCAGCCCATCGGTGGTCATCTCTTCAGCGACACGAAAGTACGACGGCTCTTCCTGCGCCCAGCGCGCAACTTCATGATCCAGCAGCACGCGAACGACGATCATCTCATCGGGAGAAACCTCGCGCCGTCCCAATGGAACCTCGGCTGGACGGGTGAAGGTGTCGCCCAGCACGATGAGGTCTTCCATGCGCGCCAGACGGAAAAGACGCACGTCCCCACGCGTAACATCCCAGCCAGTGAGATACCAGGCGCTGCGCATGTGCGCCAGACGATACGGGTGGACGGTGCGCGTCGTCGGTTTGCGGGCGCCGTCATCGTGCGAGCGGGCAAAGTAGCTAAAGCGCACCTGATGGCCTTCGAGCATCGCTCGCCGCAAGAGCAACAGGCGCTGCGAATCATCTGGCGACCTGTTGCTACTCATGTGGATGAAGGCGAACCGCTCGCGCAGCGCTCGCACATCCTCGCGCAGCCGCTCTGGCAGCACGCCCGCGATCTTCCGTCCAGCGGATTCCGCTGCCGTGCGGTATTGCACATCGAAACTCTGCGCCATCACACCGCTGCCCAGCAGGAGCATCGTGGCCTCATCGGCAGTGAAGGAGAGCGGCGGCAGAAAATAGCCCTCAACCAGCGAGTAGCCACGCCCTGGAATCGAGACAACGGGCACGCCAGCCTCACCCAGCGCCAGCATATCGCGGTAGATAGTGCGCTTGCTGGTCTCGAAGGTGTCCGCGAGATCTTCGGCCCGCTGCCACCCCTTGCCCTGAAGCTCCAGGACGATGGCCAGCAGGCGATCAGTTCTGTTCATGCGACTTGGCCCTGGATACGCCCCAACCGAGCCGCCATCCGCATCCTATCCTACAGCAAGGCGAAAGCGACCACCGGGGCGAGAATGCCGACGCCCCAGCCCAGCAACACCTGCCCGCGCGTGTGACGCCCAAGCTCGACGCGCGACCATCCCACCAGCACGGCGGCGCAGGACGCCGCAATACCCCAGATCGGTGTTCCGCCGAGCCAGAGCAAGGTAGCGCAGGCGGCGGCTCCGGTGGCATGCGCGCTGACTTTATAGAGGAAGTTGATGAACGCATCGATGGCATTGGCGAGGGCAAACCCACTCATCGCCCGAACGGCGACACGCGGGGCGTTGAAGTGGGCATAGGCCAGAATCAGCGCCAGCATACAGGCGAAGCCGAAGGGATAGAGCGCATAGCGCTGGCGGCGCACGCTAACGTCGAAATCGGTCCAGCGACCGCGCAACACCTGAAGTCCGACCATCACAGCAACCGGGAGCGAGGTCAGCACGAGCGCCAGGACCAGCCAGCGTGAGGTCTCCGCCAGAGATTTGGTGGCGACATAGATGAGCACTCCCAGCGTGAGGATTGGAAAGGCGATGGGGTGGATGATGGCGGATACCCAGCGCGCAACGACGTGCCGTTGCGGCTCTTTGGTTGGGGTTGTCTTTTCCAGCCCAATGCCCATTATGAGAACTCCTTCACGCCAGGCGCCCGCTGCCAGCAGCATCCTGACTCATTCGCGACACATTTCCGGCAGTATCCCTCTCAGGCGCAGGTGACATTGTAGTTGTGTGAGCCGTGACATGTCAATGAAAACGCGACGTGCAGATGTGGCAGGACTCACAATAGCGGGCAGGCAGCACATCCATGCGCGCAAGGGGGCATGCTCGGGCGGCGGCATAGTTCGTGCTGCGGGTATCGCTGAGGTCGCCGCGATGTTTGTGCGTGTTCTGCGTGTTGTGAGCGGCGGCGAATCGTGGACCGATGCTAAGACGCCAATAGGAAGGGATTTCCGATGACATCCTCTGAGAAGAATACCGATCAATATGCCAGGGGGAAAGTCCCGTTCAAGAACTATGTCATTGCCGTGCTCGATACTTCCGAGAAGGCCCAGGAAGCTGCCAAAGCGCTCGAAGAACAGGGATTCGCGGCGGCTGACATTGTGCTGAGCGCGCCGCTCCATCCGGGCGCACCAGACTCCGAGCGCGAACAAGGGACGCTGGCCGATCCGCCATCTATCTCGCAGCGACTCTTCACCGAGGAAGGACTCGACCAGGCAGAATACGCCGAGGAGCGGCGACGCGGGCACGTCGTGATTCAGGTGCGCACGGACGACAGCGCGGATGTGGAACGCGCGCACGAAACGCTCATGGCTCACGGCGCGCATACGATCAAGCGCGTGGGCACCTGGACGAGGGAGAACCTGCCCGAAGAGTAGCCAATCGGGCTGACACATCCCGACAGAGAAAGATCGAGC
>DASUWS010000224.1:0-3073 GCA_036378295.1 Ktedonobacterales bacterium
GATCAGTAGAGGCCTCGAACCAGAATGCCAGGTGGGTCATCGCCAGCGTCTGGCAGGCTGCCGGCCCGCGCTCGCGATCATAGGAGCCGAGAAGCGCCGCCGGATCGGATGCGGTGGGCGCAAAGGCGAGCTTCCACCCAAGATTCATGGCATCTTGAATGCCTGTGTTCATCCCCTGCCCAGTGGCGGGTGAGAAGGCGTGGGCGGCGTCTCCCACGAGATAGAGCCTGCCACGATTCAACCGGGCGGCAAGCCGATGCTGCAGGCGGTATCGCGCCGACCAGACAAGCGAGGTGATCCGCGCGTCGAAGCCCGCCTCGTCCAACATCGCCTGAAGCTCGGCACGAGGGACGGAGGGGCCAGGCTGCCCGAACGGCAGCGGGTCATCACCCGACGGGCGAGTGGCCAGCAGTCGCCAGGTGGCGCGTTCACCCAGCGCGAAGACAAACAGCAGCCCCCGGCGCCCGGCGACGACGTGGGCGACTCCTCGGGCAAGGTTGGCGTCCAGCTCGATATCGGCAAGCACGACCTCCTGCCGGTACGCTCCACCATACCAGCGGATACCCGCAGAGCGGCGTACGAGACTTTCTGGGCCATCGCAGCCCGCGATGACATCACATATGACCTGATCTAGTCCGGAGGGCGACCGCAACGTTGCGCTTGCGCCGCCCTCCCCATCCCGCTTCAGCACGTTGACCAGCTCAGTGCCGCGTTCCACCTCGACCCCGCGCTCGGCAAGCGCTTCCGCGAGCACCGTTTCGACGTCCATCTGCCGCATGAGCGAGAGATGCGGGAATGCCGTATCTGGCAGCGCAAACTCGGCCAGACGGGCGCGGACAACGCGGGAACCCAGATGCAGATGGCCTTCAGGGGCGGTATCGGCGCGAGCCAGCAGCGCCTCGGTGACACCCAGCGGGCGCAGTACCTCCAGGGTGCGAGGATGCATGATGAGGGCGCGTGACGGTCGGAAGGCCCCACTCCGCCGCTCAATGATGCGAACACGAGCACCGTGGTCATGGGCCTGCAATGCCAGCGCCAGACCGGTCGGCCCGGCGCCTACGACCAGAATCTCCGCTGCCCGTGTCGCGGGACGCATCACGAAACCTCCAGCGGTTGCCACCACTTCGTCTCGGTGGCTGATGTGGCATCGGCTGTAGTGCCAAGCAGGTACGGAGCCGCAAGGAACGCGTCACGCCGCACTCCGGGGACCACCTGGTAGTGGATCGAGCCTGGCTCACACCCGAGCGCGAGGACACGCCACAGGGAGCGGGCGTAGTGTTCGGCGCGCTCTGGTCCGTCCCACTCGTAGATTCCCCGATAGACGCCGTGTTCGTCATTCGCCAGCCACAACTTCGAGACAAAGCCAGGGAAACCCACGAACAGGGGCGTGTTGAGCAGACTTTCCCAGCGGAAGAGCGTATGAGTCCGTCGGCCTCGCACAGCCCAGGTCCACAACTGGAACTCAACCAGGAGGGCACAGGGATCTCGCGGGGAGCATTCGACGACGGTTTCCCGGTAGACTCGTGCCGACGTGCCATCAGCGAAACGTATCCATTTCCCGACGTGCTGCCGCGGAAGATGGATGCGGCGTTGCGCCAGCAGTCCCACAGTGCTGGCGATGCAGCGGAGCAGCGCGGGCACAGCGACCCGGTTCGGCAACGGGACTTGCTCATTCACTGGCGTACTCCTGGAAGCTCTAGCCGCCGCAGAAGAAACGCTGGCCAACCAGCCCGCAGGTATGAGTGGGCGACCAGGGCTTTGTTCGCGGCAGAAGTAGTGATACATGTGTGCTGCGGTGAGCGTATCGCCTGGGCATCACAGGCGTGTCAACCTTGCCAGAGACGCTGTCACACGAACGTCACAGACGAAGACCTGTTCGTTCGAGCGCCACAGGAAGTGGTGGGGTGATAGGTTGAGTTGGGTGGTTTCGTATGCTCCTTGAATTCACCCTACGAATTACCATGCCCATGCAAGGGCACGAATATTCAGGCGACCTTCATTCGAATGCTGGGGGTTCTCCCTGGCCGTGTGGGGAATACCGATAGGGGTCACCGCGCTGCTGATAGGCCTCACCGACGGCCTCATGACCTTTCTCGGCAGCCGACCGCAGCGATGACAGCACACGCGCGCCGCGATTCTCCTGTTCGACACAGCCTCAGATGGAATCTGGATGACTGGCTCTTTCGAGAGAAGCGGCCAAGAGGGTCAAAGGCTCATACCGAAAACAGTCGACGGTATGATCATTGACCATGCCGGTGGCTTGCATGAAGGCGTAACAGATGGTCGAGCCGACGAAGCCGAAGCCGCGCTGCTTTAAGGCTTTGCTCATGGCGTCGGATTCCGCGGTAGTGGCTGGAAGCTCGGACAATGTGTGCCACTGGTTGATCCTGGGGCGATGTCCCACAAACTGCCAGATGAACTGCGCAAAACTGCCATATTCCTGTTGGAGGGCAAGCACCGCCTGCGCATTACGCATGATCGACTGGATTTTCGCGCGGTTGCGCACGATCCCCGGATCAGCCATCAACTGCTCTACTTTTTGCGGGCCATAGGAGGCGATCGCATGGAGATCAAAGTGGTCAAACACGCGCCGGTAGTGCTCTCGCTTTTTGAGGATGGTCTCCCAGCTCAACCCTGCCTGCGCGCCTTCCAGACTCAGGAACTCGAAGAGCATCTGATCGTCAAAGACCGGAACACCCCACTCCTCATCATGATAGGGTATGGCTCGTGGACTCCCAGCCCAGGCGCAACGCACGAGCGCACGCTCTAGCTCTCTTTCTGGTCCTGGCACACTTTCCATCGCGTAGACTACCCCTCTTCTTGCCCGCTTGCTTTCTTTCTTACCGCAGGAAAGAACAGGCAGTACGAGAAGAAGGTTGCTGCTCGTGTGCCCTGCTGTTTTGTCTCGGCTGTTCCGTCTCAGCATCGGCTCGAGTGGGATGGCGTATCCTTGGAGCATATTCAAGACGGGCCACCGATCATGCGCCAGCGCTTCGAAGCGCCGCGCCACCGTCCGACGGCTCGCCAGGCGCATTCTATCGGTCTTATTCCCGGTCACGCAGACCAGGCGCTT
>DASUWS010000225.1:0-7268 GCA_036378295.1 Ktedonobacterales bacterium
GGCATTCTGGAGACCGGTGACCCGGTCGTCGCGATTGGCTTCGCGATGGGCACGAACACCTTCGAGCAGGGACCAAACCCGAATGGCTCGCAGAGCGCCGATGGGTATTATCACCCGGAGGATGAGGTCTTCCTGCCCTGGTTCATGCGGACCGCGCCGAACACGATCTCCGAGCCCACGCAAGCCGCGTCGGCGAACGTCGGGCGCTATTCGCTCATGGGCGATCTCAACCCGTTCCCCGGCTTCCGGCAGCCAGCGACCGGCTGCTAGTGCTCGGCAGCATATCGCCTGATGCTATCCAAACGAGAGGTCCGGCAATCCGGGCCTCTCGCGCTATGCTCTATCGTTCAACCTATCCAGTAGATGCTGACCGGATGCTATCCGAGCGCTATCGCTCCGACGCTTGCCAGTGCCTCGATCTCCTCCGGCGTGTAGCCAGCCTCTTTCAGCACGTCGGCGGTATCCGCGCCCAGACCCGGCAGCCCATGGCGCAGCATGAACGGCGCATCGCTCACCAGCGGCGTGTAGCGGAGCGCGTCGCCCTCACCTTCCGCCGGGCCGTAGCTGCCGTGAGCCATCATGCCGCGCGCGCGCAGTTGCGGGTCGGCCAGTGCTTCGGTAATCGTATTCACCGGGCCGACACAGGCATCGGCATCCGCCAGCTCAGCCAGCCATTCGTCGCGTGTCTTCGTGCGGAATATGGCCGCCAGTTCGGAAACCACCTCATCACGGTCAGCCGCGTCGCGGGGGAACTGACGCGCGACCAGATCAGGACGCCCAAGCCGCTGACAGAGATTCTCGAAGAACTTGGGCTCTAGCGCGGCCACGGTGAGAGAGCGGCCATCGGCGGTTTCATAGATGTTGTAGCCGGGCAGTGCGCCTGTCAGCTCGGCCTCGCCTGGCTTCGGCTCTGGCGCACCGTTCAGCACGCGGGTCGCCAGCAATGGCAACAGTGAGAGCGCACCATCGGTCATCGAGACATCCACATAGCGACCTTCTCCGGTCGCCGCGCAGCCAACCAGTCCCGCCAGTATCCCAGTGACGGCCATCAGCGAGCCGCCCGCGATATCAGCGAATTGCGCGCCCGGCAGGATTGGTGGCTCTCCGGGGCGCGCCAGGTGCGCCAGCAGGCCCGCGTAGCCGATGTAGTTCAGGTCGTGCCCGGCGCGCTGGCTGTAGGGACCATCCTGCCCATAGCCGGAGATCGAGCAGACGACTAGCCGCTGATTGCGCGCGTGGAGCGTCTCGTAGTCCAGCCCAAGTCGCGCCATGACGCCGGGACGATACGTCTCCACCAGTACATCCGCGCCACCGACCAGCCGCAGCAGCGCCTCGCGTCCCTCGGAGTGTTTCAGGTTGAGGGCAACACTGCGCTTATCCCGGTTGACAGCCAGAAACGCCTGCCCCACGGTTCGTGCGAAAGGCGGCATCATCCGCGCGTAGTCGCCCGGCCCCGGCTCCTCGATCTTGAGCACGTCGGCTCCGAGATCAGCCAACATTTGGGTAGCGTACCCTCCAGGCAGCAGACGCGAAAGATCGAGCACGCGCACGCCCGCGAGCGGTGGCGCAGGAGTCCGGGACATAATCAGCAATCCTTTTCGGGGAAATGAGCAACATGACGGTCTGCGTTTTGAGTATATAACGCCGTGGGAATCGGATCTCGCCGCTCTCGTCAGGGTGAGAGGTGCGCGCCGTAAGCAGGGAGGGTGCCCGCGCGCAAAAAAGAGGCCGGCAACATGGTGTTGAGAGGTGCGATAAGACCAGAGCGCAGATCCACATTCCCGGCTGCGACCGTTATACCGGAAAGTCCCACACCCGTCAAGTCCCCAAAAGGCGACACATCCACCCAGCGCCTGGTAGACAATTCTGGCGCCTTACCTTGACGGGTATGGAAGAGGCGTATACTATTCTCGCTACGGGCCGGCGTTGCCAAAACGCGGCTCGGTCTGGATCTTCTGATCTTCTGGTCAGTGGCGAAGATGTGGTGGGCACAGGGTGGCCCCAGGGATGCAGGGAGGATGCCCCACGCATGGAGAAGAAGACCCGATCTCCCCGTAGAGCTGCGGCGCCAGCCGGCAACAAGCCTGTTGGAACCCGAGCCCGCCGCCCGCGCACCCTGGCGGATGCTACCGACCCGCGAATACCCACCCAGGGCTATGACGACTTCGAGCCAGAATACTCCGCGCGCGAGGCCCAGGCGCCGTCTGGGACGCCGCACTTCACGCTTCCCTCGGTTCCCGCGATGCCTGCCGTCTCACGGGAAGGCGCCAAGCGCCGTTCCTCGCGCACCGTCTTCGATCGCATAGCGCACCCGCGACGCCATCAGGAGGATCAGGAGTACCAGGAGTCGCCCTGGGAGGAGTATGCGCGCCAGGGCGAGGAGTGGGATGAGTATCCGAATGACGACGACGTTACCCCCACGGGCCGCAGTCGCGCGCATTCGGTGGCGCGTCCGTTGTCGCTGGCGCTAGCGCCGGTGCCCGTCCAGGAGCCTGCCGCGCAGGAAAGATATCAGAGCGGCGTGCATGCCTTGGTGGCCACTGATAGCGTGCCTGATCTCAGCGCCTGGCGGCCACCCGTACCTCCGATGCGCAAGCCAGTCTATACCCGCGCCATCGAGACCGCGCGCCGCAATCCGTGGTCGGTATCACGCACATGCCTGGCGATAATCGCGCTCGTGGTGACGCTCGTGCTCTCGGTCACCCATGTGGGCGAGGCATCGCAACCGCTCATGGCGTTCTACAATGCGCAGGCAGCGGGCGCGAACGGGAATAACGTCGCGAACCTCGTTAAGCCGCTTACTCAGGGCAAGCGCGTTGACCAGTATGATTCGGTCGCGCAGTATAACGCCTACTGGGGAGCCGCCTGTAGCGCGGCGGTGCTGGCGGAGGTGCTGACGGCCTGGGGCGAGCGAAATGTCACTATCGGCAGCATGATCGACGAGCTAGGCTCGTACATCTCGCCCAATGGGGGGCTGCTCAGCTATGCCGGATTCGAGAAAGTCGCGGCGAAGCATGGCTTCCGATCAGATTTCCGGCAGGGTCTCTCCTACAAACAGATGCTCTATATCACCAACACGCTGCATCTGCCGCTGATCGTCAACGTGCGCATCAGCTACGGATATTACCACTTCTTCTCTGGCGGCCACTTCCTGGTGATGACGGCGGGTGATAATCAAGGCGTGCGGCTGGTAGACTCCTCGCTCTACTATGTCAACTATATGCCGCTGAGCGTCTTTTACAGCATGTTTACCAAACGCACGGTCTTGCTGGTGCCTGAGGGCTACACCTATACCCTGCCATCCCCATAACGCCTAACGCATCACGCGCCCTACCGCTCACCACCTGTATCTTTCGCTACCCTCTCCGCTTCGGGGAGGGTTCTGGCTTTTTGGAAGAGGTATCTCGCCGGGGATCAATAGATGCTTGAGTCTCCCTTCCCCCAAGCTCATCGTCCTGTTTTGCTATCGCATACCCCTCGCTCCCGTGTATACTGGGCCTGGTGAGCGTCTGACCGGACGCGCTCGACGCATGCCAGCGCCAGTGATCTAGCACAGTGGGGTAGCACAGATAGATGTCGGTGAATGAAGACTGGGAAGAAGAAGCGCAAACCATGCTGAACGAGCTGCGGGAGCGGTTCGGGACGGGCGTGGTAGGCGGCGAGAAATTATCACGTCATGGCACGTTCGGCGTGGGCGGCCCGGCAGACGCCTGGCTGGCCGTAGAGCGGGAAGCGACACTCGTGGAGCTTACGGCGCTGGCCTCCGCCAGAGGCTGGCCGCTGATGCTCGTTGGCAACGGCACCAACGTCCTCTATTCCGACGCGGGCGCACGCGGCATCGTTGCCCGCATGCATAGTGCCGCCTGGCATACCGACGACGTAGATAGCGAGCATGTGCTGCTCACCGCCTATGCGGGCGTTGATCTGCCGAAGCTGGTGAATGCGCTGGCCGCTCAGGGGTTAAGTGGGCTGGAATGGGGCGCGGGTGTGCCCGGCACGGTTGGCGGCGCGGTGGTCAGCAACGCCGGAGCGAATGGCGCGTGCGTCGCCGATACGCTGCAAACGGCGCGGGTGCTCTTCACGCGGGAAGGCGTCGTGCGCGAGCTTTCCGCCGCCGAGCTAGATCTGGACTACCGCCACAGCCGCTTTCGCGCGGCCCGCCGCATCGCCTTCGACGACGATGGGCATCCAGTGGCGGCGCCACGGGCATCGATTGAGCCAGCGGAGATGATCACCGGGGCGACATTCCTACTCAGGCGCGATGATCCCGCCGAGGTGCGCGCACGCGTGGCGCACCACCTGCGCTACCGCAAAGAGACACAGCCGACACAGAAGAGCGCTGGCTCCGTCTTCAAGAATCCGCTGCCGGAATATTCTGGTAGACTGATCGAGGCGGCGGGTTTGAAGGGCCATATGATCGGCAAAGCGCAGATCTCGCCGCGCCATGCCAATTTCATCGTGAATACAGGCGGCGCCACAGCGGAAGATGTTGTCCGTCTGATCGCGCTGGCCCGGCGGACAGTGCGCGAGCGGTTTGGTATCGAGCTGGAGTTGGAAGTGGAGCTGCGTGGCGACTGGTAGCAGAGGATAGGTAGCCCAGGAGGGATAGGATACTTTTCGCAGCAACGCCTGGAACGTTGCACGCGTATTGGATGCAGCGGACCTTCCGTGAGATCTCTACGTATGAATGCTGGTAAGCGTATGACAGCAGCAATCCCTGTCATGCGCGGTGCGAGGAGGAATACCTGCTATGCAAATGCAGCCATCGCAACCATCGGCAACACCTCAACAGGAAGCCATGCGTGTGCTACGCGAGCGCTACGAGCGGGGTGAAATCGCATTCGAGACGTTTCAGCGCGGTCTGGATGCTCTGTTGCTCGCGCGTGACGCAGACGAATGCCAGGCAATTATGAACGGCCTGCCCGAGCTCCCCAGCAGTAAGCTCGATCAACTCGACGCCCTCTCACAGCCATCATTTCCTCCCGCGCCTTTGCGGACGAGCCAACAGCCGAAACGTCTGGTAGCCTTCTTCAGCGAGTTGAAGCGTATCAACCGCGCCTGGCGGTTGGATCCCGATACCACTGGCGGCGCGATCTTCGGTGAGATGAAGCTCGATCTCAATCTCGCGGCATTGCCGCCCCATGCCACGATGACACTCTCCGCCATCTTTGGCCAGGTCACTATCTACGTGCCGGAAACAGCGCGGGTGCGGGTGCGGGCCAGTGCATTCATGGGCGAGGTGGAAGTGCTCGGCGAGAAATCGGGGGGCATCTTCGTCCGTGATGAGGTGATCTCACAGGGCACAACGCCGGACCATCCCGAGGCGACGACAATTGATCTGGAGGTACGGGCGGTCTTTGGCGAGGTGAAGGTCATTCAGGGTGAGAATCCGTCGCTCTTCAAGAAGCTCGGCGCGGTGGCGCGGCGGATCATTTCGGAACTGGATCCGGGCAGACTCCCGAATCCATCGTGATGCAATCGAGAGGTGCGCGCGGAGCGAGTGTGCGTCATACTGGTGTTCGCACGGTTTGGAGTCCCGGCCTGTCGACTAACAATCTAGAGTGGAGAATCGCGGCATTATGAATCCGGGCACTTTGGTGGAGCTCTTTCCAGACGGCCTGCGCGGCAAGCGCATTCATGTGGTCGGCGCGGGTGGCAGTGGGGTCTCTTCGGTGGTCTTGCTGGCCCATGACCAGGGGGCGCTCGTCACTGGCTGCGACATTGCCGAAACGACCATGACGCGGCTGCTGGAGCAACAGGGCATCCCCATCTCCCGCGGACATGATGCCGCGCATGTCCACGAAGTTGACCTGGTCGTGACCAATCCCGCCGTCACGTATCTCCACCCTGACCATATCGAGCTTGTGGCCGCCGAAGCGCGCGGCATCCCCGTCACGCAGTGGCAGCCACTGCTCGGCTACCTGATGCGTCACACGCCGAGCGTCGCCGTCGCGGGCGTCCACGGTAAAGGCTCGACCGGCGCGCTGATCGGCGCGCTCGCCATCGCTGCTGGATTCGATCCCACCGTTGAGCTGGGCGCGGTCGTGCCCGAATGGAAGGGCAACGTCCGCCTTGGGCAGGGCAACCTGTTCGTCAACGAGGCGGACGAGTGGAACTATAACTTCCTCAACTACCACCCGCGTATGGTTGTGCTGACCGCCGTCGAGTATGACCATCCTGAGTTCTTCCCGTCGTATGACGCCATTCGCGACGCCTTCGTGCGGTTTCTGCGGGGGATGGATACGATAGAGCGCGGTGATGCCGGCTTCGGGCCGACGGTGGTCTACAACGACGACATCCCCGGCTGCCGCGACGTGATCTCGCGTCTCGGCGATATGCCGCTCACCTTTCGCCCGTTTAGTCTGGAGCGTCCTGATGCTGTGGCGGGGGCGGCGGATGTGCGCGTCGATACCGAGACGAGCTTCACCTTGCTGCTGCATGGCGAGCCACAGGGGCGCGTAACCCTGGCGACGCCCGGCGCGCACAACATTGCCAACGCGGTCGCGGCGGCAGCGGCGGCGGATGCGCTCGGCATCGCGCCGGAGGTGATCGCGCGCGCGCTCTCTGAGTTCCCCGGATTGCGCCGCCGCTTCGAGATTATCGAGGATGGCGACGTAACCTTCGTGGATGACTACGCCCACCATCCTCACGCGGTCGCGCTGACGATTGCCACGGCGCGCAAGCGCTTCCCTGGCCGGCGGCTGATCGCCGTCTTCCAGCCGACGCTCTTCACCCGGCTGCATCGCTTCCTGGAGCCATTCGCCGCCGCCTATGACGAAGCGGATGTGGCGGTGGTGGTGGAGATTCAGCCGTCTCGCGAGCGCGACACGGGCCTGATTCACGGCAGCGATCTGGCCAAGGCGATTGCCGCCCGTCCCGCCTGGGAGGGCCGCGCCGCATGCACCCACTATGGCGGCACCTTCGAGGAGACGGCGGCGCTATTGCGCGAGCTGCGCCAGCCCGGTGACGTCTTCGTCATCATGGGGTCCGGCCCGGTCAACCGCGTCATCGCCCCAGCCCGCCTGCACGGCTAGCGCGCGTTTCATACCGAGTCTGTTGTGGTCGTTGTCATTCCCCCTCCCAGCCCTGCGGGCCATCCTCCCCTCCCCGCCGCGGGGAGGGGCTGGAGGAGAGGGCTGATTCCACTGACGCCACATAGGCCAACGTAGGCCAACATCCCAAACGGATTGCGTATCATCTCCCCATCATGGAGCCTCGACAGCGTCCATCACCTGCTGGCAGGTTGCCTGATCTTGCAGGCACAGAAC
>DASUWS010000226.1:0-57506 GCA_036378295.1 Ktedonobacterales bacterium
AGCGTTTCCCACTCGATTTCGTAGATATAGACCGAGCTATCTTCGACACAGCGGCAGAGTCGTGCGGAGAGGCATCCTTCGGCACCCTGAATGATCTTCAGGCCACGGCCAAGTCCCGCCGCCAGATCATCGCTTTTGCCCGGCTGGGCACGGAAACGCGCAATCTCGGTAACCATCGGCGATTTCTCCTCTCGAACTCTGCGAACGATGCACATTCGTCAGGCGGGCTGGCCAACCATCCAATCCCGGTCGAAGGTTGTGGTAATCGTCGCCAGCGCCGCAGGGTCGGCCAGCAACAGCCCAACCTCCCGATTCTCGTCAAGCGATGCCTGAGAGAAGTTCTCCGACCCAACGAAAGCCAGCCGCCCGTCGGCCACGATGACCTTGGCATGGGCATATGGCGCGGACACGTATTCCATATACACGCCACCGGCCTTGAGTCTCGTGACATCCGCCGTCTCGACCAGCGACGCATCGGGCAGGATGAGCCGCACCTGCACGCCGCGTCGCACCGCAGCGATGAGCGCATCCTCCGACGCAGTGTCGTACATCTCCTCATCCTCGATCAACAGCGATGTGCGGGCAGATTGTAGCAGCGCTGTGATCTTCGCCCGCGCATTGACCGGACTGACAACCATATTTGTATCATGCAGCACTGGCGTTGTGTGATTCCAGTCCGCCTGGAAGATCGCCATCGCCTCGGCCACATCGTCGGCATGGGTGTCGATAACTCCATACTCTCGGTTACGCGCAAAGCTGCTGCCGCCCAGCCCAGATCGTGAGAGGTTCGCCGTGAGGATGAAGAGGGTCGCGCCATCAACGATCAGCATCTTGGTGTGAGTATAGCGGTAGGCCGGATTGGCAAAGCGGGCCTGAATCCCTGCTGTCGTGAGCGTCTGAAGCGTCCGCTGTGGCGAGACGACGTCGCCGCCATACGGGTGCTCGTCCAGCATCACGCGCACGTCAACACCGCGCTGCGCCGCCTCTTCGAGCGCGCTGATCACCCGCGCATCGGTGAGCAGATAGACCTCCACCCAGACCGAATGGGCGGCGGCAGCGATGGCCGTGGTGATGGGCTGGGCGCCATCATTCGGCTCCACGAAGAGCCGCACGCCGCTCACCCCTGCCCCAAGCGCACAGCTTTCTCCGACGCAGGCAGGTGAGTGGTGTGATAGCGCGGCGGGAGTGGATGCCGGAGGCAGATGGAGTGCTGGCAGCGCGAGACGCAGCCCGACGATCAGGGCGAGCAGCAGCGACACAATCAAGACGCTCGGCCAGAGGATGCGGCGCCATAGAGGTCCACTCCTGGCCGTCGTCATGCACTACCACCCTTCAGATCGAATTTGTCTCGAACGTTTCTTACGTTCGCGCCTGCATGGTATGGAGAGAGAATGGAGAGGGATGCGCTAGAGGCATCATAAAGGCACGCATGGGCGCAGGCAAGCTGTGTGCCCGAATGGGGGCATGGGCTTTGCCGCGTGTTTATACGACGGGCATCGCTGCCGAGTCGTCGTACGTGGGGGAAAAGACCGCGGCCAGCCTGGCGAGAAACGCCAGAGCCAGCCGCAGGCACAGGTCAGACACAGGTCGCGCTGAAACGCGCGCGTGTTCGGCCTAATGGTGGAGCGCGATGAAGAGCGGCGCCAGCACCAGGGTAATCGTGCTGAGCAGCTTGATGACGATGTGTAGCGACGGGCCAGCGGTATCCTTGAAGGGGTCGCCAACCGTATCGCCCACAACCGCTGCCTCGTGCGCAGGCGAGCGCTTGCCAAGCAAGTTGCCCTTATCGTCTTTGAGATAGCCCGCCTCGATGTACTTCTTGGCGTTATCCCACGCGCCACCGCCATTGTTCATGACCAGCGCCATCATGATGCCGCCAATCGTGCCAACCATCAGCAGGCCAGCAGCCGCAAGCGGACCGAGGATGACACCGATCAGAATCGGCGTGCCAACCACCAGGATGCCCGGCCATACCATCTCACGGAGCGCGGCGCCTGTGCTGATAGAGACGCAACGGGCATAATCCGGCTTCGACTTGCCCTCCATGATCCCCGGATCAGCGCGGAATTGCCGCCGCACCTCCTCGATCATGCCCTGCGCCGCGCGGCCGACGGCCCGAATCGCCAGCGAGCTGAAGAGGAAGATGAGCATTGCGCCAATCAGCGCGGCAATGAAGATCGGCGGATTCGCCAGATTGACATTGTACGCGCCAGGGACTTTGCTCTGATTGAGAATATCGAGGTAGGCGCTGAAGAGCAGGAAGGCTGCCAACGCCGCCGACCCGATGCCATAGCCCTTGGTCAAGGCTTTGGTGGTGTTGCCAACGCCGTCGAGCGCGTCGGTGATGTTGCGCACCGAGTCAGGCGCGCCACTCATCTCGACGATGCCACCAGCGTTATCGGTAATCGGGCCAAAGGAGTCCATCGCGAGGATATAGCCCGCGCTCATCAGCATACCCATCGTCGCGACGGCGGTGCCATAGATGCCGCCAATGCTGATCAGACCACCCGCGACATGGGGCATCCCTGGAATCAGGCTGCCGAGATAGTAGGCCACCCCAATGGCCGCGCTGATGACCAGCACAAACGGCGCGGTGTTCTCGAAGCCAACCGCCAGTCCGGCGATGATGGTGGTTGCCGGCCCGGTCTTGCTGGCGTCCGCGATCTCACGCACGGGCCGGAAGCTGCCAGCCGTGTAATATTGTGTGATGAACACGAAGGCAAAGCTCGTCACAATGCCCACCAGGCCGCAGACGCCCAGCACCCACCAGCGGTCGGTCGCGCTGCCCAGCAGCAGCCCGGCAACGACGAAGATGCCAATCGCAGACAGGAGCGAGGTGACGTAGTAGCCTTGATTCATCTTGGCCATCGCGATCACGCCCGGATCGCGCCCAGCCGTACGGTTCGGCTCCATCGAGGGGCTCTTCTGCACCACCAGCACACCAATCAGCGAGCAGATGATGCCCAGTCCGACGACCACCAGCGGGAAGATGACCCAGCCGGGATTCGCCGTCACCTTGGAGGCGCCCAGGCCGAGCGCGCCAGCAACCGACGCGCCAAGAATCATCGCGCCGATATTCTCAGCGGCGGTGGACTCGAAGATGTCAGCACCACGGCCAGCGCAGTCGCCAACGTTGTCGCCTACGAGGTCGGCGATGACAGCAGGGTTGCGGGGATCGTCTTCGGGGATGCCGGCCTCGACCTTACCAACGAGGTCCGCGCCCACGTCCGCCGCCTTGGTGTAGATGCCGCCGCCCAACTGAGCGAAGAGCGCAACAAAGCTGGCGCCAAAGCCGAAGCCCACGATACTGGCGGGCGTGGTGATCGCCGCGTCGCCACCGGAGAGCGCGCCGAAGACGATGTACACGAGCGTGACGCCGAGGAGGCTGAGCGCGATGACCAGGAAGCCCGTCACGGCGCCGCCACGGAAGGAGACGAGCAGCGCGTCGCCAAGGCTGCGCTGGGCAGCGCTGGCAACACGGATATTCGAGCGCACGGCGACATTCATTCCAATGTAGCCAGCGACACCCGAACAGAGCGCGCCAAAGAGGAACGAGACTGCTGAGCGCAGCGCGAATTCACCCGCGCTCAGGCCAGCAACTTTGCCGCCGCTCAGGCCAGCCAGAAATGCCAGGAGAATTGCAATGACGACGGCGGCGACCACGGCGAGAATAGCAATAGTGCGATACTGGCGGCGAAGAAAGGCCTGCGCTCCATCGAAGATCGCATCGGATACAGTGCGCATTTCGGCTGTGCCGGTATCCTTCGCCAGCACCCAACGTGCCAGATACCCGGCGAACGCAATCGCGACAACACTTGCCACGACCGGGACCGCCAGCCACCACATGGTATTGTTTCCCACGAGTGCTTCTGCCCTCCTAATAAACCTTGACACTGCTTAGACAACGCTGCGCTGCGTTAAGCAGGGCCGCACACATCCCACACCGGAACCGGCTCCGCATCGTGCGGAATCGAAGAGAGCCATGCCGAACCAGGGAGGAGCAGAATGCTTGCCGGCGGGCCTGCGGAGGCGCGCGCCTGGGCATCCAGAGCAACGCGGAAGCCGCCCACGTTAATAGCAGGTTGTCTCAGACGCGCATGTGCCAGAGCACATGACTACACGAGTGTGACATTTCTCCAGGCTCAATCCAGGAGCTTTTAGGGGTTGTCCCCCACGCCATGATGCCCCAGGGCGAAGACCGCAGTCTGCGAGATAGTTTAACATAGGCGCTATCGTGTTGACAAGCATTGATACCGATGGTTTTCCTTGGAAACAAGCGAGATCAGGCCGGAGAAAGCTCCCCTGCTTGCGCCGCCTCGAGAAGCGCCGTCAGATCGCGAAAAACCATGTCGGGCTTGCGCTCGCCCTGGGCGGTTGCCGCTTCCTCGCCACTCGTCAATCCCGTCAGCACGAGCGCCGTCGTGAGATGGGCCGCGTGCCCCGCCACGATGTCGAGGTCCAGTCCATCGCCGATCATAAGCGTTGACGCCGAGTCGGCATCCAGCCGCCGCATCGCCTCTAGCACGATACCCGGCGCGGGTTTGCCAATGGTTTCGGCACGCATCCCGCTGGCATATTCCAGCGCGGCGACGAGCGACCCTGTGCCCGGATTGAAGCCATCTTCCACAGGCAGGCGCGGATCGCGATTCACGGCGTAAAATGCCGCGCCCGCCAGCACAGCGCGCAATCCCCGGCGCAGCCGCTCATACGTCAGGGTGTGGTCCAGCCCGACCATGATGGCATCTGGCGGCGGACCGTCCATGTTCTCGCGCCAGACGGGCCGCAGACCGGCGCGTGCGGCGGTCGTCTCCAGCGCGGGCACCGTCAGCATGTAGACCCGGCCACCGGGAAAGCGCTCCGCGATCGCCTGTATCGCGGCCTGCCCCGCCGTGAAGACGCGCTCCTCTGGATGGGGCATGCCGAGTCGCGCCAGCTTGGCGGCAACTTCTTCAGGCGTTGCAAAGGAATTGTTGGAGAGATAGAGCGCCTTCCGGTCCGTCGCGTCAATCCACTCCACCAGCTCGCGCGCGCCGGGTAACAACGTGTTCCCGCGATAGACGACTCCATCAAGATCGAGCAGAAAGGTCCGGTAATCGGGCATGGAGCTACTTTCTATCTAGCTGAAAGCAATATGCGGGCGTTTATGCCTGTATGCGTGCTCTGCGCGCATGCTCGGCAAGACTAGCCGACCAATTGCTGGCGAATCGCGAGGACTTCCTTGCGGAGCACCGAATCTTCGTTGACTTCGCGATTGATCTTCTCGCAGCCATGCAGCACCGTGCTATGGTCGCGCCCGCCGAGCGCCTGGCCAATCTCCATCAGCGAGGCCTCGGTTTCCTGCCGCATCAGATACATCGCTACCTGGCGAGGAACGACGATGTGCTTGTCGCGCTGCTTGCCGCGCAGGTCGTCGGGCGAGATACGGTAATGCTCCGCCACTGCCTCCAACACATCAGCGACGCTCACCCGCCGCTGCCGGCCATCGGTGGCCAGGCTGGCCAGCGCTGCCTTCGCCGTGTCAATCGTCAACGGCATCCCCTGGAGCTGTGAGAAGGCCAGCAGGCGATTCAGGCTACCCTCCAGCTCACGGATATTGCTATGGATACGGCTGGCAAGGAAGGCGATAACCTCGTCAGGCACCTTCCGCTGCATCATATCAGCTTTCGCGCTCAGGATTGCCACTCTGGTTTCCAGGTCGGGCGGCTGTATGTCAGCGATCAAGCCCCACTCGAAGCGCGAGCGCAGCCGCTCTTCGAGACTGACAATGGCTTTCGGCGGGCGGTCGCTACAGATGACGATCTGGCGATTGCTCTCATAGAGGCTGTTGAAGGTATGAAAGAACTCCTCTTCGGTCGAGTCCTTGCCCGCGATAAACTGAATGTCGTCCACCAGCAAGAGGTCCGCCGAGCGGTACTTTGCCCGGAACTCTTCCGTGGTGCGGTAGCGAATAGCGTTGACGATCTCGTTCGTGAACGTCTCCGATGAAACGTAGAGAACGGACATGTTACGCTCCACGGCGACGTGTCCGATCGCGTGGAGGAGATGTGTCTTGCCCAGACCAACGCCGCCATAGAGGAAGAGCGGGTTGTATGCCTGTCCTGGCGCCTCGGCAACGGCCAGCGATGCCGCGTGGGCAAGCTGGTTGGCGCTGCCGACGATGAACGTCGAGAACGTGTAACGTGCGTTCAGGCGTGGTGTTGGAGTCAACATGCTCTGTCCTCCCGCAATGGCGGATTCGGTCTCCGCTGGGGAATCGGGAGTAGCGCGGCGTTGCGTCTCGCCGGTTGCACTGGTTGGCGCGATTGTAGATGGTGTGGTTGGCCCGCCAGAGAACCTTTGCGCGCTGGCGGTCTGTGCGGCGTCGATGGCCGCGGTGCCATCGGTCCAGGAATCACCAGACCGATTCGCCGCGGAAACGATCGGCTGCGAGCCACCTCCGCTGGTCCGGCTGCGATCAATCGCCGCGCGGATGCGCTCGCTTCGGGTGGCTGTGGCTGGCAAGCTCTGCCGGGATGATGCGCTACCAGACGTGCGCGACACAGGCGGGGGTGACGCCTCCTGCGCGGCGAAGAGCGCGGGCCTGTCGTAATCGGCTGCTTCGGCGGCGTGCGACCTGGTGCGACGGGCCGCGGGGCGATGATGATCAGCCGCAGCCTCGCTCTCGGCGCCGTCTCCTTCGCCCGCCAGCACCGCGATCCTCAAGGAGAACGGCTCGCCAGAGACATCGGAGATTGCCGTCTCGATACGGTCGCGATACCGCGTCTCAAGCATGTCTTTGGCAAATGTCGTGCGCACACGCAGCACACATTCCCCGTCATCCGTGAGGATGAGCTGTGTGCCGCGCAACCAGGTGTCGAACTGCGCGCGCGAAAGCTCACGCCGCAGATGTTCAAGCGCCGCTCGCCAGACAAGTGCCGTATTCACTGTATCCTCGTCTCGTCCCACCCTTGTGGGCAAGTGGTGTGCTGAATAACCGATGATTGCTGGTTTCGCTGGTTGCGGGCAGCGGACACCCTCTGGCAGAACATCGCCCGACAGTGCAGGAAATAGTACACGACAAGCCAGCCAGGCCGCAAGCGACGCACCGAATTTGGCCTGATTGTCTCAAGTGGCATTCCAGGAAATCATTTCGGTGTTACCGCAGCCGTATTTCTGCTGAGACAGACGCCTGTGGCTTGACATTCGTCTGCTCCTCTCTTTATGCTTGACGCAACGCAAGCGCTGGAATCTTCCGCAATTCTCCACGCTATTGATCGAGGGATGTGCACCTTCGTGGCATCATGAGGAGGACCAAGATGGCAGGCAGGCTCGATGGACGAGTAGCGCTCGTGACGGGTGCGGCGCGCGGCATCGGCGCAGCGACAGCCACACGGCTCGCCGCCGACGGCGCCCTGGTGGCGCTGGCCGACCTCGATGAGTCACAGGCACAGGCTACGGCGCGGCAGATCGACGCATCGGGGGAGCGTACGCTCGCGATAAGCTGCAATGTCGCTGACGGCGCTCAGGTGCAGCAGATGGTTGATAGCACGCTGGAGCGCTTTGGTCGCCTGGATATCCTCGTCAACAACGCTGGCATCACCCGCGATAATCTGCTCTTCAAGATGAGCGACGACGATTGGGAAGCGGTGATCGGCGTCCACCTGCGCGGCGCCTTCCTCTGCGCGCGTGCTGCCCAGAAACCCATGGTCGAGCAAAAGTTTGGCCGTATCATCAGCCTCTCGTCGGTCTCGGCGCTGGGTAATCGCGGCCAGGTCAACTATTCGGCGGCGAAGGCGGGCATCCAGGGGCTGACACGCACCCTCGCCATTGAGTTGGGGCCGTTTGGCATCACTGCCAATGCCGTTGCGCCAGGCTTCATCGACACCGAGATGACGCGCGCCACTGCCCAGCGATTAGGGCTGACGCCGGAACAGGCACAGGCAGGCGCATCCGCGCGCATCCCGCTCCGGCGCGTCGGCCAGCCGAGCGAGGTCGCCTCGGTCATCGCTTTCCTCGCTTCAGACGATGCCAGCTATGTAAGCGGTCAGATCATCTATGTCAACGGTGGCCCGGCAGGCCTGACGATGTAACGCTGTCAATCACGATCAAGGCAGCTTCACCACGAGCATGAAATAGCGTCACAGTGTTCGCCATACGTGTGAGTCTCGTGAGTCTCGATGAAACGACAGGAGCGCACTATGAACCTGGGCCAGATGCTTGCTGAGACCGCCGCGAAGGTCCCCGACAAGACCGCGATCATCTTTCACGATCAGCGCACATCCTACCGCGAGTTCGATGAGCGAGCCAACCAGGTGGCAAACGGACTGATCCAGCTTGGCGTCGAGCCTGGCGACCGGGTTGCGCTCCTCATTCACAACCTGCCCATCTTTATGGAGGCATATTACGGCATCCTGCGCACCGGCGCGTCAGTGGTGCCGTTGAACGTGCTCTACAAAGCTGGCGAGGTCGAATACATCCTCCAAGACAGCGGCGCCAAGGCAATTCTCACATTCGCACCGTTCGCACCAGTTCCGCTGGCCGCCGCAGCGAACGCCCCCGAGCTGCGCCATGTGGTCGTGGCCGCGCCGCAGGAGGTGCCAGGGGCCATGCTCTGGCGCGACGCCTTTGGCAACGCCTCCACCACCACGCCCCAGGTGACGGTGCGAGATGACGATGTCGCGGTCATCTGCTACACCTCTGGCACGACCGGACGCCCAAAGGGCGCGATGCTGACCCATCATAACCTCATCTCGAACTGCAACCAGTGCAGCGCCATCGAGCGGGTCGCCGCTCGCCCGGAAGATATCGTCTGGCTGGCGCTGCCGCTCTTCCATATCTACGCGATGAACGTCGGCATGAACCTGACCGTGAAGGCTGGCGGGACGATTGCCCTGATCGAGCGCTTCGATCTGGTAAGCAGCCTGGAGGCAATCCAGAAGTATCGCTGTACCGTGCTCTACGGAGCGCCGCCGATGTTCGTCGGATGGGCGCAGGTGCCCACCCTGAAAGATTTCGATCTCTCCAGCGTCCGCTACATCGCCTCTGGCGCGGCTGCGCTGCCTGTGCGGATCATGGAGTTGTTCGAGGGTCTGGCGGGCGTGCCAATCAGCGAAGGGTATGGTCTCACCGAAGCCTCGCCCGTCGTCACGACGAATGCCGCCGGGCCGGTCACCAAACCGGGAACCGTCGGACCGGCAATCCCCGGCTGTGAGGTGAAGATCGTCGATGCGGTGGGCAATGAAGTGCCACTCGGCGAGATGGGCGAAGTCATCTGCCGCGGTCCGAACATCATGAAAGGCTACTGGAAACAGCCCCAGGCGACCGCCGAGACGCTGCGCGATGGCTGGCTGCACACAGGCGACCTGGGCACGATGGACGGGGACGGCTATCTCAGCATCGTTGACCGCGTCAAAGATATGATCAACGTCTCCGGATTCAACGTCTACCCGCGCGAGGTGGAGGAGACACTGTTCAAGCATCCGGCGGTGGCCGACGCGGCGGTGGTCCAGTATCCCGATCCCTATCAGGGTGAATCCGTCTTGGCGTACATTGTGCTCAAGCCGGGCGCAACGGCGACCGAGCAAGAGATCATTGACTATTGCCGTGAACAGCTCGCCGTCTTCAAGTGCCCACGTAAGGTGATCTTCCGCGATGCGCTGCCAAAGAACAATACAGGCAAGGTGCTGCGGCGCGAGCTACGCGAAGAGGCCGCTCAAAGCGTCTGAGGCTGGTGAGAGCGGGCTGATCGGCCCGCAGGGAGAACACAATGATTACGGCGCTGGTGCTGATGAACGTCGAGCGCACGGCGGTCAATTCCACCGCGCAAGAATTGCTCGCTATTCCAGGGGTGAGCGAGGTCTACTCGGTGACGGGCGAGTACGATCTGGTCGCGGTGTTGCATCTGACGAAGTATGAGGATCTGGCTGAGGTGGTGACGGGCCGGATGACCGCGCTCAGCGGTATTATCCGCACGCAAACGATGATGGCGTTCAAGGCGTACTCCCGCGAAGACCTGGAACAGGCATGGGACATCGGCATCGAATGACCATCGCGAGCGAGCATAACTTCTGGCGTATCGCCGCGCTTTTCACCACAACCGCTCTCCCTGGCCGCGGCGCTTCTTCGGCGCGCGCCGGGGATTGCCTTTGCGTGGATGCGCTCGCGGCTCGTCGTCATCATCGCTGCCCTCAAGCTGGCGGCGGACATAGGAGGAATGCTTCAGCCGCTTTTCGGTGTATTTATCGGGCGCGTTGAGCGACTGCGACAGATGAGCCACCGAGGCGTGCTTCGCCCCATGGGGCGCGGTATTCTTGCGCACATCCAGGTCATTGGTGCAGACCACCACGTCCTGGCCAGCAGCGCTCGCCTCCGCGTTCAGCCGCACAATGACCGCATCCGCCAGCATGCCCCGCTGGGTAAAAATGCACTGGCCGCGCGGTAGCCCCTTTAGCGGCTCGCATGTCTCGCGGTCGCCGTCGCCATCGAAGACGACCACCACCCGGTGTGGAGTGCCACGAAAGCGAGAGCGCACCATCGCCAGCAAATTCTCGCGGGCGGTCGCCAGCCGCACACCATCCTCAGGACGCATCCCCGGCGTATTGCGGGAAACATTGTAGCCGTCTACGAGAATGGTGCGTGGGTGTGTCATGGCATTATTCCGGCTCTGCTCCGGCCTCAGCCGCTTCGCCCTGCTCCGGCGGAGACGTGTTCCAGCCGCGCTGCCGCATGATCTCGTAGAGCGCGATGGAGCCAGCCACGGCCGCATTCAGAGAGCCAACATGCCCGCGCATGGGCAGGCGAATAAGCTGGTCGCAGTGCTGGCGGGCCAGACGACTGATGCCCTTGGCCTCATTGCCGACGACCAGCGCGATTGGCCCCTTGAGATTGGCCTGATCGTAGGCGATCTCAGCGTCGTCCGCCAGTCCGATGCACCACAATCCCTGACGCTTCAAGTCATCCAGCGTCCGCGTCAGGTTCGTGACACGCGCCACCGGCAGGAACTCGACCGCACCCGCCGAGGTCTTATCCACGGCAGGCGTCAATCCCGCCGCGCGATGCTCTGGGATGATGATGCCGTGCGCCCCAACCGCCTCGGCGGTACGTATGAGTGAGCCAAGATTCTGCACGTCCTGAATCGCGTCGAGGACGACGACAAGCGGCTCCTCGCCACGATCCTTGGCCCGCGCCATGATATCATCCACGTCGGCGTACTGCCGCGGAGCGGTCATCGCAAGCACGCCCTGATGGTTCGCGCCCTTAGTGAGATCATCTAGCCGCCGCCGCGAGACAGTCTCTACCGCCACCCCCACGCGCCGCGCCTGATCCTGAATCTGCGTCAGCGCGGGGTCACGCGGGCCTTGCGCGATCAGTATCCGATGCACCCGGCGGCGCGAGCGGAGCGCCTCCAGCACGGGATAGCGCCCCCACACGTAATCCGCCATCGTGTCTTTTCACTTTCCATCTACGCCGTGGAGTCTAGCCCCGGCATGCTACTGTTGAATAAACTGGTCGCTTGCGTCATGCCTCTCACCTCTTCCCTCCCCGCGTCGAGAAGGGGGGGCATCAGGCCAGAGGCGAGGCGATCTTCTCACGAGTCGCGCAGCGACCATGTCGGCCCCTGCGGCGTGTCCTTGACCACGACATTCCAATCATCTTCAAGCTGCTTGCGGATGCGATCCGCCTCACCCCAGTCTTTACGAGCGCGGGCCGCGCTGCGTTCCGCGACCAGGGCTTCTATCTCAGCACGGGCGGTATCGTCGAGTATTTGCTCTTGCGCCACATCCTCAAGCGAAATGCCCAGCACTCCCGTCAACTCCTCGATCATCGCAGCCGCCGCGCCAAGGGCATCCGCCGCACCAGCCGGCGCCGTCTCCCCGCCGAGGCTGTGCGCATACTCGTTGGTGCGGTGGGCCAGCTCATCGATCATGCTCAGGGCGAGTGACGTGTTGAAATCATCGTCCATCGCCGCGCCGAACTCATCGTGGGCCGTGGTGATCGCCGCGAGCAGCTCTTGCTCGCCTGGCCCCGGCTCACCCACACCAGACGCTGGCTGGTGCTCCTCTGCCCATGCTTGCAGGCGTCGTGCGGTGTCGCGCGCCTCCATCCAGCGCCGCCAGCGGCCAACCGTGCCGCGCAGCTGCTCCTCTGAGAACATCAGGTTGGCGTGATAGTGTGTCCCTAGCAGATAGGCCCGCAGCGCTGGCGGAGGGATGTGGGCCTGTTCCAGTGTCGAGCGAATCGTGATGAACTGGCCGGAGTGCGCGATCTTCTCCTCTTTGCCCTCTTCACCAAGCATGGTGAGCATGCCCGTATGCACCCAGTAGCGGACGAATGGCTCTTTCCCTGTGAAGCTCTCGCTCTGGGCGATCTCGTTCTCGTGATGCGGGAAGATCAGGTCCGTGCCGCCGCCATGAATATCAATCTGATCGCCAAGCGCGGCGCGTGCCATCGTCGAGCATTCGATATGCCAGCCAGGCCGCCCCTTGCCCCACGGACTCTCCCACCATGGCTCCCCCGGTTTGGCGGCCTTCCAGAGCGCGAAGTCGCGCGGGTCATGCTTGCGCTCGTCAGGCTCAATGCGTGCTCCGGCCAGCATCGCCTCCGCGTTGCGCCCAGAGAGCCGCCCATATTCGGGGAAGCTCGGCACCGAGAAGTAGACATCGCCATCAACGACATACGCATGCCCACGATCGATCAGCCCCTGCACCATCTCGATAATCTGCGGGATGAACTGGGTGACGTAGGTAAACTCGTCCGCCCGCTGCACGCCAAGCGAATCCATCTCGCGGAAGTACGAGTCCATGTAGCGCTGGGCAGCCTCGAACGGCGAGATACCCTCACGCAGTCCGGCGGCGATGGTCTTGTCGTCGATATCGGTGAAGTTCTGAACGTATTTGACCGGATAGCCGCGATACTCCAGATAGCGGCGAACCATATCGTTGACGATGAACAGCCGCGCGTGCCCCAGATGTGGCTCATTCTTGGGCGTCAGACCGCAGACGTACATTCGCACGGGAAGGTCTATCGGCTCGAACTCTTCTTTGCGTCCGGACTCCGTATCATAGATCCGCATGTATGTTTCCTCTTCCTGCTCCTGCCAATTAGGATATGTAGTGCTTTGCGTTCGCCGCGCGTTACACGTTCCGGAACAGGCGCCAATTCGCCCTTTGCGTTCTCGACCGGAAGCATGCCGCGTGGAAATTGGGTGGCGCTTACCGCCTGCCGGAGGTGCCGCCGCGAAGGCAACACCACGCAACCAGCAGGCCTACATACACAGCGCCGCGAACCGGCAGCGAGGCAGACACGAAAAGACGGGCAGCCTCCTGGCTCCCCGCTGTTCGACCAATGAGGATGTTCGACGCGCATAGTGTTCGGGCGTCATGCAGTCAATCGCTCCAGATATATTCGTGACGGGCCACGGCGCAGAAGACGCGGCCATCGCTCACGGGATGATCTCACCTTGCAGTATAGCACAGCAACCCGCGAATTTCCTACCGTCACCCTACGCCTCATGTGCCTCATGTGCCTCATGCGCCTACCACATGCCACTCCGCTCCACGGCACGGAACAGCACGGAGCAGGGGATACAGCGCGCTACAATACCATAAGAAGACGGCCCGTGGTGGGTGCGTTGCATCCACATGGCGGCCTGCCAATGGCTCATAGGTCGGGTTCGGGCTGACGCACGCAACACATACCGCATGCGAGAAAGAGGAGTAGCGAGATGGCGCGGCTGCTGACGATTGAGATACCCGTGTCGCACGGCGCACTGGAGGGATTGCTGCGGCTGCCCGATGACGAGGGCGCGCAACCGCCAATGGTCGCCGTCGTCTGCCATCCGCACCCGGCATTTGGCGGCACCATGCACAACAAAGTTGTCTTTCGCGTAGCCCAGGCGCTCGGAGACCTGGGATTTCCCGCGCTCCGCTTCAACTTCCGGGGCGTTGGCCGCAGCACAGGCACCTATGACGAGGGGAATGGCGAGCGCGAAGACGTGCGGGCCGCGCTGGATGAGATGGCGCGGCGATTTCCTGGCGTGCCCATCTGTCTCGCTGGATTCTCGTTTGGCTCGTGGGTCGCGCTGCCGATTGGATGTGCCGACAGCCGCGTGCGCCAACTCATCGGCACGGGAGTCCCGACGTCGCTGCTCTCCACCGATGCTCTTGCCGGATGTGACAAGCCCAAGTTGATTATCCAGGGGGAACAGGACCAATACGGGCCACAAAGCAGCCTGCGCGTGTGGTACGACATGCTGCCGGAGCCGAAATCGCTGACGATAATCGCACAGGCCGAACACTTCTTCGCCGGGCACGAGCGCGAGCTACAAGACGCGATCATTGCGTATTTTCTCTCAGGCGCATCCGCTCTGGGGAACTTCAGTGCTTCCTAATGCGTACTAAGGAGTGGTATCAGGACGGGTACGGGTGGCTCGCAGCAAAATGGCAATGTCGCAAAATGGCAATGTCGCAAAGTGGCAAAGTCGCAAAATGGCAATGTCGCAAAGTCGCGACAAACCTGCGACACATTCAGGGCATTCGGGACGTATAGTGTGTAGTAGCAGATGAGCGACCCCACAGCTACACGTAAAACATTCTACATTGCCAGTGCGTCTATTTTGATTGATGCCATTTTCAGGCGTCACATGAGCACGTTCGTATTCAAGCAATTCTGCGAAGGATGCGATACGAGGAGGCACGAAGTCCATGGAGACTGGACAGCCCTCGGCGGCGTCTGGGATCTGCCCGGGATGCGGCCACAGCATGAACGAACACGCCGTCTACTGTCCGAACTGTGGCCGACCCAATCAGGCCCAGCCGAACCTGGCGGCCACACCAGCGCCAGATATGACACAGGAGAGCACATACGCAACGGCGGCCCAGGCAACCGACACCACTGTGCCCCCGCCCATGCCCGCCTGGTTTGATCAGCCTACCACGACAGGCGGAATCGCAAGTCTGGCGGCTGGTCCTGCCTTAACCCCCGACAGGCCCGTTCGCTCGAATAAGCGGCGCAACATCCTCACGGCAATTTCAGCATTAGTGGTCGTCGTTCTGATCGCTTCGGGCGCCTATTGGGCGTATGCATCCTTCGCGGCGCGCTCCGATAATCAGCTCGCGCAATACTTCCCATCGACGACTGTGGCCTTTGCCTCAGCCGATCTTCTCGCCGCCTCCAGCAACAACTTCCATATCAATCCTACGGATCTCATGAACGACCAGGCCGTGGCATTCCAGAAGGCCAGCGGACTCGACTGGCAGAAGGATATCCTCCCGTGGGTCGGACGAGATATCGCGGTAGGCGTCTTCCCACTCGCCAGCGCGCAGCAGGGAAATACCAACCCGGCAACGTCCGTAGGAGTCGTGGCACTGATTCAATCGCGTGACGACGGCGCCGCCCGATCAGCCATTGACAAGCTGAACTCGCACCTGAAGCAACAGGGTACCTCGACTGAGCAATCGAGCTACAAGGGCTTCACGCTCTTTGCGGCTGGCAGCGGCTCCGCATCCGGTATCTATGGGTCGGGGAGTGGCTGGGTGATCGCCGCCAGCAATGCCGAAGCGGCACACACGGTCATCGACCGTCTCAACGGCACGAGCGATTCCTTGAACGGCCAACAAGCCTTCAAGGACGCAACCAGCAGCCTGCCGAGCGGCCACTTTGGCACGTACTATCTGAACATGCGCCAGTTGTTGAACACGGTTGTTCCTGTGCGCGCGCCGAATGGACTGGCAAGCGTCAGCGTCCCCTTCATCGAGACCTATCCCGTCGCGAGCGGGTATGTGGCCTGGAACAATACCGGCGAGCGGAGCCAGTTCACTTTCAACGCGGTGCGCAACCCGAACATTCCCGATGTCTCCGGCGACACGACGAGCCTTGCCTCGCTGGTGCCTTCCGACGCGGTTGCTTATTCCGGTGTGGCCAACCTGGGCAAGCTGGTTCAGGCAGGTCTCACCCAGGTCGGTGTGGCAGCGTCGAGCGTGGACCCGCTCAAGAGCGCGCTGGGCATCTCGGCATCCGATCCGCTGGCACAGCAGCCCGCCGCGATAGCAGCCGTCAAGACCAGTAGCGGCGGCGTTCAGCCTGTGGTCTACATCCACGTCAGCAATAACGACTCCGCCACACAGTTGATAAACAATCTCGCCGCCGCGCACAACTGGACGACCAAACCGACAACGATCGGGGGGCAACTGGCGACGGCGCTGTATGACTCCGCCCCGTCTGGCCCGGCGGCGGCAACGCCCACACCGAGCAGCAATGCGGTAGCGGTGGCATTCACGGTCAACAATACACTGGTCATCGTGCCTGATTCCAACACCGCGACACTGGTTACACAGGTAGCGCAGAATGGCCTCGCGAATCTGACGAGTAACGCGACGTTCCAGAAGATGGTCAAGGCGGCCCCATCCGGCGCGGCCGTTACTGGCTACGTCAGCACGGATGCGCTGCAATCAATCGCCCACACGAATACGGCCACACCAGCGGGTATGTTCTCGCATCTCGACGCGCTGGCACTGACCCTCGTCTGGAACGATTCGATGCTGCAGGGCACCATGGACGCCGCGCTCCATCCGTAAGGGCGCGAATCGCACAATTTCGACGGATATATCAGGGTGGGGAATCGCTCCTCACCCTGATTTCACACCGCGCATCACGAGACCCACGCGACGGAGGTTGCACCATGCAAACCATCTCACACACCACTCCCGACGTCAGTGAAGTCACCGAAGTTACCGAAGTACACGACCCGCAGATACTCGCGCACGCACGGGCGCTGCTCGACGCCTGCGCATCCCCCGCCGAGATGCAGGAGACGATTCTTCAGGCCGTGGCACGCAATGAGGAGTGGCGTGGACGGCAATGTATCAACCTCCTGGCCCCAGAAGCGCCGACGACCCCGACGGTGCGCTCGCTCCTCGCTGCGGAGGTGGGCACTCGCGCCGCGGAAGGGCACGTCGGCAGCGTCAATCGCTGGTTTGCCGGAACCCAGTATATTGACGAGATCGAAGCGCTCTGTATCGAACTGCTCAAGAAAGCCTTCCGCGCGCGGTACGCCGATCACCGGCTGGTGGCGAGCATGATTGGCAACATGGTGGTCTATGCCAGCATGACTCAGCCCGGCGACACGATCATGACCGTTGCCCAGCCATTCGGTGGCCATTCGAGCAATCGCCAGGATGGCCCGGCGGGTGTACGCGGGCTCAACATTGTCGACATCCCATTCGATCCCGTGGAGCTTACCGTTGACATCGAGCGATTCCGTACCGTCGCCAGATCCGTACGTCCGAAGCTGGTCACGCTGGGCCTTTCGATGACGCTGTTCCCGCTCCCCGTGCGCGCAATGCGTGAGATCGTTGACGAATGGGGCGGAGATATCTTCTTCGATGGCGCACACCAGCTCGGCCTCATCGCTGGCGGGCAGTTTCAGGACCCACTGCGCGAGGGCGCGGTAGTGCTGACCGGCTCGGCGGGTAAAACGTTTAGCGGGCCGCAGAGTGGCGTCATCGTCTGGGACGACCCGCGCCTGACGAAACCTCTCACCACCGCTATCTTCCCCGTTATGGCCGCAACCCACCAGGTCAATCGCGTCGCCGCGCTGGCAGCGTCTACGGTTGATATGCTGGCCTACGGACAACAGTACATGGCACAGATCGTACGCAACGCCCAGGCACTCGGCGCCGCGCTACATCGAAGGGGCATCCCCATGCTTGGGAGCCACAAAGGCTTCACGCAAACGCATCAAACCATCGCGGACGTGCGCCAGTTTGGCGGCGGACTGGAGGTTGCGCAGCGGCTGGCGCGGACAAATATCATCACCAACAAGAACCTCATCCCCAGCGATCAACCATCGGACTGGGACCGCCCCGGTGGGCTGCGCATGGGCACTATCGAAGTGACACGACTGGGCATGCGCGAGCGCGAGATGGAACAGATTGCCGATTTCATCGCGCGCGTCCTCATCGATCATGTTGAGCCGGAAGCGCTGGCGGATGACGTCAGAGCGTTCCGCGAGCCATACCAGACGCTCTACTACTGCGTCGAGCAGGGTCTGCCGCCCACGCGCTGACCGCGAACGCTGGCCGCACATGGTGCACAGGGCAAGGAACGAAACGGCGTCCTCTTGCCCTGCCTGCTATGCTCGCCTTCTCCCCAACTCCCTTCCCATGAAGGGAGGGATACCAGACATGCGCTGGAAGCGTTCTCCATGTGTGCATGACGGGTGTGCGGCCCTGAAACTGCATGGCTGCGGTGAATCTGGCCCCAAAATTGCCAATCTTGTGCTATAGAGAGTCCCCGCTGGACCTGTAGTGCAGGTCGTAATGCTTTGTATTGCTCTTTACCCCGGCTGTCAGTTGCATGACTCTCCTGAAGGAACAGATGACCGGAGAATGAAAGGGGTCAGTTATGCGCATAGCACAGGTTGCTCCCCTGCACCTTGCGGTTCCCCCACACAACTACGGTGGAACAGAACGCTGTATTTTCAACATCACTGAGGCTCTGGTAGAGCTGGGGCACGACGTGACACTCTTCGCAACAGATGATTCAAACAGCAAAGCCAAGCTCGTTCCCATGCGCGAGACAGGCATCAGATTCGATCCCAGGGTAGATGCGGTCGCGCAGCATCTGGCGATGCTCCAACAAGTCTTTCAGCGAGCGAGCGAATTCGATGTCATCCATTCGCATCTCGACTATCTGACGCTGCCTTTCGCGGCAACGTCAGCTACCCCCACCGTCATTACCCTGCATGGCCGCCTGGACATACCGGAGTCAATCGAGGTCTTTCGCGCTTTCAAGGACTGTAACTATGTTGCCATCAGCAACAGCCAGCGCTCACAGATTCCTGATCTGAACTGGATTTCAACAATTCATCATGGCATTGATCTGCGGGGTATCCCATTCCACGAGAAGCCGGGCCCATACCTCGTCTTTGTCGGGCGCTTGTCGCGGGAAAAAGGCCCAGACCGCGCGATCCGCATCGCTAAACAGGTCGGCATTCCGCTCAAGATCGCCGCAAAGGTGGACCCAAGCGAACGCAAGTACTTCGAGACGGTCATCAAGCCGATGCTGGACGACCCGCTGATCGAGTTCTTGGGGCCGATCAATGAAAAGCGCAAGCTGGAGCTGATGGGGAATGCGATGGCGCTCCTGCTGCCCATCTGTTGGCCGGAACCATTTGGCATGGTATTTATCGAATCGTTAGGCTGTGGCACCCCCGTGCTCACCTGCCCTTACGGCTCAGTGCCGGAACTCCTGAAGGACGGCGTCACGGGGTTCATCCGCACAACGGACGACGAACTCGCGGAGGCAGTTGGCCATGTGGCGGCGATTTCACGCACTGGATGCCGGGACTATGTGCGTCAGAAGTTTGACATCCGCGAAATGGCATTGGAGTATGTACATACGTATTCGATAGTTCAGCGGCGCAAGCGGCTGTTCACGGTGCCAGCCGAGATGAATATCGATTCGTCCGGCAGGTTACCCTCAAATGGAACGGGAACCGAACATACCCTAGATCAGAGTACGCTTATATCATGACCGATTCCACGCCAGACATTCCAACCATAGCAGCCAACGTCCTCGATCATAGCCTCGGCGGAGCATCGAGTGAGTCGATTGACCCGTACGTCTTGCGTGGTGCCGCCAGTACGACGGTTGAGAAACTCTCGCTGAAACATGGCGATGTTTTCGTGCTGACGGACGCCCGTGGCGATCTGCCCACCTCTGAGCAGGAAACAGGTCTCTTCTGGCACGGCACGCGCTTTTTGCGCTCGTGCGACCTGTTCGTCGAGGGGTGGCCAATGGTTGGACTGTCTCACTCAACCTCCGATGACGGAGCCAGTTGTCAGATAGACCTGACCAATCCTTTTTTGCCGCTGGCACAGGAGCCCGGCATCTATCAAGGGGTGATACATCTCCGCCGCCAGCTTGATCTGCGCGGACATCAACTGACACAGACTTTCTTGCTCACCAGTTTCGAGTCGGAGCCTATCGAGGTGCGGGTTGGCCTCAAGACTGGGGCGGACTTCCGCGATATCTTCGAGATACGCGGCATGGAGCGCCCTGAACGAGGCGAGATGTTGCCGCCGCGCAAAGAACGCGACGAGGTTGTGTTCCATTATCGCGGGCTGGACAACGTCGAGCGGAAGACGCATCTGATGCTGGACCCACCCGCCGAACGTGTCGTGAGCGACGGCATCTTCTGGCATTTGCGCCTGGAGCGCGGCGAGACCGTCCAGATTCGCGTGACCATCACGGTCAGCGAGCGATCTCTCGATCATATCGCAAGGCCCACGGACATTATCGAGAGCACCTCGGAATCGCCAGACACGCGCATGCACATACCAGTCGTGCAGAGCGACAACGTCTTCTTCAACCGGGTGCTGGAGCGCGGGATGCACGACCTGCTGATGATGTGCACGCCGACAACTGAAGGTCTCTATCCCTACGCGGGCATTCCGTGGTACGCCTGTCCGTTTGGGCGAGATGCGCTGATCACCAGCCTGGAGTTCCTGCCCTGGTTCCCAGACGTGGCACGCGGCACATTAGCTTTCCTGATCGCTCACCAGGGAAAGAAGGAAGATCCCTTCACCGAGGAGCAACCCGGCCGCATTCTGCATGAATTCCGCCATGGCGAGATGGCCAACTGCCGCGAGATTCCCTTCATTCCGTACTATGGCACCATTGACGCTAACCCGCTGTTCTTGATCCTCTTCGAGGCGTACATTCGCTGGACCAACGATCTCGACTTCCTTCGACGGCACTGGGCGAGCGCCGAAGCTGCCGCACACTGGATGCGACGATACGGCGACCGCGATGGCGATACGTTCCTCGAATACGAGAAGACCTCGGAAACGGGCCTGGTCAACCAGGGATGGAAGGATTCCTGGGATAGCGTCTCGTATCGGGATGGACGACTGGGCGAGCCGCCGATTGCGCTCTGCGAGGTGCAGGGTTACGCCTACGCGGCCTACCGTGCGATGAGCTATCTGGCCAATCGGATGCATCGGCACGACGACGAGGAACACTGGCTCGCCGCCGCTGAAGAGTTACAGGCGAATTTTCTGCGCGCCTTCTGGTGGGAACAGGAGCAGACGCTCTACCTGGCGCTCGACCGCAACAAGCAGCCCTGCGATGTCGTGGCGTCGAACGCGGGTCACTGCCTCTGGAGTGGTATTCTGCCGAATGAGCAGGGCCACGCGATGGTAGATCGACTGCTGGCGGACGACATGTACACCGAGTGGGGAATCCGCACGTTGTCCGGGCGCGAGCAGCGCTATAACCCGATGAGCTATCACAACGGCTCGGTCTGGCCCCACGATACCGCGCTCGTCGGCTCTGGCTTCTCGCGAATCGGGCGCAAACGCGAGGCAGGAGAACTGCTGGGGCATCTGTATGGCCTGAGCCTGTACTACGAAGGCGCGCGCCTGCCTGAGTTGTTCTGCGGATTCACGCGCAGGAGAGGCTTCGGTCCCACACGCTACCCGGTGGCATGCTCGCCGCAGGCGTGGGCGACTGGCGCGCCAATCCTCCTGCTGAGCAACATGCTGGGGTTCGAGCCAGAGGCGGAGCGTCACCGGCTGATCCTGCGCCAGCCGATGCTGCCAGACTGGCTCGACCGCCTGGAGCTGCGCGGGCTGCAATTGGGCGGACGAAGCGCGCACCTGCGGTTCACCCGCACGAACGGTGATACCGCTGTTACCGTCACCGGGGACATGGGCATAGATGTTCATGTCCTGCCCGGGTAGACATGCCTGGTTCATGCCTGGTTTCGGCCAGCACACATTCTACTCGACCCCTACTCCAACAGATTACTACTGAGCCATAGGCAAATATACCTGCCATGTGGTCAGCCGTTGCTTCATGCCGGGTCGGACCTGCGTTGAGCGCTGTCGCTGTGCTATTCTTTCGAAGGCGGGCGCGCGAGAACGGCCCCGACCCGGTAGAGCGACGATATGTTGGAGGAGACTCGCACTATGACGGTAACACAGCCGCTGGCTCCAGCAATTCCGGCTGAGGAGGCCGTATCCCAGACAGGGTCACGCCTCACGAAACCCTTTCTTGCGCGTATTCCGTGGTACGGCTGGGCCGGCGGCATCCTCAATATTGTCGCGTGGACCATGTCGTGGGGACGATTCGGCGAGTGGAACGGGCTGTCAATCAACGGCCAGACCTACCTCGACACGCACATCCACCTCTGGGGCTACACGTTCTTTCCGCTCTGGCTGGGCTTCATCCTTGTGCTGGACAGCATCAGCGTCGCCCGCACAGGCTCATCACCGCTCACTCGAGACTGGCGCGGCTTCGTCCTGCTGTTTCTGCTATCGATGCCGTTCTGGTGGGTCTTCGAGATTCTGAACCTGCCCGTTCAGAACTGGGTGTATCTGTTCGACCACCCCATCGACGTCAACACGCTGCAGGGTTGGCTCGAATATCACATCTACTCGTCCATCTGCTTCAGCACAGTGCTGCCAGCCGTGCTTGAAATTGCCGGGATTCTCGCCAGCTTTTCCGTCCTGCGCCCGCGCCTCGCACCCGATAATCCTGGCCCAAAGGCCCGGCCCGCCACAGTGATTATGCTGATGCTCGTTGGCGCCGTTTGCTTCGTCCTGCCTGTGCTCTCGCCCTACTATGCCTTTGGGTTGATCTGGCTTGGTGTGGCTTTCGTGCTAGACCCTATCAACAACCTCGCCCGCAACAAATCCGCCCTTGGCCATCTGCTGGCGGGTGACTGGCGCTTCTTCGTGCTGATGCCGCTCTCGGCGCTATGCTGCGGTTTCTTCTGGGAGATGTGGAACTCGCTGGCACTGCCCAAGTGGATATACACCATCCCGCTGATCGAGAGCTGGCACATCCCACACGTCTTTGAGATGCCGCTGATCGGTTTCTCCGGCTACCTGCCGTTCGGCATCGAGCTATTCGCGATGTATCAGTTTGCGCTGCTGCTTCTGGGGCGGCGCAAAGACGTCCTGACGTTCTGAAACGGGACGTGGGGCCGCGTGGCAATGCATGTTGTGTAGCAAACAGCGGCCCTGTCCCGCTTAGGCAGCAGGGGACGATTCAGCGGGCGTGACCTCGATCTCCTCATACTTCCTGGCACGATAGACGAGGGTGGAAACAAGCCAGCTCAGCACCAGTATGGCGACAATAAAGAAGCCAATATTGCCCAGGTCCAGCGTGTTGTTGATGAAATCCCAGAAGGGGCCGGTCAGCTTGAGATGGCCAGAGACGACCTGTAACACCTCGACGGTACCGACGATGACGGCGACCAGCACTGAAACGAGCGTAATGTTCAGATTGTAGTATAGCTTGCGCACCGGCTTCACAAACGCCCATCCATATGCCCCGAGCATCAGCACGCCATCGGTCGTGTCGGCCAGTGTCATGGCAGCGGTAAACAGCAGTGGGAAGACCATGATGAAGAGGAAGGGCACTCCCTTTTGCGCCGAGATGGCCGAGAGCGCCAACAAGCCAACCTCGCTGGCGGTATCGAATCCCAGGCCAAAGAGGAGGCCAATAGGATACATGAGCCAGCTATCGCGCACGAAGCGGAACAACGGACGAAAAAACCGCCCAAGCAGCCCACGCTGTGCCAGAAAATCTTCGATCTTCTGCTCGTTGTACTCGCCGCCCCGTGTGATGTTGCGAAACGTCTTGATAATGTCGATTAGAATGACGATGTTGAGCGCGGCAATCAGATAGAGGAAGATAGCCGAGACGCTCATCCCAATCACCCCACCGATAGCCTGGAAGCTGGGAAGCTCTTTCTGGACGAAGAGCGAGGCCACTGCCAACAACACGCTCAAAAGGATTACCACCGTCGAGTGGCCCAGCGAGAAGAACGTGCCCACGGCGACGGGTCGCTTGCCATCCTGCATCAGCTTGCGCGTAACATTGTCAATCGCGGAGATGTGATCAGCATCAACCGCGTGGCGCAGTCCCAGGCCATATGCCACGAATCCGAGCGCGAGGAACTTCGGATCACGCAATTCCACGGAGGCGAGCACAGCCAGCACCCAGGCGAGCAGGTTGACGCCGATCAATCCGCCATAGATCGCGAAGATGCGCGCTCGCAGCCCTGAATCTCCGCTTCGCAGCACCCGCCAAAGACCAGTGAACATCGTCGTCTCCTTCGCGCGCCGCTCCGTTGCCAGCCCCGCACGCGACATTTGGCCCACTGCACTCGCCCTGAAGCCAGTTCCCGAATGCCCAATGAAACCATACCAGCGGACGCGTGCTTGTTGCAAGTCTTCGCATCTGCATATGATCGCAGCTTGCATCGCGCATTACGCCACGAGTTGGGCGCAGGAGAAGATTCCGCTATCGCCGCCTGGGTCCGGAAGCAGCGAACGCCAGTCAGGGGTGTACGCGAAGGTCTTTTTCGAGCGCGGCTTTGCACTCGCCGCAGCATCCAAACAGGGCAAGGTGACGTGAATTGGTGAGGAACCCATAATCGCGTAGGATGCTGTCCTGCAATGGGCGCAGAACGTCGTTGTCAATCTCAAGTACAGCGTGACAATGCTCGCAGACAAGGTGATGGTGCGGGGCGTCGCCTACGAGCTCGAAGAAGCTGACCCCGCTGCCAAAATCCGTCTGCGCTACCAGACCAATCGAAATGAGGAGGTCAAGCGTGCGGTAGATGGTGGCGAGGTTGATCGCCGGATAGCGGGCTGCCGCCCACTGCAGTATCTCGTCGGCGGAGATGTGGCCGCTATGGGCCGCAAGGGCTTCCAGCACGATCAGCCGCTGTGGCGTGACCCGCAGGCCCTGACGGCGCAGGCGCTCGACATATGACGGCTCGGATTTTGGTAGCGATTGGCCAGCTTCCATGACATATCACCCTGTTCGATGGTATCGAAGGCGGTGAGCTATATCTCACGCCTGAGTTCCCACATCTCGGATTCGCTCGCAGACGCGGGCTCACCCTGTAGTATGTGCCCGATTTCAGCACGGCGCAAGCCGCCAGCCCTACGCTCGGCGACTCACATGGCCCAACAGGCGGCTGTGTGAGGCATATCACAGAAGAGCGGGAACATTTCGCGGCAGTCAATCCGTAGTTAAAGATGAGTGGAAGCGCAAACCAACCAGGGTTTACCCACATTGCTATCACTGGCGGATACGTCACGGAATGGCTTATGCTACGGAACGGCTGTGGTAGTATATTGTTCGGAATCCTGGGAGGACGAGAAGAAGAGGTCTTACGGCGTGCAGTATGTTTTCACACTGCCAGAGCACCGGCAGTCGGCAGTCTTTGCCGTGAGCGCGTTCGATGGCGTTCATAGCAAGCACCAGCAATTACTGGCAGAAACCATCACTACTGCCGAACGGCTCGGAGTCACGCCGGTTGCCCTCCTTCCCTGGCCACCAGCGCCCACACTCGATGATCCAGCGGGAGCGGGCATGCTCACAACGCTGAGCGAGCGGATTCGGTTGCTCGAGCGCTTCGCGCCTACCGTCGAGCTGGTGCTACTTCCGTCAGAAGCAACGCAGCCGTGGTCACCCACGACACTGCTCGAACGTATGACTAGCGGTTGGGATGTGAAGTGCCTGGTAGTGGACCCATCCAGCGATGAGCACCTCTGCGGCACGGAACTTGCCGATGCGGCCCGCTTGTATGGCGTGCCTGTTGCCGCGCTCGCTCGTGAGGACGTTTCCGCCACGCCAATGGGTGCGCGCATCCGCGCGGACCTGCTCGAAGGACGGGCTACGGAGGCGGCGCGTCATCTCACGTACGAGTACAAGCTCTCAGCGGAAGTTGTGGGTGGCGACCGCCGTGGACGGCTGCTGGGCTTCCCGACGGCGAATCTGCACGTGGATGCGGGCAAAGTGATCCCGGGCAATGGCATTTACGCCGTGCGTGTCGGCTTGCCCGGAGAGCGGGATATGAGCCGCCCGGCAGTGGCGAGCATCGGGGTTCGCCCGACATTCGGCACAAGCAACGCGCGGCTGGTCGAGGTATATCTCCTCGATCTCAGTATGGATCTCTATGGCGTGCGCATTGAGACGGCGTTTGTCGAATGGCTGCGCGCGGAAGAGCGGTTTGATACCGTCGAGGCGCTGATTCGCCAGATGAGCGCGGATGTCGAAGAAGCACGCCAGCGTCTGGCGCACGGCAGGCGATTGCCGGAGGGCAGCACGGGCTCACTCAGGCTCGCGCATGAGGCTGATGCCCATCCGTGATGGGGGAGGATCATTTATGGGCATTGTCGGTAGGTTCGAGTCTGCCATGCGTGGCCTGGTCGAGGGAACGTTTGGCCGGTTGATTCGAACGTCACTCCAGCGCAACGAATTCGGTCCACAGGTTGAGCGCGCGATGGAAGACCACCTGCGCGGTAGTCCCAATGGCCGTGAGGCGCCCACGCTCTATGACATCTACTTGAGTGAGAAGGATTATGAAGAGTTTGGAGACGATGCCAAGCTTGCCCAGGAATTATCAGGTCAGCTCATTCAGATGGCGCGGGAGCGGAACTACTGGCTGGAGCGCAAACCAGTCATTCGCTTCCATGAAGATCCGCATGTGATCACAGGGCAGATGCGCATCGCCTCATACATTCTCGACGACTCGGCCGCGCCTTCTGGTGACGAGGTGATGGAGCAAACGGTTTCCATCTCGCCCGCCGAGGTGCAGCGGCTCAATGAAGATATTGCCCGAGAGCAGGCGCGCAACCAGGCGAATATCTCGCTGCCGCCCGCCTGGCTGACGCTCTTCCGCCCGACACGCGGGCAGCCCATGCGTCTGCTGCATTCGCCCATTCATATCGGCCGGCATCTTTCCAACGAAATCATCGTCAATGATCGCCGTGTCTCGCGCCATCACGCTGAAATCCGCTACGAACGGGGTCAGTTCGTCCTGTATGATCTGAGCTCGACAAACGGCGTGAAGATCAACGGAGTGGCGACGCGCCAACCGGTGCCATTGCGCAACAATGATTTGATCACTGTGGGCAGCCACGAGTTCGTCTTCCAGCGGAGGTAGCTTCGTGCTAGACACGTATGCCGTTTTGCTCATATTGCGCATCGCGCTGGTGGTCATCTTGTATCTCGCCATTTTTCGAGTCATTGCGGTAGCGCGCCGCGAGATCAAAGTGGTGGAGCATGCGCCCGCGTCGATAACACGCGGCAAAGACGTCGTCGGTCATCTGGTGGTGATCGATAGCGGCTCAACCCCACTCCGCCCCGGCGCGCGGCTCGATATTGAGCCAATTACCACCATCGGTCGCTCGCCTACCAATACCGTCGTGCTGGATAGCACCTTCGTCTCCACCGAGCACACCCGTATTCTCTTCCGAGACCATTCGCTCTGGGTCGAAGATATGAATAGCCGTAATGGTACACTGGTTGATCAGAATCGCATTACCAGTCCCGTTGCCGTCACACCAGGAACCATTCTTCAGGTGGGTGATGTTCGGTTCAAGTTCGCTGTCTAGCCGCGCCAGTCTCAGGAGAGGGAGCCGATGATCTTTCGTAGCCGCTATCGCTGGACCGAGATGGGCCTCTTGCTGTTTCCAGCGGCATTCCTGGTGCTGGCGCTGCTGGAGCTTGAATTGACCCAGGGCGCCTCGACAGCGCTCACGCGGAACACATTGCCTCCGATTGACACATTTACGCCGGCTATCGGCCTGATCGTCGCCTTGGCCGTGACGCATGTCTTGCTAACCATCTTCGCGCCCGACTCAGACCAGACGCTCTTACCGATTGCCGGGATGCTGGCGAGCATCGGCGTCATCATGGCCCTGCGCATCGGCTCCGCACCAGGATTCAACGCTCCCACCCTGGGCGCAAAGCAGTTGGCCTGGGTGATTCTCGGACTAGGCTTCTGCGTGGGCACTGTCCTGCTCACGCGCGACCTGCGCTGGGTGCGCAATTACAAATACACCTGGGCAGTGGTAGGGCTGGCATTGGTGGGAGTCACGTTTGTCAATGCGATTCGCCACTTCAATACCAACGCGCCTAGCCGCGATGTGCTGGCGATTGGCCCTGGCGGGCTCTCATTCCAGCCATCGGAGCTGGTGAAAATCTGTCTGGTGGTCTTCTTCGCCGGATACCTCAGCGAGAATCAGGAAATGCTCTCGGTCGGCTCGGTCTCCTTCGGCGGCGTCAAGCTCCCGCCGCTGAAACAGCTAGGGCCGTTGCTCTTCATGCTGGGACTCGCCCTGATCATCGCCGTAGGCATCCGCGAGCTCGGTCTCGCACTGCTCATCTTCGGAATGGTGCTCTCGATGACCTACGCTGCCACCAATCGCATGACCTACGTCCTGGGCGGACTGGCGCTCTTTACCGTCGGGGCGATCATCGCGTTCTCGGTCTTCAGCTATGCGCGGGTGCGCCTGCAGATTGTGACGAATGCGTTTGATCCGGAAGTGTACCCCGTTGCGGGATACCAGATCGTGCAGGGACTTGTCGCCTTCGCCTCTGGTGGCGTTTTTGGATCTGGACTGGGGCTGGGGCATCCGACGATCGTCCCCGCCTCTAATACCGACTACATCGCCGCGTCTTTTGGCGAGGAGTTCGGCTTCGCCGGGCTGCTGGCGCTGCTCGGGCTGTTCATGCTGCTCGTGTTCCGCGGCATGCTCGTTGCCATCCGCGCCCGCGACCCTTTCAACCAGCTTATGGCGGTTGGGCTGACCTCCGTCTTTGCGCTCCAGACGCTCGTGATTCTCGCGGGAAATCTGAAGCTGATGCCGCTGACCGGCGTGCCGCTGCCATTTGTGGCCTATGGTGGCAGCTCGGTGATTGCCAACTTCATCATTATCGGTTTTCTCTTACGACTCTCAGAAAGCAAGACCTAGGCAGGGCATATCCAGAGCGAGGGTCTGGCCGGGGTAACTCCCCGGCCTTTCTCACGTATTCTTTCCTGTTCGGGATTTCCCTCGTGGCGCAGTTCGTGCCTATCGCGTGACCATATACGCATGACAGACCTGGCCAGACAGTGATACAGTGGGGCAGACAACACGGGCTGAATCTCCTCACCGGGGAAATCTCCGCGCTGACAGGCATATGTTGCCCAGGAGCATCGTGTGGCAGACACAGCAGTAGCAACCGAAGCACCATCACCCACGGAACACGGCGGCGCGCATAAGCTTGGACCGTTTCTCTGCTGGGCCGTTGTATTCGCCGATATTGGCACCTCTGTGTACTACGTGCCAGGCATCCTGTGGCGGCAAGTCCAGTGGCAATCGGGACTCTTCGTGCTCCTGACGCTGATCGCGTTCACGCTTTTGATTTTCACCTACGCGGAGGTCAGCGTACGGTTTCCCGAAGGGGGCGGCGTGGTCAGCTCCTCCGCCAGTGGAATCGCCCCGTGGGCTGGTGTTGTTGGCGGCACGTTCATCCTGGGATCATACTTCCTGACTTCAGCGATCAGCTCACTCTCGGGATTGCTCTATTTCTCTACCTTCCTGGGTGCGATTAAACCGTACGTTCTGCCGATCACGGTTGTCGTGGTCGTGTTGCTTGGCTTCCTGAATTTCTGGGGCATCAAAGAGTCGGCCACGGTGAGCGCATTCATCGCGGTGGCAGCGCTGGTCAGTGATTTCGTGATTCTGCTGGTCGTGGTCATCAGCGTGCCGCCGTCAACGATGGTACGCGTCTTCGAGAAGGTCTTTACTGGCCACCTCGATGGCGTCACCATTCTCACCGGGTTTGCCGGGGCGTTCCTGGCATTCTCAGGTCTGGAGAGCATTTCGCAGCTCTCGCCAGTGATGAAACTGCCGCGCGGCAAGACAGTCTCCCAAGCGCTCGCTCTGGTTGCCATCACGGTCGGTATCACTAGCCCGCTGCTCACCATCTTCTCGACCGTGCTGCTCAACTCGCCCGACCTGCTCGCGACGACCAATGTTCGCATGCTTGTCACGCCCTTCCCCGACACCTTTATCTCCGACCTTGCCGGTACCTATGGCGGCATGATCCTGTTAATCGCTACCGCGATTGCTGCGTCCGCCCTGCTGGTCTTCGCGTGTAATACAGCCATTATCGGCGCGTATCACGTCTTTATGGCGCTCTCGCGCATGGGCTACCTGCCGAAGTTCTTCACGGCGATCAACGCGTGGCGGGGTACGCCGCACAACGCTATACTCGTGGCAACGGGCATCCCAGTCATCGTCTTGCTCGCCGTCGGTGGCCGGATAGACATTCTCGGCGACCTGTACGCGTTTGGTCTGCTCGGCGCCTTTACGTTGACCTGCCTCTCGATGTCCGTGATTCGCTACCGTGACCTCCGTGGCGCATCGCATATCGGCGCGATGGAAGCCGCCGAGCGATCCGCTGGAACAGAGGAAAGCGCATCGAGAGCGCCGTGGCCCATGCGACTTGGGGACGCAGCAGGCAGAGTGCTGAATGATCAGCTAGCCACACGCCTGCATGCCGCTGCCGAGCGGCTGAGTCCGTGGGTCACGAGCGCGCGGGCGGCATGGCCAACCGTGAAGTTCTATCTGGGCATCGTGACGACGTTCCTCGTCGGCATCGCCTGGATCACCAATCTCTTCGCCAAACCGCTGGCGACGGTCTTCGGCGGAGGCTTTACCGTGATTGGTGTTACGGTAGCCCTGCTCTATCATCAGCGGCTGGTCGTGCAAGGCGAGGCGCCTGTGGTGCCGATGCAGCGGCTCCAGCGCATGCCACGGTCATTGCTGGTCGCGCTTTCTTCGGCCAGCGAGTACAACCGGCAGGTGATTGATGCGGCCATCGAGACTGCTGACGAACACCAGTTGGTTTTCCTCTATCTCTCGCGCAAGCCCACACAGTCTCCACGCTTCATGCAATTCGCCGACCCGTATCTGACCGATGTCGAGGCGCAGCGAATTCTGATCCACGCACACAACCAGGCCAAGCGCGCGGGACTCAAGGCGTCGTTCATCTATCGCCTGGGGGGCGCGGGACAGGTCATCGATATCTGGCGGGTCATCCGCCCAGATGAAATCATCGCTGAGGCAGTCATTGCCAAGAAGGTGTCGAAGTACGTGCCGCCCGACTACGTGCGCTACCAGCAGTTTGATGGCGTGCGCGTTGCACATTATGTGCGGCATAAGCTGCCCCAGAGTCGTCAGACGCCGCTGCCTGAGACGGGGAGCGGTCTCGCGCTTGGTGGTGATACGTTCGGAGAGCAGGGGGGCCGCACACCATCCGCACAGGAGCGCATACAGCAGGCTCAGGCAGAAGCCGAATTGGCACGTTCGGAACGCAGCCGGAGAGATGGCCGCGCAAGCGTTACTGGCGGGCCAACGCCTCGTCCCTGGCACCGGCGCACCGCGCCAGAGGTGCCACCTATGGAGACGCCGGAATCGGCTACCACCAGCACCCCTTCACCTGACGAGGAGGACTGGATCTGGACCGGCACCGATCTCGTGCGCAAGCCCCCACAGGAGGAATCTCGTGGCGAAGGGCAAGAAGGCGAATCGTCTGGCTTCTGAGGCCCTTTGACGGCGCTTACCGGCGTACGGCCTGTGCTTCACGGGCAATGGAGAGAAGCTGCGCCAGAGCGTCTTCCCAGTCCCGAATCGACCGCGCCACCCACGCGGCGGTATCTGGCGTCACCTTTGGCGCGCGCACCTTACCGAGGCGGGCTAATGTCTCGCGCGCCTGGGCCAGTTGTGCCTGGGCCCAGGTGATATCCGCCTGCAGGGAATGGTCTTCGCGCTGATCGAGCAGGCGGAGCAGATCAATGCCCATCAGCAGACCCGGCGATTCCGTGGCGGTTTCAATGATGTGATGGGGAACGATGTATCCCTGGAGCGCCGAAGATACCTCGTATAACCCATGATAGAGTGACGGGATGGGCAGAACCCCTGCTGGCGGCAAAGTGTGCAGCGCGTGGAGCGTCAGCGCCAGTTGCTCCGCGATAGCGTCGATGTTGCTGCCCAGATGTGCCGTAACGGCGTGACGATAGCTATAGCCGCAGCGCCGCAGCCGCATCTCCAGCGATTCGCCTGGAAGAGCAAGTCCTGAGAACGCGGGCCACCACGGCTCGGCGACTGTGTCGGCAAGATGGGCCTGCGGATAGCGCGCATCGAGCGCGGTGAGATAGCCCTGGGTAGCGACTTCGAGCGAAGCCGCCGCAGCACAAATGCGACGGCACGAGTCCTCGAGATGCTGGAGAAATTGATCGGCTGCCCCACGCATCAAGCCAGAGAGTGATGCCTCTGAGCCTGTCAGCAACAGGAAGTATTCAGCTTCCACGCCAACCTCGCCCAGCGCACGTGTCAGTGCACTCTGTGGCTCCTCTATACCAGGCAGCCGCAAACCCGAGTAGAGGCGGCGCTCCCAACCACCAGCTTGCGTCATCATAGCCCTCCCGGAAAGTCCCTTACTTGCCGCCAAATTGTACGCTACCCGCTCGCAATGGACAATCCGCATGGGCGCAGTTTCCCAATGGCAGAGATCGGCAATCAACGCCGCCAGCTTGACATGGCTCGCGAATGATTCGTAGAATGCCAGATTGAAACAGATGTTTGAGGCACAGATGCACCGCGCGATGGTGCGCAGGATGATACTCATGGCACATGATCTACTCGATGACGTACCCGATGCAGGAGAGGACATCGTTGCGCTCCTGGGTCGCAACAAAGAAACGCTGCGCCAGCGACTGGCTGAGGTTGCCGGATTGGAAGGCGCACCGGAAGTCAGTGGCGAGGCGACGCTGCTCATCGAAGCGCTGACAGGGCTACCATCCGACATCTACCTGGGACGCTTTGAGGAATCTGGGCGTCAACTCGCCCTGCAAGGTGGGCAGCTCGATGTTCTCCTGCAGCGTATTCGCCAGTGGAGCCAGGCGCTGGTGCGAGTTCTGGCGGAGCAGTTTGGGGAGCAGCCAGAGACATACGCCCGCGCGCTCGGGACGTTGATTGAGGTCACGACGCAGATCATTGTGGCGATCACCGACGGCTGGCAGGCCGCGCGCAATGAGCAGGCCAAGCAAGAGGCGGAGCGTGCCCGTCGCGGGATGTCACGCATTCAGGCATTGCAGCGTATCAATGCCGCCGCGAATTCCACCCTTGATCTCGATCAGACACTCGCCACGACAGCACACGCGGTAGCTGATGAAATGGACGCCGACCTCTGCTCGATCTACCTGTTCGATGAGGTGACTCGTGAGCTGGCGCTGAGGGCGACCAACGGCCCGCGCAATTCCAGCCATCTCACCGTCCCGCTTGGGACCGGCTATACAGGATACGTGGCCGAGCATGGCCGCCCGCTGCTCGTCCGCAATGCGCTCGAAGATGAGCGGTTCGCTGCTGAGGCGAGCGCCTATGAGGTGCCCTATGCCGGACTCCTCTCCGTGCCAATCATCTTTTTTACCGCAGAAAAGCTGCAAGGCGTCATCAGCGTGCAGACATGCGAGCCACACGTCTTCACAGACGATGAGGTGAGCTTTCTGGAGATTGTTGCCGGGCAGATCGCCATGAGCATCGAGAATGGCCGCATCTACGCCCAGACCGATGAGGAGCTGCGCCGGAGGGTCCACCAACTCAACATGCTCTACCGGGTCTCCACGCTGGTCGCCTCGTCGCTCGTGTTCGAGAATGTGCTGCATACGATTGTCGCCCAGGCCGTCCAGCTCAGCGGCGCGGATCGCTCGGTGCTCTTCGAGCTAGACCCCCAAACCCAGACCCTCTCGACGGTCGCGTCACATGGCTTCGACCGGCTCGAAACAACGCGCGCTCGGGTGCGCCTTGGCCAGTGCTGCGCCGGGCGTGTCGTCGAGACAGGATCGTCGAGCCTAAAGCTGGACTGCATGCGCACCGACGAAGGGTGTTTCCTCTACGGCCACCCTGAGGCGATTGACGACCAACATGCCGTGCTCTGCGTGCCGTTGACGGCGCGCCAGGGTCCGGTCGGCTCACTCTGTATCTTCAGCAGCCAGCGCTACATGCTGAACGAGCACCAGTTACAACTTGTCTCCACCTTCGCCAACGTCGCGGCGATTGCCATGGAGAACGCCCGGCTCTTCGAGCAGACCCGCGAAGGGTTGCGTATCAAAGAGACACTGCTCAAAGAGATGAACCACCGGGTGAAGAATAATCTCGCTCAGGTCGCCAGCATCCTCAACTTCCGGCGGCGGCGCAGCCATGATCCCGAGGTGGAGCAGGTGCTGCTGGAGAGCGTCGAGCGCATCCAGGGACTCGCCGCCACGCACGACTTGCTCTCGACCAATCAGTTCAGCGTCGCGCGCGTTGATGAGATTGCCCGCAAGATTGCCATGATCGTCCAAAGCAATCTGGTGCCACCACATATGACCATCCGCTTCCGCGTCGGCTTGATTCCCTACTTCCTGCCTACCGAGGAGGCGACGACGCTGGCCATCGTGGTGAACGAGCTGGTCGCCAATGCCATCGAGCACGGTTTCGGGGGAAGTGAACGCGGCGAGATTCGCATGAGCGCCGCCCGCGAGGGAGACCACCTGGTCGTACGCGTCGCCGATGATGGCGCCGGGCTACCCGAAATGCCCGCGAAAATGTCGGACGGGCTAGGGCTGCAACTGGTGCGTAATCTGGTGGAGACGGGATTACGTGGCACATTCACACTGAAACAGGTAACCGGTGATCCCGATATCGGCGAGCGGGCAGAAGGGGCCACCGATCCCAAGCTGGCAGCCATGCCAGCGGCGGGTGAGCCACAAGCCAATGGGGCGGACAAGCGATGGACGATAGCCGAGTTCACCATCGCGGCGAGTCTCTTGAACACTGTTGAGTCTGCCAGCGCGTCATCGCGCTAGCACAAGCCGGGCAACCACAGGAGGCTGTTGGTTCGCCTCAATGCGCCTGGCTCTCTCCTGCGGTCGTAGCGTCGGCAGGCGCATCAGCCGGGCGCCCATCCGTATCCTTAGCGCTTGTGGGCGCTGTTGCAGTCACTACCGCGGCGAGTGCCTGAGCTTTGCGGGCGCGCGCCGCTCCTGGTCGTCCGCCGAGCCAGCCCATCAGCGCGGCGATACCCAGGGGAATGGTTACCGTGACAAAGATAGCCATCGCCTGGCTCGCTACCCCACCGGGAGCGGATGCATCCGCCGTGAGGATATTCGCTGAGCCGCCGGGAGCGTAGATGGTGATCAGCACGCCATAGAGCGCGAAAGCCACCATGCCCGCGAGCGCGCCCATTCCGGCGTTGAGCGTCTCACGTCCGGTGAAGAAGCCAGCGGCTGAAAACGCGAACAGCAGCAAAAAGAGGCTCGCACAGCCAAGCGTCAATTTGCCGGGGTTGCTTTCGAGCGTCGCGGGTCCGTTACCGAACGCCAGCATACCAATGATTGTCAGCCCGAGACCGGACACCAGATACGAGGCGGCGCCAATGAGCGCGCCCCACTTGATCGCTGCACGCATTCGATAACCTGTTCCCTCTGAGTGCTAAGTAGCCTGAGTATCAGCGCCTCGTGAGCGACGCACGTCGCGACGCGCCCATAGGTCATTATAGCGTCTGACGCGGCCGTCACGACTATACCGTTCCCGATACCGTCCTGTTGATTTGAAGCTAGCGCCAATCTCCTGTTTCGATGTACTATGCTCTGCGATGGCGCGGCAATGGCGCGCGCCACGAACAGAGGTGTTCGGTCGCCATTTCGGGGAATCCCTCGAAAGGGCCATTGCGCGGCGAAAGTCGCACGGCGGGATTCACTGCCACGAGGATATATGCGTTACTACGAGAACATTCTCCAGACTATCGGGCATACCCCATTGGTCCGGCTGAACCGCGTCGCCCAGGATGTCCCAGCAATGGTGCTGGCGAAGGTTGAATTCTTCAATCCCGGCGGCAGCGTCAAGGACCGGATCGGCCTTTCCCTGGTCGAAGCGTGCGAGCGCTCCGGGAAACTCAAGCCCGGCGGAACGATCATCGAGCCGACGAGCGGCAATACCGGTACGGGCCTGGCGCTGGCAGCGGCCATCAAAGGGTACCATCTCATCTGCGTGATGACCGACAAGGTGGCCGAAGAAAAACGGAGCCTCCTGCGCGCGTTGGGCGCGGAAGTGGTGATCTGCCCGAATAGCGTTTCATCGGATTCGCCAGAAAACTACCGCAACGTCGCGGCACGCCTCGCTCGTGAGATTCCCGGCGCGTGCAGCCCTGACCAATACTCCAATCCAGCCAATCCGCTCTCGCACTACCGCACGACCGGGCCAGAAATCTGGGACGACACCGATGGCAAGGTGACGGCGTTCGTTGCGGGTGTTGGCACCGCTGGCACCATCATCGGCACCGCGCGCTATCTCAAAGAGCGTGACCCTAAGGTACAGATCATCGGCGCAGATCCAGCAGGGTCGATCTATTCGCACGACGAGCTTCGCCCGTACAAGGTCGAGGGCATCGGCCAGGACGCGTACCCGGCGAACTGGGATGAATCGGTTGTCGACCGGGTCATTCGTGTTGACGACCGCACCTCATTCCACATAGCGCGCCGCCTCGCGCGTGAAGAAGGCATGCTCTGTGGCGGCTCGGCGGGCACGGCGGTTGCCGCGGCGCTGGAATACGCGAAGGGCTGCACCCCTGAGGATGTGGTTGTCGTGCTGCTGCCGGATACGGGCCGTGGCTATCTCTCGAAGCAGTACAACGAGACATGGCTACGCGAGAATGGCTTCCTCGAAACCCCGGCACAGCCGACCCTGGCCGACGTGCTATCCTTCCGTCGCCAGTCCGAGCCAGCGCTCCCGGCAGTCATCGGCGTGGCCCCAGGCGAGCCAGTGGCAACCGCTATCGAGCACTTCCACCGCTATGGCATCTCGCAGCTCCCGGTGATCGAGAACGGCAAGGTCGTCGGGTCGCTGACCGAGACATCGCTCTTGCAGCGGCTGGCTTCTGGAGAGCGGTTGGAGGGGCGGGTCGTCGCCGACTGGCAGGACGCGCCGCTGCCCTCAATGAGCGAGACAACCACTGTGCGCGAAGCCTATACGCTGTTCGCGGGCGGCCAGACGGCCATTGCGGTTACGGGAGCGGATGGTATGAGCGGCGTTGTCTCCAAGAGCGACCTGATGGAGTTCTGGGCGCGCAATGCCTAGCCGCCTCGGCGATACAGCAGAAGGGATCTCGCGAAGAGTTCATAGTGGCGCCGTAGGTCTTTCGCCTGCGGCGCTCGTGTTTTCAGGATGCTCAGCCAAACAGCGCCCGTCACCTCGTGTCCGCGCTGGACCATGAAAGTAAAGTGAGGCCCATATGACCACGCGCTCTACGCCGGGCTTCGAGCCAGCGACACTGCTCCATCCCGGCCAGCCCATGCCAGGGTTTGCGCTGCCTGAGACTGATGGCACGATCGTACGCCTCAAGGCGTTCAAGCAGCGTCGCCCGGTCTTGCTCGCATTGCTCCACAGCGCGAGATGCCCGGATTGCCGCCAGTGGCTTTCCACTCTGGCAGCGTCGCGCGACGATCTCGCATACCTCGACGTGCTTCCCCTGCTGATCTTCCCCGATGACCTCGCGACCCTTCGCGCCCTCAGGTCAGAGCTTGCGCTGCCTGGCAAGCTCCTCTCCGACCCAGACCACGCAACGCTTTCGCGCTTCGCGCGCATCACCGCTCCCACACCACATCTGCCAGTGATGCTGGTGGCTGTTGACCGCTATACCACCTGCCTGGAGACCTGGCTTGGTGGCGAGCCAGCGCAATGGCCTCCGCTCACCGAGCCATTGCGAACGTTCGCTTTCGCGGAACAGGAGGACTGCGCCTGCGGGCTTCCCATCTGGCCGGAGGGCTAGCCGGAACGTACCGGATCTGGAAGATGCAAGCGGTTTCTTGTGTGAGATTGGCCAAACTCATTACGTACTATTGGCAAGTCTGCTGAAACAATTAGCAGACACGGGGCATGCTGACGCGCGTACGATAACATGCGTGGCGTTGGCCAGTGTGTATGTGAGGAGGCTCACCAGAATGCTGAGGCAGCGCAAACTCTGGTATCTCCTGGCAATGGGGCTACTGCTGACGATGACAGCACTCTCAGCCTGCGGCCCAACTGCCAGCACAAGCAACAACACCGGACCGAAACAAGGCGGCAGCATTATTGACGGCGTCCAGGAAGAAGCGAACAGCATCATGCCTGCGCAGTCAACAGAGACGTTTGCCGACCTCGTCGATGCGTCCATCTGGGCGTCATTGGTCTACACCAACGACCAATTCTCGCTCTCTCCTGGACTGCTCAAAGAAGTGCCAACGACCACCAACGGTGGCATCGTGGTAACTGGCGACACCGAAACGTTCAACCTGCACCTGCGCCCGAATCTCAAGTGGTCCGATGGGCAGCCACTTACCTCGGCTGATGTCGCCTTCGCAATCAAGATCTATTCTGATCCCGCCTACGGCGACAAGCAAGGTTTCCCGGCACAGGACATCGCCAGTGTCGATACGCCTGACGACAACACCGTCGTTATCAAGCTCAACAAGATCAATGTCGCCTTCCTGACGACGGCACTGACCGACCCGCTAGTCTTCACGCCTCTGCCGAAGCATGTCTATCAGAACACCGCACCAGCCGATATCGCCAAGGAATTCACGCCTAAGGTGACGAGCGGCCCATTCACGGTCTCTGAGCATGTGAAGGGCGACCACATCACCGTCGTGAGGAACAAGAACTACTACCAGGCGCCGAAGCCCTACCTGGACAAGGTCACGTTCAAGTTCTTCCCCGATGCCGAGACCGAGGTCAAGGCTATCCAGGCTGGCCAGATCGATACGGCCTACTTCCTTCCCGTCACCGACGTGGAGGTATTGAAGAATGTTTCTGGGTACAAGCTCTACACACCGAAGCAGTCGCCAAACTACGAGGCGTTCTACTTCAACCTGAGCAACCCGACGCTGGCTGATCCAGTGGTGCGTCAGGCGCTGGCGATGAGCTTCGATGTGCATCAGGAGATCACGAGCATCCAGAAGGGTAATGCGGTCCCGACCTGTGATGACAACACTGGCTCGTTCGCGCATGAGCCGAACCTGATCAGCGCTGATGGCTACTGCCCATACGGCCCGAACGGCAACACGAAGATCGATCCGCAAGCCGCCATCAAGCTACTTCAGGGCGATGGCTACTCGATGGGCAGCGACGGCTACATGCACAAGGCCGGAAAGACCCTCGAGCTGCGCATCTCCACCACAGCCGGACGCCAGTATCGCCTCGACTCAGAGCAGCTGGCACAGGCCGCCTGGAAGAAGATCGGCGTCAAGATTGATGTCGTCAACTTCCCGTCGTCCACCTTCTTTGGCCCGATCCTGTTCCCAAGCGATGCCAAGTACGCCAAGGGCAACGATCAGTGGGATATCGCCGAGTTCGAGAACTCTCTCGCCGAGCCGGATACTCACCTGATCTGGCAGTCGGACCAGGTTCCGTCCGCTGGTGGCCAGAACCTGACGTACTATAACAACCAGCAGGTGGACCAGTGGGAGAAGCAGCAACTCAAAGCGGTTGACCAGAACGAGCGCAAGCAGATCTTCCACAACATCCACGCGCAGATCCTCAAGGACATCCCGACGTTCTATCTGTACTCGCCGCTCGACCTCTCAGAGTACCGGGCGAACCTGCACAACTACAAGCCAGATAGCATTGGGCCGTCCGAGACATGGAACATCTGGGACTGGTATCTGAGCTAGGAATAGCTTAGCGCCTGAACAACCAGACGATTCGTTCACTGCACAGCGATTCCTTCACCGGAGTCGCTGTGCCATACCTGAGCCTTATTCGCCCCGGGCGAGCGTGGCATCGATGCTGCATACACGCACAGCAGCACATGGAGCATCCGACATCGCAGATAGTCATCGCAGACAAAAGTAAATATCGCGTATGCAGTATCGTCCTTAGGGCAACGAGCAACGAGCGATGGGGCTCCGCCAAATCGCGGCGATATGTCTGCAATGGCCAGAAGGTGGTATATCGCGGCGCGATTGTGGTCTAATGTAGCAAAATTGCCTATGCCCATCGCATAGTGGGAGGTATCAACATGAGGCGTTATATCATTCGACGTTTGCTCCAGGCAGTGTTGATCCTGTTTATGCTCTCGATTGGGCTCTTTGGGCTAATTCATGCTATTCCCGGTGGCCCTGAGCGTGTGTATCTTGCGCCACGCCAGACTGCGGCCGCGCGCCAGGCGATCATCCACAATCTTGGGCTGGATCAACCGCTCCATATCCAGTACATCAAATGGCTGGGCGGAGTGCTGCACGGCGACCTGGGCACTTCGTTTACCGATAACCAGCCGGTCTCAAGTGATATCTTCAGCCGGTTTCCCGCCACGATCGAGCTTTTTCTTTCCGCACTCCTCTTCGCGCTGGTCATCTCGATCATTTTCGGCGTAACCGCCGCGACCCGCCAATATTCGTTAACAGACTACACACTCACCATCATCTCGTATCTGGGCATCTCGCTACCGGTGTTCTGGTTCGCCCTGATCCTGCAGCAGATCTTTGGCGTGCAGATGCGCATGCTCCCCGTCTTCGGCCAGTCCTCTCCTGATACCAGTGGCTTCGGTCCTATAGAGCGTTTCGAGGACTATGCCGTTCACTTGATCTTACCTACGATCGTCCTTTCGATCCTATTTATCGCTGGCTGGAGCCGATATTTGCGCTCGAGCATGCTGGATACTGTCAAACAGGACTATATCCGCACAGCCCGCGCAAAAGGGCTGAGCTCGCGAACAGTCTTTTTCCGCCATGCGTTGCGGAATGCGCTGATTCCATTCATTACCGTGGTGGCCATTGACTTTGGTGGCATCGCCAGCGGCGCGGTCATCACCGAAACCGTCTTCGCATGGCCAGGCATAGGGTATCTCTTCTACGATGCGCTGAACGACCGCAATTATCCAATTCTCATGGCGATGTTGCTCATCGCCGCCGCGTTTGTCATTATCTGCAATCTGATCGCGGACGTGCTCTACGGTGTGGTAGATCCACGCATCCGCTACTCGTGATCGCAGTCGAAGGGAGACAGCGCCATGGATATCCTGCAGCAACCAGATGCGCCACAGGACGCGCGTGCCGCCGCGCTTGAATTAACGCCTGATCTGGTACGCAAGCGTCGCAGCCAGCTGCGCATCATCTTCGACCGATTCGTGCGCAACCGTGCCGCGGTTGTGGGTCTGGTCATACTGTCTAGCATCATCTTGCTGGCAATCCTCGCCCCAATCCTCACGCACAAAACAGCGTCCTTCGATCCGGCCAACACCATTCCCGATAACCCGCAACTGCTGGCACCGCCTTCCCTGGCGCATCCGTTTGGCACCGATGAGCTAGGTCGCGACTCGTTTGCCCGGATGCTCTTCGGCGCACAGGTGTCTCTCCTCGTGGGATTTACCTCGATGGTGTTCGCAATGCTGATTGGTGCCACACTTGGCGCACTTGCTGGCTATTATGGCGGCTGGGTCGATAACACTCTGATGCGTGTTGTAGACGCGATGCTGGCGCTGCCGTACCTGCTCCTGCTGTTCGTGCTATCCATCGTGTTCTCGAACGGCAGCGTTGGCTCGGTCGTCTTCATCATCGCGATTCTGGCCTGGCCACCCACCGCACGTATCGTTCGCGGCGAGTTTCTCTCGCTCAAACACCGTGAGTTTCTGCTGGCCACGCGCACGCTGGGCGCTGGGGACTTCCGGCTGATGCTGCGACATATCCTGCCGAATGCCGCGGGGCCGATCATCGTCAACGCGACGCTGCTGGTTGGCCTCAACATCATCAATGAATCGGTCCTCAGCTTCTTTGGCTTTGGGCTGACCCCTCCACAGTCCAGTTGGGGGGTATTATTGGGGCAGTCGCAGACATTCTTCGGCACTGACCCGTGGATGCTTTATCTCCCGGGTTTCGCCATCCTGATCACAGTGCTCTGCTTCAATCTTATCGGTGACGGCCTGCGCGATGCGCTCGATCCGCACATGACCCAGCGGTGATGAATAGTGCGGCTTCTATGCCGTCATCAACGACACACCCGGATTATTCTGTTGTGAGAGGAGATGCTCCTTGGCTCCAATCCTTGAAGTGAAGGGGCTTAAGACCCACTTCCGCACACGTGATGGCACGATCAAAGCGGTAAATGGGGTCACCTTCGATCTCGATGAAGGCGAGACAGTAGGCATTGTCGGCGAAAGCGGCTCAGGCAAGAGTGTTACTTCGCTTTCGATTCTCCGGCTGTTACCTACACCGCCCGCGGAGATTACTGAAGGTGAAATCGTCTTTGAGGGTGAGGATCTGGTCTCCATGGATGAGCGTGAGCTGCGCAAGATCCGTGGCGGCAAAATCGCGATGATCTTCCAGGACCCCATTTCGAGTCTCAATCCTGTCATGCGCATCGGCGACCAATTGCTTGAGCCTATCCATCTGCATTTGGGCCTGAAAGGGGACGTGGCATACCGTCGCGCCATCGAGTTGCTGCGCGCGGTGGGCATTCCCGACGCCGAGCGCCGGATTCGCGGCTACCCGCATGAGTTCAGCGGTGGCATGCGACAGCGCGTCATGATCGCGATTGCCATCGCCGCGAACCCCAAATTGTTGATTGCCGACGAGCCAACCACGGCGCTGGACGTGACGGTACAGGCGCAAATCCTGGAACTGATCGGCAAGCTCCGCCGCGATATGAAGACCTCGGTGGTTCTCATTACCCATGACCTGGGAGTGGTTGCGGGCATCACAGATCGCATCCTGGTCATGTATGCGGGGCACATTGCCGAGCGCGCTCCGACCGGAGAACTCTTTGAAAACCCACGGCATCCCTATACACTCGGCCTGCTCGCTTCGGTGCCTCGCCTGGATGATGTCGGCGTCAATGAGCTCCAGACGATCCCAGGCGCACCGCCGGATATGCTCAATCCGCCATCAGGCTGCCCGTTTCAGCCGCGCTGTCCGTTCGTCATAGACAAGTGCAGCACATACCCGCCAGAGGTCACGGTTGGCCCAGGGCATAAGGCTGCCTGCTGGGTTGACGTTACGGCCCCCTCTGAGATTGAGCGGGCAAAGCAGCGTGGATTTCTCCCGCTGCGCCCGGTAGGTGGGAGCTTCATCGGTGAGACGCGCGACTCGGTCAAGTAGAGTGCCTGCTGTGAGGAACGAGGTAATAGATGGAAGCATCTGCCGCGACAAACCCAACAACACAGACATCGCCACCATCAGGTGATATCATCCAGGTCGAGGACCTGGTGATGCACTTCCCGATCACGCAAGGCATCGTCTTCCAGCGACAGGTCGGCGCTATTCGAGCCGTCGATGGAGTCTCGTTTGCCATCAAACGCGGAGAGACTCTCGGTCTCGTCGGCGAAAGCGGGTCGGGGAAATCTACCATTGGACGCTGTCTCGTGCGCCTGTATCAGACGACGAGTGGCCATATGTATTTCGGCGGGGATGATCTGGCACAGGCAAAGGGAGCCGAATTGCGCACGCTGCGCCGCCGCGTGCAGATGATCTTCCAGGACCCATACGCTTCGCTCGACCCGCGCATGTCAGTTGGCGCGCTTATCGCAGAGCCAATGGTCATCTTCAAAACAGGCTCCAGGAGCGAGATTCGCAACCGCACCGAAGAACTCCTCACCACTGTTGGCCTCAATCCGCAATTTGTCGACCGGTATCCACACGAGTTCAGTGGTGGCCAGCGCCAGCGCATCGCCATCGCCCGCGCCATCAGCATTCAGCCGGAATTTGTCATCGCAGATGAACCAGTCAGCGCCCTCGACGTCTCGATTCGCGCGCAGGTGATCAATCTGATGCAGCGGCTTCAGCAACAGATGGGGCTGACCTATCTCTTCATCACCCACGACATGAGCGTCGTGCGCCATGTGGCTACCCGGATTGCCGTGATGTATCTCGGCAAGCTGATGGAGCTCTCTGACCGGGCCGATCTGTTCACGAACCCGCTCCATCCCTATACGATGGCGCTCCTCTCGGCGGTACCGATTCCCGATCCACGGGTGGAACGTCGGCGCCAGCGCATCATCCTGCAAGGGGACCTGCCCAGCCCCATCAACATTCCGAAAGGGTGCCGCTTCCACACGCGCTGCCCCATCGCACAGAGCATCTGCCGCGAAGTCGAGCCGCCGCTCGAAGACAAGACAGGACGGGGCCACCTCGCCGCCTGCCACTTCTCTGAGCGTGTGGCGTCGCTTGCCAAAGGGAGCGGCACTCAGGGAGTAAGTACAGCAGGCACGGTCTAGCAAGGTCAGGATGCGGCCTGGTTCCAGCCGGAGGCTACATCCATCCATCCATCATCCACCAGCGCTGTGATACTCGCGCTTTGCGATGAGCAGCGCCCCCAACTCACGGTTGGTGATCAGCCGGGCAGCACCGCGCGCCAGGATGGTCGCGGCGTCGTGCTCGGTGACATCGAAATGTTCGCGGTAGCTGTGGGGATATTGCACCCAGCGCTCGCGAAACCCCAGCGGTATGGCAAACGCGCGTAGTTCGCGCTCACCTTCCGGTCCGGGGATATCCGAGAGCAGGTGATACATGCGGTCTCCGCGCTGTACCCCCGCTGGCAGCCAGTCGCGCGTAGCTCGCGCCGCATGCAGCACTATTGCCATGGTCGCATACGCCTGATAGCTACAACCTAATAGCTCAGCAGGGCAAAGACATCCTGCCCTGGCAAGCGCGAGCGGCCCTGCAAGGCGGCAAGCTCGATAAGAAACGCCAGCGAAACAACATGCGCTCCCAGGCTCTCCACCAGCCGCACGGTACCTTCAGTCGTCCCGCCAGTTGCCAGCAGGTCGTCCACGATCAGCACACGCTGGCCCGGTCGCAGCCCATCGGTATGAATCTCAAGCACGTTCGAGCCATACTCCAGATCGTATTGAACGGTAACCGTTTCGGCGGGAAGCTTCCCCTTCTTGCGCACGGGCACGAAGCCCACACCGAGCAGATACGCCAGCGGCGTGCCGAAGATGAAGCCGCGAGATTCGATTCCGACGACCGCATCAATCCCCGCATCGCGATACGGCGCGGTCATCCGGTCAATAGTGAAGCGCAACGCCTCCGCATCCTGCAGCAGTGGTGTAATGTCACGAAAGAGAATGCCTGGCTGCGGATAATCGGGCACGGTACGGATGAATCCCTTGAGCCAGGCGGTCTGCTGGGGATCAAGGGATGCGGCTGCTGGTGACGCGGGCGACGACGACGGCATAGGCTCTGACATGCGCGAACGATCCTCTCAACTGTGACCGAACTCGTGAATCACCACACCAGCGCTACCCCTGTGTGTGCTGACCGCAGCCAGTATACCATGCACCACTCGCCAGCGCAGAGAGCCCACAATGAGACATAAGAAAGCACACTGGCCGCTTGACAGCTACAGCTTTCCGCTAGTATATTGACGTGACTACCCTGTAGTGCGCCGTAGTCTGCCAGTAGTTATCGATGCTTATGCATCACTGCTGTGCCAATCCCCGCGCTACAACGCACCTCTACAATCGCCTCATGGAGGTACCTATACGTGAATCCAGTGGAGTTATTCGCCATCATTGCCGTGACAGCCGTCGTCGGGTTGTTGGCCGGAAGGTACATGGGCCTGCAACAGAATCGGCTTCATCACGAGCAAGAGATGAGCGCCCTCAAAGAACAGGCCGAAGCGCGCCTGCTCGATATGCAGGAAAAGCAGCGCCAGGCACTACTCGAAGCACGAGATGAAACCGCCAAAGTGCGGACGTCCATCGAAACCGAGGCGCGCGAGCGCCGGCAGGAATTGAAGCGCCAGGAGCAGCGACTCCAGCAGAAGGAGGAGTCATTCGACCGGAAAGTAGACACTCTGGAGCGCCAGGAACGGGCGCTGAATCAGCGGAGTAAGGAGCTAGAAGAGCGGCTCGCAGGACTCGATGCCCTGCGCGACCAGCGACTTGCCGATTTGCAACGGGTGGCGCGCATGTCCGTGGATGAGGCACGCGCCGAACTGATTTCCTCCATCGAAGAATCGGCCCGCCGTGAGGCAGCTATCCGCGCACGCGAGATCGAGATACGCGCCCGCGAGGAAGCCGAGGCCCGGGCACGCGAGATCATCACCCTCGCCGTACAGCGATGCGCCTCCGATCAGGTGTCTGATATCACCGTCTCTGTCGTGCCTCTGCCCAATGACGACATGAAAGGCCGCATCATAGGCCGTGAGGGCCGCAATATCCGCGCCCTGGAGAGCGCCACCGGGGTGGATATCGTCATTGACGATACTCCTGAAGCGGTCATTCTGACGGGATTTGATCCTGTGCGGCGTGAAATCGCGCGGGTAGCGCTCACGAAGCTGATTTTGGATGGCCGGATACACCCTGCCCGCATCGAGGAGATGGTTGCCAAGGCCCGCCAGGAGATCGATCAGGTCATTCTGGAGGAAGGCGAGCGTGCCTGTCTCGAAGCCAACATCTCCAATCTGCCGCTTGATCTGGTGAAAATGATCGGGCGTATGCACTTCCGTACCAGCTACGGGCAGAACGTCCTCAACCACTCCATCGAAGTCTCGGTGCTGGCCGCGACCATCGCCGCCGAACTGGGCGCTGATGTTGGCGTCTGCAAAGTAGCCGGACTGCTGCATGATCTGGGCAAGGTCATTGACCAGGAGGTTGAGGGACCACACCATCTCATCAGCGGCGAGATTGCCCGGCGGTTCAACCGGGGGCCGAAGGTCGTCCACGCCATCGTAGCCCACCACGCGACCGACATGGAGCCACAATCGCTCGAAGCGGCCATCGTGCAGGCCGCAGACGCCATCTCCGCCGCGAGGCCGGGGGCACGCCGTGAGACGATTGATCTCTATATCAAGCGGCTAGAGGCGCTCGAAAGCATCGCGAATTCATTCCGTGGTGTCGAAAAATCGTTCGCCGTTCAGGCTGGGCGCGAGGTGCGCATCATCGTCAAGCCGGAAGAGGTGGATGAGGTCGCCGCGTCGCAACTGGCGCGGGATGTAGCGCGCAGAATTGAGGAGAGCATGGACTATCCGGGCCAGATCAAGGTGTGTGTCGTGCGCGAGACGCGTGTGGTGGATTACGCGAAATGAGTGTTGTTCCCACAACTATCGACCTCCACACCCACTCGACGGCCTCTGATGGTCTCCTGACGCCAACGGAGCTTATCGCGCAGGCTCAACAGGCCGGGCTGAGCCTGATCGGCCTGACCGACCACGACTCGACCGAAGGGCTGGCCGAGGCGCAGGCCGCGGGTCAAGCCGCCGGAATCACCGTTATCCCTGGCATCGAGATCAATACGTACCTGCCCCAGGGCCGGGGTGAGGCGCATGTACTCGGCTATTACCTCGATACAGCCAACCCCGACCTCCAGGCTTTCCTGCGATTTCTGCGCGAGACGCGTGAAAAACGAGGCGAGCGGATGGTTGCGCTGCTGCGCGAGCAGGGCTACGACATCTCCTGGGAGCGGGTGCGCGAGCTGGCGAAGGGGGCCGTTGGCCGCCCGCATGTCGCCCTGGCATTGATGGAAAAAGGGTACGCCGAGAGCATCTCCGACGCATTCGACCGCTACATCAGTCCAGGGCGCCCGGCGTACGTTCCTCGCTTCAAGATGGTGCCCGAAGACGCGGTACGCCTGTTGCGGAGCGTGCGCGGTGTTCCCGTCCTGGCGCACCCTATGCGCCTCTATGGGCTGGAAGATGACCTGCTACCACGCCTGATGGACGCGGGGCTGCTCGGTCTCGAATGCTACTATGGCCCGTACGATGACGCCACCGTCGAGCATCTGCTGGCGTTGGCGGAGCAACACGGCCTGATCGCCACAGGCGGCAGCGACTACCACGGGCCGAACGTCCATCCGACGCCGCTCGGGGGGCGCTATGTTCCCCCTGAGGCAGCAGCACTGCTACGCGAGACGGCGGACCAGCTGGCAAGCGAGCCAGCGCCGCCCTTTACACTGCCTACGCCGTCGCACTAATCGGCTGCGTCGTGGGGTTCATTCATGCGCCCGCGTCCGATATGGCGTCGCGCCCATCGCTCCCAGGTGGCGCTCGGCGGCCATACGCAGCCGGCGCTGGTAGTCGCGCCCGGCTGACGGCACGACTAAGAGGTGGAAGATACAGGGCGGCGCTCCGGGCGGAGAATCCTCTGGAGGAATGTCTGTATCACTCGCTGCCACCACTGGCGGCAGCTCACGATACGCGGACGACGCCAGCGCATCGGTAACGACCTCGTGGGGAGCGAGGCCGGCCTCCGCGGCCAGGGTGCTTTCGAGCGCCAGCCAGTCGCGCCAGCGTCCGCGGCGATCAGCCGTGGCGGTCCGCTCGCGCGGTAGCTCAGCTTCCCACATGCAGATGTACAGATCGCCTCGCATGACCTGCTCCACGAGCGCTGCCTGACCACTGCGCCGACGCCTGCTCAGGAAGGCAAGCGCCGCGCTATCCGTCATATCGAAGAAATTCGCGGGCAGCTCACCTGCCTGCGCGGCAAGATCGACGGCCTTACGCAGCATGGCATGTGCGGCGAGGTTACGATGCCCCTCATGAAGCCAGGTATACAGCGTGGTGCGATCCGCGAGCCAGGCACGCGCGCCCTCGGCACCCTCCGGCAGCAGCACCGCGTCCACGATTGCGGATGCCCGCGCGCCATCAGCCGACGGTAACGGCGAGCACGGGCGGAGCGCTCGCGCCACCTGTCGCGGGTCATAGCGCGGCGTAGCCAGCCCTCCGGCCAGCAGGAACCGCGCAACATTATCCAGGTTGTCGTAGTCCATCCGGCCGTTGAGCAGCGCCCCGCGCCCATCGCCGGTCTCGCCCAGCATCAAAGCGCCCACCTCATCCCAGTCGAGCCAGGCAAGCTGGCGGGCAGCGGCTGGCGGCAATGCGGCGCGCACCTCGTCGAGCAGTTGGGTGGACCGCTGCTCATGATTGATACCCAATCGTTCGATCATCAGCGGCTCGGACACATGCGAGAACGGCCCATGCCCCAGATCGTGCGCCAGCGCCGCGACATGCAGTGCGCGGTCACGCGGACGCGCGGCCCGGGCTAGCGCATAGACGCCGCGGGAATGGTCGAGCCGGGACGGGAAGGGATGCTGGAAAAGCAGTTCCCCAGGCACGTCAGAGAGCGAGACACCGGCCAGGCGACGAAATGGAGGCGTATCGAGCAGCGGAGAAATCCACCCACTGAGGTGAACCTCGCCATAGAGGATGTCAGGGAACGTTCGGGGACGAAGCCCGCCGCGCCGCCGCTGCGGCCCCGAAGCTGCGCCTGACTCGCCGGACATGGACTATCCTTCAATAGGGGGATCGATGGTCATTGAACTGGGCACGTGCGGCGAAAGCCACGGCCAATCAGCCTTGCGGGGGAGACGTATCCAGGCCGTGGCTCCTGCGGTACTGGCTGGGCACATCTTTGCCCGTGAACCCTTCGTTGAAAATTCGCCGCCGCACGAGGTGGCGCAGAAGCATCAACCGTCGCGTATCAGCGTCAAGATGCTCCAGATTGCTCAGGTCGTCGCCGAAATCGTCTTCCGTATGGGCGGCGGGAACGGCGGGAACGGTAGGAACAGGCTCAGGGTTCGCCTTGACCGACTCGGCGGCGACAGGCGCGCATTGGACACGAGGAGCAGACGTCTCAGTGGGTGCTGGGGGTGTTGGCGCGGCGGTTGGATGTGCCTTGAACCACAGTGGCCGTGCGGCCATGCCAGCACTGGTACCCGTGCCAGCATTCGAAACCGTCTCGCGGGGCGCTCGGGTCAGACGCAAGCGCCGCCCATTATCCAGCCAGTTGCTCAACGAAAGGCTCGCAGAGCCTGGTTCCGATCTATTGGTCTGTGCGGAGACCCCCGCCAGTACCGGCTCGCGTACACTCTGTTCCACAGAACGCTGGCGCGCGCCTCCCAGCGAAGCAACCAGCGTCACCCGCAGCCAGTTTATGAAGCGTTGCACGATCATCGGGCGCATCCTCGCTTCCACTGGGAACCGCCAGCGCCATCGCCCGCAAGCCTTGAATTCCATGCAAGCGAAGCGCTGACATGCCCGCCTTTGCTAGTCAGGATGGTAGCATATGAGTCTGTGTGCGTCAACGCGAGTGACGCCTGAAATCCACGACTAGCCTTGACTTTGCACGACTTCCAGGTCACTGATTTTCCACGTTCCTGAGATCTTGGCGAACGAGAGCTTGAACGGCACCGGTACGGTCAGCGCGCCCGCGTTAGTCGTCACCTTAATATTGAGCGCGCCTGATATCGCCGCGCTGTCGCCCTGGGGCGTGACGGTATACGTGTCAATCTGCGAGTCACACCCGGTAATCTGGAACTGCCCGCCGCCAAACACTTGTTTCAATCCATTGACGTACTTATCGGCACTGCCAATTTGCTGCTGGTAGGCTGGAGTAAACATGCCATAGACAGCGGCGTAATCCTGTTTGGCCAGCGCCGTGCAGAATTGCATTGCCGTCGTCAGCGCGCCGACATCCGATCCCTGTAGCGACTCGTCGAGCGCATCGATCTTCCAGCTACCATTCTGCTTCACCAGCGTGACCGTGCCCGAATAGCTGTGTTTCCGCGTCATCTGCGCATTGAATGACGCGCGCTGTGGGTTGAGATCCAGGCTGAATCCGCTGCCCTGCAGCGCGGCCAGGCCACAGGCAGCCACCTTGCCATCGAGTTGATCGTGGAGTTGGCCAATCGTGGCAAAGTCCTTCGCGCTCACGCGTGCGCGGTAGCCGGACGAGAGCAGCCCATAGGCGTCGGAATACTTCTGCGCCTTCAGATCGCTACAGAATGTGTTCGCGGCATGCATCGGCTCCTGCAATGCGTTCTGGCCAATAGCATAGACCACGCCCGCGGCCACCACCAAGAGCACTAGTACCAGCACCACGGCGGTGACAGGCACCATCCAGCGTGGCCGCGTCGCGCTCACCGCGGTTGATTCTGACCATATCTGTGAAGAGTGTTGGTGCGGCGGATTACTCGAATGCGGTGGATACTGCTGTGGCGAATTGCCTGACGGCGCATTGCCCGGTGGCGGCGCGTACTGCTGTGGCGAATCACCCGAAGCCCACGACTGTTGCTGTGGCCCATTGCCGCCAGACGAGAAGGTATCAGGCCGCTGGCCCTGCGCGGGCGCTGATGGAGCGGGCGTCCCTCGATTGCCCGAACTTTCAGCATAACCAGGGTTGCCCGGATGCTCTGATGGCCAGCCGGCTCCCCATTGTGGCCCCTGTGATTGGCGCTGCGGATACTGAGGCGGCGGACCTCCCGGGTAATCAGACGTCACGCAAAGCTCCCTTCGGCACCATCATGCAAGCAGTCGAAGTCCTTCGTCGGGATACATTCAGACAGTGAAGTATACTGGATACTTGGGCGATCAGTATAGCCAGTAGTAGATGTGGGCGCTACTCACGCTGCTCACTCTGCTCATGCTGATCGCAGCCGCGCAAGCACAGCCCCCACGTTCTGAGCACGACGCGCAATCGCATCGCGGTCGAGCAAGCCCTCCTCGGTAATATACGCGGCAATCAGGTGCGCGGGCGTCACATCGAAGTAGGGATTGCGGGCACTCAGCCGAGCATCGGTGTCGGGTACGATCTCCGCCGGGTCCATCTCTTCCAGCACGAGCGGAAAATCCGGCGCGGCAATCTTGAGCGTCTCGCACAGCGTATAGACTGGCTTTCCCGCCTCACGCGCGACGAGCGCCAGCGGATACGAGCCGACTTTGTTGACCAGGCTCCCATCTGCCCGCAGGCTATCTGCCCCGAGCACTATGCACGCTACCTCGCCGATCATATCGCCGCTCGCCGCATCCGCCACGACCGTGACCGCCACACCGCTTGCCGCCAGCGCCCTCCCCAGGGCGATGCCCTCCGCTCCCGGGCGCGACTCTGCGACGATCACCCGCCCGATAGTCTTGCGCTCTGCCAGCGCGCGTAAGACATCCTCAACGGTGCCAGAGCGGCTCATAGTGTATACGTCGCCCGTAACACATTTCTCTGCATGCGTGACGAGCAATTGCCGCGTTCGCTCATCCAGCGAGGCAAGACGGGCAGCCATATCACGCGCCGCTACACGCCGCTGCGCAGCCGATCCGCTTCGGCCCGCGTCCCAGATGCGCGCAGCGGTGTTGGCGACTGGCGCCATACTTGGCCGGGCGGCTACCAGCGCCTGAGCGGCTGCCCGCAGCGCCGTCTCCCACGCTTCAGGCGGCAAATCGTCACGCGCCTCAGTGAGGCGGTGGAGCATCCGTGCCGCGGCCCGCGCCAGCCAACTTGCGCCGTGCTCGCGGTCATCGCGAATCGCCTGAATGGAGCGGGCAATATCAGCCGGAAGCGGGGAGGCATGCTCACTGTCCATGACCAGACCCCGGTGGGTAGACGCGCGCAAGCGCCTCGGCCAGTCGCGGGACGGTAGGGAGAGCGGCAACCTCGGATGGCGGATACCAGCGGAATTGCTCAGCCTCCCAGTCGCTCCGCACGTGGTCCGGGTGTATCAGACGAAACAGGAAGGGATGCACCACCCAGCTCTGCGCGATGGTCTCATCCCGAAAAGCTACTGGCTCGCCCGTGCGCATCAGCTCCACGTCGTCGCGCGACAATCCTGCTTCCTCTTGAAGCTCGGTATAGGCCTGCTCCAGGGGTGTCACGCCCGGCTCAACGTAGCCGCTGACGCCTGCCCACGCGCCGCGATAGGTACGCACGCGCTGACTGCGCTGCGCCAGTAATACTTCGTCGTGCCCGTCGCGTGATCGCAACACAAAACACGTCACAACCGCCGTTGCCTTGTCCTGTCCGGCATTGCCCGCGGTATCCCCTGACGTATTCGCGGTTGACATGTTATCCCTCCACACTGGCAGATGGCTCGATCTGGCCTCGATTGAGCAGATTGGTACCCAGCAGCACGAAGTAGAGATAGCCGCGCCACTCACTCAGCGCCGCCAGCAATTCCGCGCGCCGCGCATCCACCTCGCTCGCGTCCCAGCCAAAGAGCGCCTTGAAGGCACGCTGCGCGCCAGAATCGCCCAGCGGGAAGGCCGAGAGGCGGCCCAGCCCGCGCAACAGAATCACCTGCGCTGTCCATCGTCCGATGCCGTGCAGCTGGGTGAGGCGGGCAATCGCCGCGTCATCGTCGAGCTTCGCCAGGTCGTCCTCGCAAATGGCTCCGCCAAGAATCGCTTCAGCCGCACTCCGCAGCGTGCGAACCTTCGCGACGCTCAGTCCCCAGGCGCGCGTCTGTTCGTCGCTGGCCCGCAAGAACTGCTCCAGAGTGGGATAGTTGTAGTAGGTTGTGCCTTCGTATGCAACACGCGGCCCAATAGCGGCAATCATGCGGTTGGAGATCGCCTGGCCCGCCTCCAGACTGACCTGCTGATAGGGTACGACGCCAAGGAGCGTGGTCCACAGATCGGGGAAGCGTGGCGGTTTCATCCCGAGCAGCCCGACGAGAAGCTTCGCCAGCGGCTCGTAGTAGGCGAACGCCGCGACCACTGGGGTCAGGTCGCGTGTCAATCCCAGCATACGCTCCAGCAGCAGCGTCAGCTCGTCCCGCTCTGCTGAGCTCAGCGACCCGTTGAGCGCTGAGACCGTCACACGGTCTGGTCCGGCCTGCCGTACGGCGATCAACCGCTCGCGTTCTCCCACACGAAGCAGGCGACGATACTCCCCTGCCGCGAACGTATCGACCAGGTTAGTGGGACGCCGACGCATCACGGCGACGGTCAGCGCAAGGTCGAACGGCGGAAACGCCCGCAACACAAACGAATCATTATCGGCCACGATGTCGCTCATTGTCTCAACGCTTTCCTTTGCTCCCAATCCGATGATACACCTCAAGGTGCTGCCTGGCCACACGCTCCCAGGTCATCTCGGCGACTCGCGCCAATCCCCGCTGGCGCATCTCATCGCGCCGGGCGGCATCGCTTGTGACCGAGACGAGTGCCGCGGCCAGCTCTCCGATATCGCCCACCGGCACAACAAGCGCGGCGTCGCCAGCGGCCTCGGGCAGTGCCCCGCCATCGCTACAGATAACCGGCGTGCCACAAGCCATCGCCTCGATGACCGGGATACCAAATCCCTCGTAGGCCGATGGCATCGCCACGACATCCGCTGTGGAGTAGAGACCCGCAAGATCGTCCTCGGGGACATAATCCAAGAAGCGAACCGCTTCACCCAGATGATACTCCTCGACGGCTCGAAACGCCCCATCATAGAGCCAGCCACGCCGCCCGGCAATCGCCAGCATGCGCGGTCCGCCTGGCTGTTTGCGCGCTAGAGCAAATGCCGCGACCAACTGGTCATAACACTTGCGCGGCTCAATCGTGCCTACGGCCAGCACGAGCGGATGCTCTAACCCGTAGCGGGCGTCAAGTGTTGCAAGCGCTTGCGCATCGGCCACTGGCGCAAGCGACTGGTCCACGCCGGGCAGAATGACGGTAATGCGGTCACGCGGCACGCGATAGCGCTCCATGAGGTCAGTGGCGCTGCGATCTGAGATGGTGATGACGGCATCGGCGCGGCGCAGAGCACGCGGCACAACCGCCGCGAGGTAGCGGGCAAGGGCGGGTACGGCGTACTGTGGATGCGTCAGATAAGCGAGATCATGAATCGTCACCACACGGGGCGTCCCAAGCGCTGGCGGAAGCACAAAATCCGGCCCATGCAGCACGTCTACCCGCCCGGTGATCATTTCGACTGGCAGCGGCAGGCGCAGGCGATGCCACAGAATCGTCATGCGGCGATTGCCTATCGGCCTCCCAGCGAGACTGATGACGCGCGTCTGGACGGCTGCATCAGATGGAAACGGATGCGTGCGGGTCGGCGCGTCCGCGGATATCAGCAGGTACTCATCATCCCCGCGCAGCCGCAGCAACGCGCCAACCAGGCTGCGGGTGTAACGCCCGATCCCCGCGCCCTGCGCGATGGCCGAAGTGTAGTCAATCGCGATCCTCATGCGCTTCCGCCAGACCTCTCCAGACCTCTCACGTCGTCGCTGTGTCCAGGGGTGAGGTGCATGGCAGTATAGCACGGCAGGAGGGTTGACTATGCGCAGCCGCCCCGACATGATAGACTGGACAGGGATTCAGGTGGCAGACAGAGACGAACCCTGCCACAGAGACGCGAGCGCCGGGGAGCAGTGGGGAGCAGCAATGAGGGGTACATTCGGGACACTGGATGCACGCCAGATGCAGCGCATGCGGCAGGCATTGATCGAGACGCTGTGTACCCACTTCGCCAACCCGCCCTTCTTCGATCCGCGTGCCGGGATGGAGCGTGTTCGCCCGTTGGATCGCGCCACGCTCGATGCCATCGCCCACTTTGTGCATTCGTTGAACTTTTCGCCGCTGGATGCTACCGATGTGTCTTCCAATGAAGTGCGCCGCTTTCTCCAGGGCGTGCTCGTGCGTTTTCTTGAAGTGAATCCCACGTACAAGTCAGCACGCTATGCCCGCTATCTGCCTGCTCTGCGCGCGCGCACGCCACGGCTGGCAGCCGATATTCATCGCGGGCTGCTGGCATCCCTGGACGGCAAAGCCCCCGGATTTGGCGCTCCGCCCCAGAAGCGCTCGTGGGCCGAGGGGCGCGAGCGAGCGCGCAAGATATCCCAGGAAGACTATGAGCGCGCGACCAGGATTCTCGAAGCGGCAATGATTCGCTCGCGCATCGATGACTACAGCTCCAGTGAGTTCACCCCCCAGTCCGAGCCAGCCAACGTTGCGCACCCACCCGCGCCCGCTTCCGCTCCCACCTCCACGCCTGCGCACCCAGCATCCGACCCCGATGCCTGGCTCAACTCCGGGACCGGCGACCTGACCGTGCCTGTCTCCGCCTCAAACTTTGCGGCAGCTTTCAACGCGCTGGGCGTTACTCCGACGAGCGCCCAATCTACGGTCGCGCCGCCACCGACCACACGCCGCACGACCGACCAGCCAACCAGCCCGATGCCCGCGGTACCACTTGCGCCACAGCGCCGGGGCGCACCACAAGAACTGCCACAGGATCTGTATGAGCTCTATGGCGACTATCTTCAGGATATGCAGCCGGATACATCCGCAATCCCGGCCATCTCGCCTCGCCCGGCTCCGCCACCTCCAGCCTCGCAGGGCCAGCCCGCCGCTACGCAGCCTCGTTCTGGCAATCCCGCCCCAGCCGCCGCGCCATGGCAGTCCGCGCCGGGTGCGCCGCCATTCGCGTCACCAGCGCCACCCACACCGCCGCAGCCACATTCCAACGGGCAGGCAGCGGCCCAGGCGACGCATAGCGATCACATGATCTTCTGGCAGTTGCGCTACCAACTAGAGGCGTACGTACGTCGCGCAGCCGAAAGCTATGGCCTGTCGTATAACGGCGCCGATCCCTCAACGATACTGGATGTCCTCCGGCAATCAGGCTTCGTGGATGAGGCTGATCTGCGCATTGCTGAAGGGATTCTCGCGCTCACCGACCGCGTGACCCACTCGACTACCGTCGCCATGGAAGATTATCGTCAGGCATTCCTGATGTACCTGCTCTACCACCGCAGCCACCTCGGCATCTAACCCCACGGCCATCCTCCCCTGACGCCTTGCTACTATGGAGCAGCCTTCGCCAGAAGGAAGCGCCCACGGAACCAGGCAGAGGCTTTCGCCGTCTATTTCTCAGCGGCGCGCATCACCGCCTCACACAAGCGTCAAACACAAGATGCGCGCCGAATTTCCCCGCATGTGTGATATGTGGCAAGCTAGCGACGTAGTAATCCCAAACACTGGTCATTAGGCGTATCTCCACATCAGAAGAGAGGGAAGACGATGGGCAAGCGACGGTGGTGGCGGCGATGGGCGCAGTGGTGCGTCGCGATCGGTATGGTAGTGGGGCTGGCCGTGCTGGCGGGATGTGGAGCATCGGCGTCGAATACCGGTACGGCGCACAGCGTCAATCAGGCGCCGGGAGCGCCGAACGGAGCATCGAATGGCACGTCGAATGGCACGTCGAGCGGACAGGGCGTCTTTGGGCCAGCCGCGACGGCAGCGCCCGGGCAAACACCCAGCGCAGGGCCGCAATATCTCATCAAATCGCTCACGGTATCCATGACGTTTACCGATACTCGTAAGGTGGCCTCGGATTTACAGTCGTGGATCGCCAACACCGACCCGCAATCCACGTCGGCTGGCAGCAACTATCAACAGTCTGGCGATAATGACTACAGCATCACGCTCACGGTCTCGGTCGCCGCGAGCGCTTATCCGCGCGTCTACTCCTACCTGGCTGGCTATGCCCAGACACATAGCGGCCAAATGAACAGCCTCCAGGAGACCGTGCAGGACGTCTCGAACGACTTCGTGGATTCGCAATCGCGGCTGAAGAATCTGCGCACCGAGCAAGGGCGGCTGCTCGCGCTGATGCAGCAGGCAACGACGCTGAACGACACACTGACCATCGAACAGCGGCTGACCGATGTGGAGGGGCAGATCGAGCAAATCGAGGCACACCTGAACGCGCTTACCGGCCAGACGACATACTACAAAGTGACCATCGTGCTCTATCCAGTCGGCGGACCCAGGCCAGTCACGCCCAACACCAATGGCCCGTGGAATCCGGGACAGACGATCCGCGACGCGTTCACCGCGGCGCTTGGCTTTGGCGAGGGACTCGTCTCGCTCCTGATCTGGCTGGCATTCTTCGCCGTCTACCTCGTGCCGGTCTTGCTTATCTTCTTGCTGGTGCGCCGTATCATGCGTGCTCGTGCCGCTCAT
>DASUWS010000227.1:0-61716 GCA_036378295.1 Ktedonobacterales bacterium
GGGAGCCGTGGCGTAGGCTGCGGCGGAGAACCGAGAATCCCCCGGCTTCAGCCGTGGGGAGTGTCAATGCAGTACCTGGATGCCGAACGTCTGCGCGATCAGGAAGAGGTTCAGCCCCAGAATGATCGTCGCGACAACCCAACCGGCAATCTGTGTCACCCGCCGGTTGACCAACTCGCCCATGACACTCTTGCGGCCCGTAAATAGAAGCAGCGGCACAATAGCGAATGGGAGCACAAAGCTGAGCACGACCTGACTGATGACCAGCGTCTGGTCGGGGTTCGCGTTGAGCGCGATAAAGATCAGCGCAGGCAGCATCGTCAGTCCTCGGCGCGCCCATGTAGGAATCTTCCAGCCGAGGAAGCCCTCCATGATAACCTGTCCGGCGAGTGTGCCGACAGTCGATGAAGACAGGCCCGAAGCCAGGAGTGCCACGCCAAAGATGATGGATGAGGCGTCGCCAAGCAGCGGTCGCAGCGTGTGGAAGGCGTTCTCCAGCGAGCCAATCTCATTGTGCCCGCTCGCGAAGAAGACCGACGCCGCCATGAAGAGCATAGCGCCGTTGACCAGTCCGGCCAGCCCCAGCGCGATCACAATGTCGATGCGCTCGAAACGCAGGATGCGCTTCTTGTCCTGTTCGTTGCGCGGCTGAATGCGGTTTTGGGTTAGCGCTGAGTGCAGATAGACGACGTGCGGCATCACGGTCGCGCCGAGTATGCCGACGGCGAGCAGTACGCTGCCCGGTCCAGCGAACTGTGGCACAAGCGAATGATAGACGATCTGCCCGGCGGCTGGCCGCGCCAAGAACGTCTCGATCAGGTAACTGATGGCGATGACGCCCAGCAGGGTGGCGATGATGGCTTCGAGCGGACGGAATCCAAACCGCTGCAACCCCAGAATGGCGAATGTGGCGATGCCCGTAAGGATGCCGGCAAGCAGCAGCGGAATATGAAACAGGAGATTGAAGCCGATGGCCGCGCCCAGGAATTCCGCGAGGTCGGTTGCCATCGCGCCGATTTCAGCCACTACCCATAGGCCCGTGCTTACCGGGCGAGGAAGATGCTCACGGCAGAGCTGCGGCAGGTTCTTCCCAGTCGCGATACCAAGCTTGGCTGAGAGGGTCTGTAGCAGGATGGCCATCAGGTTGCTGGCCAGGATGACCCACAGCAGCAGATAGCCATATTGCGCGCCAGCCTGGATATTTGTGGCGAAGTTGCCGGGGTCGATATACGCGATGGCGGCGATAAACGCTGGCCCGAGAAATGGCAGGATACCCCGGAGGCTAAAGCGCCCAGTCGCGGCAAGCGATTGCTCACCAGCCTGGATGGTTCGCGCGCTACTGGTAACGAACTTGTGGCGCAGGTTGAGCGCCGAGCGTACCTGATCTCTACGTGAACGACGTGCGAAATCCAAATCCATGAGAATACCCCCGCCCCTGACCTGTCATCTGGCTGCCACCACCACCTGCACCGCATCCGCCAGCTCGCTGCCCACCGCGTGTTCGCTGAACACATCGGCGTTCTCGATGCGGAGGCGCAGCGGCCCGCCGAACGGCGCCCGCTCCAGCAGCGTTACACGCGCCCCCGGCACCAGCTGAAGAGAGGCAAGGTAGCGCAACATATCGGAATTGTCATCGCTGACCCGTCGCACGATAGCTTCGTCGCCAGGTTGCAGCGCGGAAAGTCGCTGGGTGTGTGTCGCCACCACTTCACCGGTTTTACTTGGGATGGGATCGCCATGCGGATCTTCGGTCGGGTGGCCGAGCAGAGCATCCAGCCGGTCCTCGAAGTTCTCGGATATGGCGTGCTCGAGGCGTTCGGCTTCGGCGTCGACTTCATCCCAGCTATAGCCAAGGTGGCGCACGAGATAGAGTTCCAGCAGGCGGTGATGTCGCACCAGTTCGGCCGCCGTCGCCACCCCTTTGGGGGTCAGTTCAACCCCCCGATAGGGCGTGTGGTCGACATATCCCTGCTCGGCGAGCGACTTGAAGAGTTGTGTCACCGACGCGTCACTCAACTGCCCCCCTGGCTCCTGCGCCTGCAGGCGCTCTCGCATCGTGGAGGTTGTCACCCGTTCCCCCCGCTCGCGAAGCTTATAGATGTATTTGAGACAATCCACGGCGCGGGTCGGCAGCCTGCGGACATCTTCCGCTGTCGTCTCTCCGGTCATGGTAAATCCCCTCCTCCCGAATTTTTATCTCTCTAAAAATAGAGTACCGCAGAACAAAAAATCTGTCAACATGTCTTTGAAATATATGGGGGTGTGATACCGGGTCTCACTGGTCTCTCTCGTATCTGTTGGTCATGAGGGCGGGCTGATGCGACAGCGTGAATCAGGGTGATAAGATGGAGTGAGGCACGGCGCGTGGCGGTATTGCGCGCATAGCAATCAACCGCCAATATTTCCGTTGCTCTGCTTCTTGAAGTAGAATGATTTATGCTGTGCTCTGCGTGGCGTTGCGTACTCACCAGATGAGCATCCGCTTGCTGGCGCGGCGCGGGCGAACACGCGAGATCGTGTGAGTCATTGTTACCGATTCCGTGCGTGCCATTGGGTGAGCATAGAGCACAGCACCACGATGAGTAAAGACGACCGAAATAACCCAGCCCGGGGACGTGGCTACCAGGTGAGAAAACCATCCCCAGGCGCTCCCGCTGCAATGCCCGCATCTGGAGATATGTCTTCCTCCGGTGCGCATGGTGTTCCGTGGCATGTTATGGGCGCCATCGGTGCGGCGATCGGCGGGCGAGGCGCGCAGGTGTGGAGCTATGTCCAACGCGGATGGGTGGCGATGAGCGGCTGGGCAAAGGAGAACACTGTTCTCCCTCCCTGGCTCACAGGGCGCCTGCGCCATCCGGCTGTACCATTTCTCGCCGCTGTGCTGTTGCAAGTGACCGCAACAGTGATACAACTGTTGCTTGAGTTGCTCTTCCCCGACTTTTCTTTACCAGCTGCACTCAATATCTTCGCTGTCGTGCTGACGGCGCTCACATTTGGTGGCGCGCCCAGCCTGTTGTCGGCCTTTATCGGGCCGCTGCTTGTCGAATATATCGTTCTCCCGCCATACTCGCCATTCAACGCGAGTAATCCCAGGTCCATGGTGGAATTTACGGTTTTGCTCATGGCTGGCATCGCCGTCAGCATCCTGGCGAGCCGGAATGAAGCATCCAGGCAGCAGGCCCTATCGTTGGCAAGCCGGCTTGCCAGCGAGCAGGAGCGGTTGAATACGGTCATCGAGTCGGTCCCCGATGCGATCACGATCCACGATACCAAAGGACGCTTCGTGCGATGGAACCATGCCGCAAGTGCTGCTCTCCTGGCGGGTAGCTCCGTGAATACCGTGAACGAGTTGTCGTCTCGCTTCGAGATGTTTGATACCTCGGGACAACGATTGCCGGTTTTCGCGTATCCAGTCGTGCGGGCGCTTCGTGGCCAGGTTGTATCCGCCATAGAATTGCGCTTTCGCAACCATGCCGGAGTTGAGCAAGACGTGATTCTCAGCGCCGCGCCACTCCACAATCAGCAGGGAGACATAGACGGAGCGGTAACGGTCTCGCACGACGTTACCACGCTGCGGGCTATCGAGCGCGAGGCGGCACGGCGCGCCGCACAGCTTGAGGCGACATTCGCGACCATGGTCGATGGCGTCCTTGTCTTTGATGTCACCCAGCAGGTTCTCCACTTGAACACGGCCCTGCATCGCCTGTTGGGGCTGGACGCCGTGCCAGATATTGCGTCGTGGCCAGTTGCCGAGCAGAATCGTCTACTTGCGCCATACGACAAGAACGGCACCGAGTTGCCGAAGGAAGTCTGGCCGCTTGAGCGGGTGCTCCGTGGAGAGACGCTTACCGGTGCGGATACTATGGATGTGTGGATGCGCGCGCTCGATGGGCATGAGATTCGCTTCGAGGTCAGCGGGGCGCCGATTCGCGATGAGCATGGCGGCACCATCCGGGGTGGCCTCCTCGTCTTCCGCGACGTCACCGAGCGCAGGAATCTTGAACAGCGTACCCACGAGGCCCTCTCGGCGTTGCTTAGACTCGCTGAGACGATGGTAGCGTCCCCGCGCGAGATGCAGGCTAATGAGGTGCGTGGGTATAGGGCACACGCTTCCGAGGAATCGCTCACCTACTCTGGGTCGGCACAAGTAGCCGCACACCATGTCGCGACCGTCGCCTGCCAGGTGTTAGGGTGTAGCCGGGCCGCTATTATCGCCGTAGACCCGGAAAGCGCGCAGCTGCGTGCGGTGGCGGTTTTCGGTCTGTCACCGGAAGACGAAATGCGCTGGTGGGAACAACAACGGCGGATGGAGCGGGAGGGCGTGCGTCTGGACGATGGCGGAACTCCCGAGGAGATAGAGCGCTTCCGTGCTGGCGAGGTATTCATCCTCGACATGACGCAGTCGCCCTATGACCGAATGCCGAACCCGACCCACAGTACGACGCAGCTTGTGGCGCCGATGCGTGTCGAAGATACGCTGGTTGGTGTTCTCTCGCTCGACTTTGGTGGCCCACCTCATGAATTTACGCCTGATGAGATGGCCCTGGCTGGGGGCCTCGCCCGGTTCGGCGCCTATGTACTGGAGCGGGAGCGGCTGTTGCGCGAGCGGACTAGGGCCGTCGACGAGATTGCCATATTGCAGGAGGCCAACCGCCGCATGGATCGGTTCGTTTCCATCGCGGGCCACGAGTTGCGCACGCCTCTCACGACGTCGAAGGTGAATCTGCAGCTGGCACTGCGTCAACTTGACCAGATGCTCGGCGCGCTGGGAGACGCGATCCAGGCGAGCATCTTGGCCGCAGATCTGCACGTATCCAACCCACTTCACAAGGGATTCGCGGACCTCCACACGATGCTGAAGCGTATGGAAGCCGCGGAGGTACGGCAGGAGCGACTGATCAACGACATGCTCGACGTGTCGCGCATCGGCGCCGGGAAACTGGAGTTGGTGCTGGCGCCGTGCGATCTCGTTGCCTTGACACAAGATGCTGTCCAGGAGCAGCGACTTGCGCATTCAGGGCGCAAGATCACGATGTCACTGCCTTCCGAGCCGGTTATGATACATGCGGATTCCGGCCGCATTACCCAGGTCATCACGAATTACCTCACCAACGCACTCAAATACTCACCGTCGGAATGCCCGGTTGCCGTGCGTCTGGAGCGCCATGTCGATTGCGCACGAGTCGAAGTCGAGGATCAAGGGATGGGTATTCCGCCGGAACACCTGGATCACATGTGGAAGATCTTCCATCGGGTGCCAGGCATCGAGGTGCAGAGCGGTTCCGGTGTGGGTCTGGGCCTTGGGCTGCATATCGCGCGGGAGCTTGTTGAGCGCCACGGTGGCCGGGTCGGTGTCGAGAGCCACCTGGGCGAGGGATCGACGTTCTGGTTCGCCATTCCAGTGCTGGGCGCGGCGCCTGAAGGCGTGGGCTAGCCAGGTCCCAGTCTATTGGAAATACCCCGTGGCGAGTGGTTCGTCGATCCCATCTCGACGCTCACAGAGTGGGCGTGCTATCATGTGCCTGCATTCATTGGTTGATTCGCTCTCGCGCTTGCTTTGCCGGTGAGGCTTTTGATTCTGCCGCTACCAGGAAGGTCGCCTGTCATCGTGACCACGTCCCCAGACGCTACGATGCCGCCATCATCTCGCCGCTTGCTCATTGCGAGCACGAATCCGCACAAAATCCAGGAATTCCGCGAGATACTGGCTGGCCTCCCGTACGAGTTGGTGAGCCCGCTCGATCTTGGGCTGTCGCTGATGGTCGAAGAGACTGGAACGACCTTTGCCGAGAACGCGGCGCTGAAGGCGATTGCCTGGGCGGATGCATCTGGGCTGCTGGCGCTGGCTGATGATTCCGGCCTGGAGATCGATGCGCTCGCCGGGGCGCCGGGCATCTATTCGGCGCGCTGGGCGGGAGATGATGTCTCCTATCCTGAGCGCTTCGACATCATCCTGGAGCGGCTGGCTGGGCTGCCCGCGAAGGAGCGCACCGCGCGCTATCGTGCCGCGATTGCCGTAGCTGAGCCTGCGCCGGTTGGCTTGCGTGGCGTGGTCGAGGGCACGCTTGAGGGCCAGATCGCCTTTGCTCCAGCGGGGAGTGGTGGGTTTGGCTACGATCCCATTTTTTACGTGCCAGAGCAACAGCGCACCGTCGGCCAGATGACTGCCGAGGAGAAGCACTGTATTAGCCACCGGGCGCGTGCCGCCGCCGAGGCGCGCGCTTTGTTGGAGCGTTTGGCAGGCGAGCGAAGCGATTGAGACGTGCGGCAGGCGTAGCCGCACAGGAGGATGCCAGCGGCCAGCGCCGGGCGGTCGCCAACGAGTGGAACGGAGAGAATGGTGCACTCTCAGCCAGTGCGCGTGGCTATTGACCTGGAGACAACCGGGCTTTATTCCGAGCAGGATGTAATCATCGAGATTGGCGCGGTCAAGTTCGCCGGGAGTGAGGTCCTCGAAACGTTCGACTCGCTCGTTTCGATCAACATGCCCCTGCCTTACCGCATCCAGCGATTGACAGGCATCCGCCCGGAGCAGTTGCGCTCTGCGCCAGCGCTCTCGTCGCTCCATGCGCAATTGCGCGCCTTTCTCGGAGATGTGCCGCTGGTGGGGCACAATATCGCCTTCGACGTCGCGTTCTTGCAGAAAGTGGGGCTGGCCCGCCGCAACCCCTTGATCGACACCTGGGAGTTGGCGTCGCTGCTCCTGCCGGATCAGCCAAGCTATACGCTCGGCGCGCTCTGCGAGGCGCTGGACATCCCTTCTGAGGTGCATCACCGCGCCCTGGCTGATGCGCAGTTGACCCGCGAACTCTTCCTCCGTATGCTGCAGCGCATCGAAACGCTTGATTCCTCACTCATCCGCACCTTGCGCGAGCTGCCCGCCGCGCCTGAATGGACGCCGCGCTACTTTCTGCGGGGCGGTAATGCCCGGCGCGAGTCGCCGTCCAATGCCTTCGGCCACGCGCTCACCACGACGCTGGGCGACCAGTTCGCGCGCCAATTGGGCGTAAACCCTGATGTCTTTGCGCTCGCGGTTGCCCAGGATAGCCAGGATAGCCAGGATGGCCACGATGGCCACGCTAGTGACGATACGCCGACCAGCGATGCGCCACTTTCGGAGCCAGACGCGCTGGCGGCTGGCGTGGAATCGCTGGCTCAGGAGATGCTTACTACGCTCGATGAGGATGGTGTGTTGCTGGCCGAGGCCTCTTCGGCTGATCTCGATGCAACGCTGGAATCTCTCGTGCGCTGGCTGGCCGCGCACAAGAACGAGCGACTGATGATCGCGGTTGCCAGCGGCGAGCAGGTGACGCGGCTGGCACGAACGACGCTGCCGCGAATGCTTCGGCGCGTGGGGGTAACGCTGCCTGTGGCCGAGATGGTGGAACGCGAGGCGTATATTTGTCTGCATCGCTGGTTTGGCCAGGCGCGGATTCCCGCTGGAGTGACATTCTCGCGCGAGGTGACGCGCGGTCTGGCGCGGCTGGCCGTCTGGCTCCAGACGACACGGACGGGCGCGCGGATGGATGTGGCGCTCACGGGTCCCGAGTATGCCGCGTGGGAGCGGGTGCGAGGCGGAGCGGAGCATGCTGATGCCATGGCCACCTGTACGTATGACCGCGACGGCTACTGCTTCTTCAATCGGGCACGCCAGACGGCAAGGCAAGCCTCTATCGTCGTCACGACCCACGAGGCGCTGGCGGCGCACCTTGCCGGAAGCGGCGATACCCTGCCAGAGTGTGGGCGGGTGCTCGTGCTGGATGCGCACGTCTTCGAGGAGAACATCCGCAAGGCGCGCGAGCTGGTGCTGGATACCCGCGCCGTTCGTGGCACGCTGGATGAGTTGGCGCAGGTGGTGGATGGCAAGCCCACGAATGGACTGTTGCGCCAGGCGGCGGGGCGTATCGAGCGCGCCAGCCTGCGTCAGTGGACGGAACAGGTAGACCAGGCACGCCGGGCCAGTGACCGCCTCTTCGCGACGTTGCGGCGGTTGCTCCGCGAAGTGCACAACACTCAGGGGGCCGCCAGCGACCAGGGTCACCTCGAGCCACAAGAACAGCGTGTGCTCCGGCTGGATGCCCACACTCGCCAGCATGACGCCTGGGATGACGTGGCGGAGGCATGGCGCGCGGCTGATGCCCGACTGGCCGCGGTGGCAAAGCTCGCGCGCGAGACGGCGAAAGCACTCTCCAACGGCACTGGGAAACGCTCGCTCGATAGCCTGGCATCCGAGCTGTCCGCGGTGGCATGGCGTGTGTCTCGGATGCGCGATGTAGGCGCCCGATTGCTGGAGGAGAACGGGCGCGAGCCAATGGTCGTCTGGCTGCGCCTGCCCTATCCCCAGAACAACGAACGCGCTGACTCGGGCGGACGCGGCAACCGCTGGAATTCCCGCCGGGCGCCACGCAAATCAGCGGGAGCCAGCGGCCAGCAAGCCGCAGCCGAGTCGGCCACAACGGTTGCTGCCAGCCAGACAGCCGCTCCCGTGGAGGATGCTGAGCCGCTACCAGAGCTGCATGGCGAGCTGATGGATATAGGCTCCCTACTCTCGCCGCTCACAGGGCCAGGGCGAACGCTGATGCTCGCCGGGCCAGCGATCACCGTGGCGGGCGACTTCGAGCCACTGCGCACGGCACTGGGGTTGCCGGAGAGCGCCCGACAGCGCAGCATCACCAACGACCGGAGCATTCAGACGCTGCTCTGCCTGCCCGTTGATGTGCCAGAGCCGAACGCGCATCAGTATCAGCAACGGCTGAACGCGGCGCTCATCGGGCTGGCCTCGGCGCTAGAAGGCCGCCTGGTGGCCATCTTCTCATCACATGCCGCGTTGCGTAGCGCGTGGATGGGCATTCGCCGCGAACTGGAGCAGCACAACATTCTGGTGCTGGCGCAGGGGCAGGATGGTTCCGCGCGCCAGCTCTGGCGCACCTTCCAGACGGAGTCGCGTGTGGTGTTGCTTGGGGCTGGCTCGTTCTGGGATGGGGCTGAGCGCGCAGTGAATCCGCCCGCGTGCGTGGTGGTGACCCGGCTACCGTTCCCCGCACTCAGCGATCCTCCAGTGGCGGCGCGTGCCGAGCGCTGGCCTGATCCCCAGAGCGGCTTCGTCGTGCCGCAGGGGGCGCTACGCCTGCGGCAGGCACTCAACGGTCTGGCATGGAGCCATACACAGAGAAACGTCGTCGTCCTCTTCGACCGAAGGATACAGACACGCGGCTACGGTCCAGCGATTCTGGGCACGCTACCGCGCTGCGAGCAGTACGAGGACTCACTGGCACGTATCACCGAGCGCATCACCGAATGGGTGGATGGATAGCGCTCCTGCATTCCTTGCGAGGGTGCTTGCGCATCTCGCTCAGGAGTCTGTTATCGGGGCGGCCGGCTCATCGTCCCACGCGAAGAGCTCCGTCCGCAAACGTGCGAGCGCCTGCGCGTGGAGCGTCTCTTGCGGTTGATCGGTAGCCGTGCCAAATGCTGTCTGGAAGAAGTCTGCCGCCGCGATATGCTCGCGGGCCGCGGCAATGTCCGCCGTGATCAGCGCGCCACCGTCGGGTGTGGGCGCCGCGATGTGGCGCAGTCCAACCCTGCTGCCAGGGCGAAGATGTGTGTTCACATGCACGATAGCGCCCGCGCTCACCCGACATCCCTCACCTAATTGCGCTCCCTGAAACACAATCACCTGTGTCGCGAGATAGCAACGCGCGCCAACCTGGCAGCCCACGAGCGCGCACTGTGGGCTGACGAGCGTCTGCGCTCCGAGCGTCACGGGGAAGGCTGGGCGAGCTACGCCACCAGTCGAGCGGATGACGCTCCCAGCGAACACCACCACATCTTCCTCCAGCACAATTGGCGCTCCGCTGCTTTCGATGACGACGTGATAATCGAGAAAGCACCGGGGGCCAATCGTCACGTTGCCAGCGACGAGCGCCGTCGGGGCGATGCGGGCCGTTTCGTGAATGCGCGGCGTGTGCCCATTGCGCGTAATGAGCATTTTTGGCTCCTCTCCCTTGATGTATCAGTGTATCATGGCATTATGATGCAGGCTGCCCGTGTCTAAGACGATGCGAGCGCGAACAACGAAGTGCCATGTGGCCGTTTCGTCATGCTCCCTGCCTGTTGTGGTGCGGCAGAAGCCTGCGAATAGACTGCTTCCTCTGTCCAAGGAGCCTTCAGGAGAATGACAACCGCTATCCCCGAAGTGCCCACGTCGCCAGCTATACGCCAGCGCATCGGGCGGGTCGTGCTGGTGGTGGGCAATCTGCTCATGGTCGCAACCTTCTTCATGCCGTGGCTGGAACTGGAGACAAGCTTCTGCGCGAGTGGACCGCGCTGCCGCTACCACTATGGTCCCTTGTATCTGATCTTTCCTGGCGTGCCCGGCAATCCGTTGCTCTCAACAGTTGATCCGTTCCTGCTGATTGTTCCGTGCGCGCTGATTATCCTTGCCTGCTCCATGGCGTTGTTGAGGAGCCGTGCGCGGGAAGCTCCAGGCTGCTCTATGGGCGGCCTGTTTGCACTCTGTTTTGTCTGCGCGCTCATCACGCTCCTGATGATGACCCAGCTCTATGTCGGCTTTGCCTTCGCATATCCATACTTCCATACGGTGGTCGCCTACGGCTCCTGGCTGGCACTGGGCAGTTTCGCCAGCATACTCGTGGGCGCCGTCATCATCTGGCCGGGGTAATTGGGTGATGATCACCCGAGCAGGGCTGAGAAGCCGCGCCAGCTTGTGATCTGGCCGCTTGCGTCGAATTCGAGGATGCTCATCCCCTCATAGACGCGCCGCGTGCCGTCCTCATCGCGCATGTAGGCGAAGCGCCACTCCGCTGCTACGCGTACGTTGCTGGCGTCGGGGAATGCGCGGGAGATCGTGAAGCTCACGTCGCTGTGCCGGGCGGCGAAGTCGCTGAAGAAGGCGAGCAGAGCGTCGCGCCCGCGCAGCATCGGTGCCGGCGGCTCCTCATAGGTGGCGTCGGGGGCAAAGAGCGCAGCGGCTGCCTCGGACTCTCCCTGCTCGATGGCCCTGCCAAACGCCTGTAGCATCGCCACTGAATTGCTCATAGCTCCTCCGTGACACGGACTGGCGAGGCAGCCCGGTCGCTCGTGTGCGCGAAAGCGACGTATGTACCTGTGAAAGCGACCGCTACCCTGCCGTCGTCGTCCAGGATGCTGACGGCGAGTGGAAGTCGCGCCTTGCCGCGACGTCGCAGCCCCGCCAGGAATCGCTCGGCCTCGTGCGCCATAGGCAACCGGCAGGTGGCGACGAAGTCAGTGCCGACAGGCAGCAGGTAGCGAGTCGTGCTTTCCTGGATGACGATGGTGCCGCGCAGGCCATGCTCCGCCAGCACAAGCCACATCGTTCCCCAGCCCGCGAGCGTCGCCACCGCGTTCAGGCTGCCCGCGAAGGCGGTTGCCTTGTGGTTGATGTTGGGCGCCAGCGGAGCGCGCAGCGAGAGACATTCGCCGTCGTACTGATGGACCGTTAGTCTCATCTGGCGGCTCAGCGGAATCTCATGGTGGAGCACCTGTTGCAACTCACATTGAAGCTCGCTCGCGCGGTCGTGCTGCTCGTGCATATGGCTTGCCTGCCCATTCGCCTGTGATGGTGGTTCAGCGGCCCCTTCCCCCATCGAGGGTCCGCTGCGTGAAGCGGCAGCGCCCCAACGGGAGAGATAGGGGGAGAGATCAGCTACCGCACGTCGAAGAGCGCCTCGCGTTCGGCCTGGGTAGCATAGTTGCCGCCGTCACGAATCAACTCGACCATCTTCTTGCGCCCCTTCGGGCTGCCGATGAAGACCGCGCCGACCAGCCGGTTGTCTTTGAAGAAGTACTTGCGATAGTCTGTGTTGCCCTTGTCGCCAGGGGCCATCTTCGAGAAGGATTCGAGCGCGGGATTGTTCGACTCAGCGATGCCCATCACCGCGATATTCGTGTCGAAGAGGGGGCTGGTGTACGTGGCCACGTCCACATACGGCTCGTGCCCGCCCGCCATGTTGACCGCCACCACGCGTCCGTGGGCCAGGGCGTTATCCCATGTGCCCATTACGGTATGCCGCCCGATCATCGGATCGTAAAACTCGGCGACATCCCCGGCGGTATAGACGCCTGGCACGTTCGTCTCCAGATATTCGTTGGCCATGATGCCAGTCTGCCGCTCGATAGGTGTGGTTGCCAGGAAGCCGTGATTGAGCGTCAGCCCCAGCCCCACTCCGATCACGTCAGCCGGATATTCTTTGCCCGATGCGCCGATGACCGTCTTGGGCACGCCGTTATCCGCCACAACGCTCTCGATCTGGTCGCCATGGACGATGGTGACACCGTGGCGCGTGGCGATATCATCCACCAGTTGGCCGCCCTCGGCGTCCAGAATGTTGCGCAGCCAGTAGGGGCCGCGCATCAGCCAGGTGACATGGACACCGCGCACATTCAGCCCTTCGGTCATCTCGTAGGCAATGAAGCTGCCGCCGGATGTGACGGCCTCTTTGCTCTCCAGGGCGCGGGCGATGATCTCGCGCGTGTCGTCCAGCGTGACGAAGTTGTAGATGTGCTGGGTGCCCGCCACACCGGGAACATCCAGCTTGTTGGCCCAGCCGCCCGTCGCCACCAGCAGCGCATCATAGCGCAACGATCCGCCATGATCGAGATACACGACGCGCTCCTCGGTGTCAACCGCCGTGACCAGCGTCTCAGTAAGCAGTCGGATATTCTGCTGCTCGTGCCATTCGAGATTGCGGATAAAGACCTTCTGCTCGGGGAGAAGTCCCTGCAGGTAGCGCGGCAGCGATACACGATTGTACAGCGGATGCGGTTCATTGGTGATCAGCCAGATGTCGCATGAGACATCATTTTTCCGCAGCATCTGTGCGCAGGTTGTGCCTGCGATGCCATTCCCGATGATGACGTATTTCTTGCCGACCTCAGCAGCCAACTTCCATTCCCCTTTGTTCCCAGCGCGCTCGCCTGCTCCTGCGACCGCGACATGTTTCAATGACCGTAGATGACTGGCTTATATCTTAACATGTTGGCAGTGGAAACTGTACCGCGCCGTCATCGGTCGTTAGCACGACCGGCGTATTCTCCGCCGCGTAGATCGTCACTGTGCTATTGCTCGCCAGGGTGCCGAAGAGGGTCATCTTGGGCGTGCCGCCCGCTGTGAGGGAGAAAGCCGGAGCTGTGGCACCTGGGCTGCCAACCGTCCACCGTACCGGGGCGGCGCCGGCATTGTGCAGTTGGAAGCTCGCTTCGCCCGCCGCGCATCCCGTCGCGCTGGCTGTGATCATACCGAGATTGATCGGCGCGTTCGGTGCCGTGGGGGCCGTGGCCGTGGGAATGGCGGTTGGCGCCGAGACAACGGTGGAACGCGCTGGCACCAGGCCCACCGCGAAGTCCAGCCATGAGGGCGCGTTGCCACTGGCTATCGGGATCGTGACGCCAACTCCTGCGGCCATGCCCACGAGCAGTACCAGCAGCACAGCGGCTACGCGCCCAAGCACTCGTCTGAGTTGGCGTATCCGCGCGCTGGACCGGGATGCCGCGGGTGGGATGCCCTCATCATGGTCGTCGAGGATATCGACTCCGGGAATAGCTGGCGCGGCAGCCTCGGCGGCAACGGACGCGGCGGTGTCTGGGGTTGATGCTGCGGCAATGGCTGGGGCGCTCTCAGCCAGGTCGGGCGCCACTCCAACCGTGTCGAATACCAGCCGCCGCACCTGCTCCGCGACCTGAAGAGCCTCCCGTGCTCTGGTGTGATAGATCAGCCGCTTGGGACGGTCATGCGTCCGGCGATTGCGCGCACTATTCGCCTTCATGAGCCGCTCTTCAAGCTCACCGGGCAGGGATAGTCCTGCCGCTTTACAGGCGATGAGTATGTCTGGCGTGCTGTTTCCGTCCGCCGCTTCCCGCCAGGACTGAGGCACCGTTCCCTCAGGCTTGCGCGCCATTTGCGTAAACAGATATGCCTGCAGCACATTCTTGGTCGCTGAGACGGCATCCGCCAGCGCCGCGACAAAGAAGGTATCGTTATCCAGGATCATCCGCGAGTTATCGAGAAAATCCTCCGCTATCTTGAATTTGGCACGCGCATCAGCCTCAAACGTGTCCGCCATATCTCCCTCCAGAGGGCTACATCTATCGATTGTCGCACCACTATAGCAGGCATTCCTAGATGTGCCAACAGGACCATCGGGTATGTCGCGGAGCAGGCGGGCGAGCCAGGCCGAGTCATGCTATCCTGTGGGTGTCAGGGAGAACGAGGAGCGCAGGAGGAGGAGCGATATGACCTCGATCATCATCCGTACCATCACACTCGGCATCGGCGCGGCGCACCCGCTCGAACCGGAGACGCTCTCCCGCGCGGCGGCGTTTCTGCGCCGGGCGCAGGCGGCGATGGAGCAGGCGGGTTACGTCGTCCAGACGACGCGCATCGCCACTCGGCCCCTACTCGCCGACCTCGCCGATTGGGATGATGCGGCAGTCATAGACTATGCCGCCCGGCTGCAAGCGATGTGCGCCGCCGAGGACATTGCCTTTTGCTCGCTGGGTCCCGCGCCTGCTGATGTGCCGGCGTTTCCCCTCGATCGTCTAGCACTGCTGCCAGAGATCCTGGCGCCGCATCCCGCGCTGAACGCCACCGTGCAACTGGCGAGCGCGGCTCATGGCGTCCGCTACGAAGCGGCACAGGCGACCGCTGAGGCGATGCGCGCCCTGGCATCCCATGATGGAGGCAGGAGCAACTTCCGTTTCGCGGCGCTGGCGATGTGCGAGCCGGGAGGCCCGTTCTTCCCGCAGGCGTATCACCAGGGCGATGATTGGGCGGTCAGCGTCGGGTTGCAGGGCGCGAGCCTGGTGCGCGAGGCGCTCGAAGGGCTGCGTGTGCGGGAGGGGACGGGCGCGCGCATGCTTGCGGGGGCGAGCGATGCGGTTGCCAGGACGGTGGCTGCGGCGGCTGGGCCTGTCGTCGAGGGGGTGCGCGCTTTGGCATCTGGCGCGGGCCTTGACTTCACTGGCATCGATCTTTCGCCCGCTCCAATGGGCGAAGATAGCATCGCAGGAGCTTTCGAGGCGGCGGGTCTGGGCAGGTTCGGCGAGTCGGGAACGCTGGCGTTGGCCGCCGCGATCACACGGGGTATACAGAGTATTGATCTACCGCGCTGCGGTTATAATGGGCTGATGCTGCCGCCGCTCGAAGATAGCGTGTTGGGCGTGCGCTGCGCCGAGGGACTGCTGACAGTCTCGTCGCTGCTCAGTCTCTCGTCGGTCTGCGGCACCGGGCTGGATACCGTTCCGCTCCCTGGCGAGGCGCCGGTCGAGCGCGTGGCCGCGCTGCTGATGGATGTCGCGGGATTGGCGGCGCGCCTGCGCAAACCGCTTTCGGCGCGCCTCTTCCTGGTGCCGGGCGCGGACGCGGGTGAGATGACATCCTTCGACTCGCCCTATCTGACCAATACGCGCGTGCTCGCAATTTGAGCTACTTGAGGTATGTGGCTTATGTGACTTATGTGTCCGATTGCTTCACGGCCCGCCGGGATGACAGTCCGAAGAGCATCCCAATAACCGGCACGCGCCGCAGCACGAACTCATAGATCGCGAACGTCCCGGCAACCGTCACCACGAAGATGAGGAGCAGCAGCACGTACCAGGGAACGGGCAGCGCCTGCAGGTAATACGCCGCGACGGTCAGAATCGGGACGTGCAGGATGAAGACTGGAAACGCCGCGGTATTCAGGTATTGCAGCCATGCGGGCAGCATCGTCAGGTAGCGCATCCCCAGCCCAAGCGTGGCGAGAATCAGCAGCCAGATCGCGAATCCCTGTGTCAGCCCAAAGAGCACATTGGCCAGCGAAAGCGTGTTGGGCGGCGTATACTCCAAGATTCTGACGCCGAGCACGATGCCCCAGCAGGCCAGCGCCAGTCCAAGTGTACCAAAGGCCAACGCTCGTATCGAAGCGCGTAGCGAGACGCTAGAATAGATCAGCCAGCCGAAGATGTACATCGTGCCATCAAGGGCGAACGTCATCCAGTCCTCGTTGAGGGGAATGCCTGTGGTCAGGCGCTGGAGCCAGCCCGGCTGGAGTATCGCGACGACAGCCGCCGCCACGAAACCCCCGGCAATCAGCAGCGTGGCCAGCAAGACGCGTGACGCCGCCATATGACTCAGCCGGCGCGGCCATCGCTGGCGCAGGTAGAGGAACAGTGGCACGCAGACAACCGTCATGAACAGCAGGCGTGGAATGAACCAGAGATATGCCAGCGGGTTGCCGATGACGATGGGCCAGCCGGCGGTGAGCAGGCAGGTCAGGTATTGCTGGAAGAAAGGCCCGATCTGATGCAGCAGCTCTGGATGAGCCAGCGGTCTGGGGCAGGCGGGCACAAGCGAGGGATTGCTCAGCAGCAGAAAATAGGCGCGTAGCGGTGCGAACGCAACCACGACCACCACTACCGGAACCAGCAGGCGAAGCACGCGCTCTTTGAGATACCTCGTCACGGGCACAACATCCAGCGCGAATCTGCTCGATGCTCCTGCCAGCAGGAAGAGCAGCGCGATGCCCCACACCTGGAGGGAACCAAAGATGAGAGGCAACAGCGCATTGGAGTAGGTGTGCCTCAGTACACTGGGACTTGCGGCGCTAAAGAGTATTGCCACATGATACGGGACAATGGCGAGCACGATCATCGTGCGCAGCCAGTCAACTTCCGCGACGCGCGGACGCCTGGCGCGGGGCGGCATCTTCCGCTGTGGCGGGATGGCTGTGGGCGTGCTCATAACCGGACTCCATGACCCGCCCCATGGCGCGGATCACCCATGCTGTATGGCGCCGCTCACGGCTGGCCCATCGGGGAGAGCGGGGTGCTTCCCTGTATCTATCGTGCCATTCGCCGCTCACAGCTTTTGCACGGCGACGCGCCCGCGCATCACAGTTCCATCACAGTCGCATCACACTGGCTAAAAGGGGCTTGCCAGGTTGACGTTTTGGGTGGTCGTGATGCCATACTGCTATTATGTTGAGTTGACTTGAGTAGTATGCTCGCTAGCTGATCGAAGGACAATCGCGCGCAATGACAGCCCTGGCATCCCCCATTGGAACACTCAGGACCTCCGTTGGTAGATTCTGGCACCGCTACATTTATCGAAACACCTTTGCCATCATCGCGAGCGTTGGGGCGCTCTTTGCCGTGTTCACCACCCTTGCGATGCTGCTGTATCCCGGCGGCACCATCCCGGTTGCCTCTACCCATGGCTACCGCTTCTTCATGAACTTCTTTAGCGACCTTGGGCAGGTGCATACGCAATCGGGCGCGTCGAACTACCCCTCGATGGTGCTCTTTGTCGCGGCCATGACCGTTGCGGGTATTGGGGTCGGCGTCTTCTTTCTCGCATTCGCCAGGTTCTTTGCCTCCCGGTCGACATCCCCCTGGGCGCGGCGGGTCAATCTCCTGGCGACCCTGATGGGCCTGGGCGCGGCGATCTGCTTCATTGGTGTGGGCGCGACCCCACATGACCTGTTTCTGCATCAGCACGTGGTAGTCACGCAGTGGGCATTTCGTCTGCTGATGACGGCGGTGATCCTGGAGATCGCATCTATCCGGCTCACGCGTGGGATTCCCGCGTCGCTCTTGCGCGTGAACGTCGCCTTCGTCATAATACTCCTTGGCTACTTGGTGCTGATGTTCTTCGGGCCGTCCAACGGCAACCTCATCGGCACCGAGATCAATGTGGTGGGGCAAAAGGTCATTGTCTATGCGTCGCTCGGCACGATCTTCATCCAGTCGCTTCTCGTCAGAGCGTATATTGCCGAGCCGCTGCCCACGCTTGCCGAGGTGCGGGATGGCGCAGACGCGCAAAGTCATGACGCGAGGTAGCGCCATTTGCTGCACGTGAAACATGGGGGTGAGATGAGGGCGCGCCGGATCGAGTTTGGCGCGGGCATTGCTGCCTGTGTGCTGAGTCTGCTCGCCTTCTTCTTCGTGCTCTTTGCCCCCATTGTCCCGGTCTGCACGGTCGCTCGTGTCCAACCCTGTCCCACAGACGCCGTGCGCTATCAGGCGATCATCCAGTCCTCGCCGGGTGCGTCGGTCTGGGTCTTTGTGCTGGCGATGCTCGTGTTTTCGCTGGCTGGCGGTATCGCCGCGATCATCGAGGCGCGGCGGGGAAGACGCGCCGCCGCGATACCGCTCTGGGTGGCGGCCGTGCTGGTCTTTGGCGGGTGCGCGCTTGGAGCCAGCGGTGCGGGCGTCATCTACCTTCCCTCGGTGCTGGCGCTTGCCCTCGCCGCCTATGCGTCCGTGCTCTCCCGACTCTCAGCGCGCACTCGCCGACGAATGGCAGACGACCAGGGTGACAGGCCGGAGTAGAACCCCTCCCCGTGTCGGTGTCGGGGAGGGGCAGCGCTCCTAACTCCCGCGTATCGTGATCTCGCCGACGTCAACGCGCACCGTCATTGTGCTCGTAGGCTGCGAGTTGAGGTCGAACGCGGTTGAGCGGCCAACACCAGACTGCTGTATCGTTGGCGTCCAGGGAGAGACATTGATGCTCCCAACGCGAGTGGTCGCGTCGATGTGCGTTGCGCTCTCGCGTGGCAGCTGGATCGTGGCGTTGCCCGTGTTGACCGTCGCCGTGACCGTAGCATCGCTCGCCAGCGCACCTTCGAAGCGGAGCGTTCCGGTCGAGACGTTGAAGCTCGACGCCCCCTGTATGGTCATCTCCCGCGCATCCACGGTCCCCGCATTGTTCGTCACGTTGACCTTCCCGGCAATCGAGCGTATCGAGATGGTTCCCGCATTCACTGTCACCGAGAGGTCGCTGGTCGCGGGTACTGCGATGCGCAGGTCAACGGATTGCTGGTTCAGCCCCTGACTCCCGCCGGTCGTTGCCGTGATGCGTGCGCCGTCCGCCGTCGGCTCAGCCGTCACCGTGATGGTGTTCAGCAGATTCGTCGCGGACTCGCTGCCGAGGGCGCGGGCGCGCTTCGTCGCCGTGACCGTGACCTGCTGCGTGCTGCTACTCGTGATCGTGACCTCGCCCGCCGTATCGGAAATAGTGATAGTGGGGTGATTGGGCACGGCGAACTGGTACTGACTCTCCGCTGACCGTTCGACCTGGCGCGACGCCGTAAAGATTCCCAGACCTGCGGCGAGCAGCGCGCCCGCGACACAGAGCACAAGCGGCACCAGCACCACAATCGCCACTATGGCGATGATCAGGCCCGTGTTGGTTCTGCGTGGGGGCGGTGTTGTCGGCAGGGGCGGCGGTGGTACCGCCTGTGGCTGTGGATACGTGTGCGGCGCATACGGAGGCATCTCGGTGAACGGTGCGCGCGGCCCATCCTCGTGTGACAAATTAGGTGGTGTTGGAGTGCTCATGACTGCCCTCCTTCGTGACGTTGCCATCGCGCATCGCGGGCACTATCACGGGGCTTCTGGCCGGACCATTATTGTCGTTACGACATCGTTGCTACACCAGCGTGGCCCCTCCCCGTGCTGAGGAGGGGCCATTGGGAAAGTCCGCGGTATCCAGTGGCCTGACCGAATTCGATTCATTCGGGAATCGCGACATCCGCCGGAGTCACAATTTCCACCACTTCCACCTCTTCGTATCCGCCTTCTGCCTCCTCGCCCGCGTTTCTTGCCGCGAAGTAGCGGCTCGCGAGGATTCCGCCTATCGTCCCCACCGCGGCCAGGCTAACCGCAATGACAATCGGAACAACCGGCACGCGGCGCGCGGTCCGGCGCGCGGAAATGCGGTGGTCTAGTTGCTTCAACATCTCTTGTGCGTTGGCTGGTAGCACGCGGCGCGTCGTCTTGTTATGTCGCACATTAGAAAGCACAGTGGAAGCGCCATTTTGCAGTGCGCTCCTGGCGTCGTTCATGATGGCCATGCGATTCTCCTTTGCTCTAGCCCAGGTGTCACAGCGCTAACGGGTCATGCTCTTTTCGCCCTTTTTGACTTCCGCTCCAGAGACATCCTCGCGCAAGGGCATCACGGATGCGTCAAGAAATACATCACCTGATTCTCGATAGCATCACAGTGCTTATCGTCTCCGGTATGCCACGGCTGCTCCTGTTCGTTACCAGGTCAGATGTTGGCTGGGCGCTCGAAGACCTCGTCATGCGTGACGGTTGGCTCCAGTTCCAGCAAATAGCTGGCATCGAAGTTGTAATACTTCGCCTTCTCCATATCTTCCCCGGCGAACTGGCGGATGGCGTCGGCGGAGTCCCAGAGTGTGAGCAGCAGGAAATGGGCCATATCACCTTCCATGCGGCGCATCACGTAGACGCCGCGAGTGCCTGGAATCGCCTGGTAGTCGGGAACCGCCACGGAACGTATCAGGTGCAGATACTCATCGGCTTTGGCGCGGGCGTCATGCCATGCCAGGTGCGTGCGATCATAGAGACCTCCATATGGCAGAGATGAGGAATCGCCGCGCATATGGGGATCATCTTCACAGGGAAGCATCTATCCTCTTGTATCCTCTTGACCTGGAGTGCGCTCCAAGTTTCATACTTGCTCACATGGAAACAGCATTCACCATTCAGCAGGTTGCACAGCGGACGGGTCTCAGCCTCGATACCTTGCGCTACTATGAGCGCATCGGGCTGCTGGAGCCGGTGGAGCGAGCGCCGAGCGGCCACCGGCGCTACACCCCGCGCGACATCGCGTGGATCGAGCTGCTGCTGCGTTTGCGCGATACTGGCATGCCGCGCGCCCAGATGGTGCGCTTTGCCGAGCTGCGCCGCCAGGGGGACGCCACAGCGACTGAGCGCCGTCTGCTCCTGGAACAACACCAGTGTGCTCTGGAACAGCGTATGCGGCAGCTTGAGCAGCACATGGCAGCCCTGCGGCAAAAGATCAGTCGTATCAAAGAGGTCGAGGCCCGGCGTGATGGCACACCGCAGGGCGTGGCTGGAACGGAAAGCCAGCGGACGATTCGACTGGAAGCGGACGTGGAGGATCAGCGAGCATGACGGCGTATGTCATTTCTGAAGTCGAGGTTCTCGACCAGGAGGCCGCGGACGACTATAAAAGGCTTGCCGTGGCATCGATTGCCATGTTTGGCGGCAGGTATCTTGCGCGAGGAGCGGTGCCCGAAGTGGTCGAGGGTACGAGCACAAATCGTCAGATTGTCCTCGTCGAGTTCCCGACACTGGAGCGGGCTCACGAGTGGTACGCGTCACCCACCTACACCCAGGCATTGTGTGTGCGCGAGCGAGCACTCGAACGGCGGCTGCTATTCGTGGAGGGCCTGGCTCAGCCTGCCGTATGAACAGCCAGCGGCCAGCTTGGACGGTGTATCCGGGATGGGCCGATGGACCATCGAGTCCCAGACATGCGATTGTACGGAAAGGCGTGCTACATCATGGAGGTTGAGATTACGCTGCGGGTGAACGGCGTTGCGCACCAACTGACGATAGACACCCGGACGACCCTGCTGGATGCGCTACGCGAGCGGCTGGGCATCACCGGCCCCAAGAAGGGCTGCGATCACGGCCAGTGTGGCGCGTGTACTATCCTGCTCGATGGGCGGCGCATCAATAGCTGTCTCGCGCTGGCCGTCGCGCACCAGGATGCCGAGATCGTCACCGTCGAAGGCATCGCGGAAGGCGCGGGCCTGCATCCCCTGCAGCAGGCGTTCATCGCGCATGATGCGTTTCAGTGTGGCTACTGCACGCCAGGACAGATATGCTCGGCTATTGGCATGCTGCGTGAGGCGGAGGCAGGCTGGCCCAGCGCCGTGACTGCCGATCTGACCGCCGAGACGATCGCCCTCACGGACGACGAGATTCGCGAGCGTATGAGCGGCAATCTCTGTCGCTGCGGAGCCTATGCCAACATCGTCCCAGCTATCGCGGAGGTCGCTCGATGAACCCATTTCGCTACGAATGGACGGGCGACGCGTCCGCCGCGGTGGCACTGGTTGCCCCTGTCCCTGGAAGCGTATTCCTCGCGGGCGGGACGAATCTCGTTGACCTGATGAAGCTTGGTGTCATCCATCCCGACCTGCTGGTGGACGTCTCGCGCCTGCCGTACAATCGCATCGAGCCGCTGCCCGATGGGGGCATTCGTATTGGGGCAATGGTACGCAATAGCGATCTGGCCGCCGACCGCACGATTCGCACGCGCTATCCTCTGCTGGCGCAGGCGCTCCTGGCGGGCGCTTCGGGCCAGCTACGCAACCTCGCCACGACCGGAGGCAACCTCTTGCAGCGGACGCGCTGCCCGTACTTTCAGGATGTCGCGAAGCCGTGCAACAAGCGCGCACCCGGCAGCGGCTGCTCCGCCCGCGACGGCTACCAGCGCCATATGGCGATCTTCGGTGCCTCCGAGGCATGCGTCGCGACGCATCCGTCGGATATGGCGGTGGCGATGATCGCGCTCGATGCCATCGTTCATGTGCTTGGCCCGAACGGCGAGCGCGCGATTCCGCTGGCTGATTTCTATCTTCTTCCTGGCGATGATCCACAACACGAGACCGTGCTACACCACGGCGAGTTGATCACCGCCGTCGATTTGCCCCCGCTGCCCTTCGCGACCCGCTCGTGCTATCGCAAGGTACGTGACCGCGCATCGTATGCTTTCGCGCTTGTCTCGGTGGCCGTAGCACTGGATGTTCAACAGGGCGTCGTGCGTGAGGCGCGTCTTGCGCTGGGTGGTGTGGCCCATAAGCCATGGCGTGCGACCAGGGCCGAGATGGCGCTGCGCGATGCACCCGCGACCGAGGCGGCGTTCCGCTATGCCGCCGACATGGAGTTGTCCGACGCTCAGCCACTGTCGGGCAACGCCTTCAAGATTCCGCTCGCGCGCACCATGATCGTGCGCACGTTGCTCGATCTCACCAGCGGAGGCAACGCATGACCACACTCAAGATACGGGCCATTGGGGCGCCTCTCGACCGCATCGACGGCCCAAAGAAAGTGGCCGGCACGGCGACCTATGCCTACGAGCATCAGATCGCTGGGGCAGCATACGCCTTCCCGGTGCAGAGCACCATTGCCAGAGGCAGGATAACCGCTATCGAGACGGACCAGGCGCTCTCGCTGCCCGGCGTCATTGCCGTTGTCACGCACCAGAACGCTCCCCGGCTCACGTCGGATGCTGACGCGCGGCTGGTGACGCTGCAATCCGATGCCATCGCCTACTCTGGCCAGTTCGTCGCCGTTGTCGTCGCCGAAACGCTGGAGACCGCGCGTCAGGCGGCCAGCCTCGTCAGGGTGCGGTGCGAAGAACAGCCGCACGATGTCGAGCTATCGCCGACGCATCCTGATCTCTACAAGCCCGCGACGGTCAATCCTGCCCAGGAGACGGATACCAGCAGCGGCGATGTGGAGGGCGCATTGGCGCGGGCCGCGATCACGCTGGACGCCACGTATACGACGCCGCCCTACCATAACAATCCACTGGAGCCACACGCGACGATTGCGCGCTGGGACGGCGACTCTCTCACGCTCTACGACGCCAATCAGGGGTCGCACCGGATACGCGACGACGTTGCCCGCGCCTTCGGACTTCCGCCGGAGCGGGTGCGCGTTATCTCGCCCTATGTGGGCGGCGCCTTCGGCAGCAAAGCGTTTACCCATCCGCATGTGATTCTGGTGGCAATGGCGGCGAAGGTGGCTGGGCGGCCAGTCAAGCTCGCCCTCACCCGCCAGCAGATGTTCGCGGTTGTTGGCTATCGCACGCCCACGATTCAGCGCGTCCGCCTGGGCGCGGAGAGCGATGGGCGCCTGGTGGCGATTGCGCATGACGTGATCGAGCAGACCTCGACGGTCTATGAGTTTGCCGAACAGACCGCCGTGGCGACCCGAATCATGTACGCCGCGCCCAATCGCCAGACATCGCACCGTCTGGTGCGGCTGGATATGCCGGTGCCAACGATTATGCGCGCGCCGGGGGAGTGTCCGGGGATGTTCGCGCTCGAATCGGCGATGGATGAGATGGCGATTGCCTGTGGGCTTGACCCGGTCGAGTTTCGCATCCGCAATGAACCGGAGCGCGATCCCTATACCGGGCATCCGTTCAGCAGTCGTGCGGTGGTCGCCTGTCTGCGCGAGGGCGCGGAGCGCTTTGGTTGGCAGCCGCGCGACCCACAACCAGGCACGCGCACCGAGGGCGACTGGCTCATCGGCACGGGCGTCGCGCTCTCGACCTACCCTACTCGCCGCCGGGCGTCATCCGCGCGCGCGCGTGTCGAGCCAGATGGAACGTATACCGTCTCGCTCGGTGCGTCTGATATGGGAACCGGCGCCTGGACCATCCTGACACAGATCGCCGCCGACGCGCTGGAGGTGCCTGTGGAGCGTGTGCGCCTGGAGATCGGCGATAGCATGCTCCCGACGGCTCCCATCGCTGGTGGCTCGATGGGGACCACATCGTGGGGATCGGCCATCGTTGCGGCGGCGCGGGAGTTGCGAGTGCTCCTGCATGAGAAATACGGTGGGGTCATCCCGGCTGAGGGGATCGAGGCGATGGGTGAGGCGGGCGATAACCCCGAGGCGCAGCGTTTCGCGATGCACGCGTTTGGCGCGCAGTTCGCGGAGGTGCGTGTCCATCGTGAGACGGGCGAGGTGCGCGTGCCCAGGATGCTTGGGGCCTTTGGCATTGGGCGCGTGATCAATGCCAAGACCGCTCGCTCGCAGCTTCTCGGCGGCATGACGATGGGCCTCTCGATGGCGCTCCACGAGGAAAGCGTGCTCGACCCACGGTTCGGTGACTTCATCAATCATGATTTCACGAGCTATCACATCGCGACGAATGCCGACGTTGGCACGGTAGATGTTCACTGGATCGAGGAAGATGACCCGTACATCAATGTGATGGGTGGGAAGGGCATCGGCGAGATTGGTATCGTTGGCACAGCCGCCGCCATCGCCAATGCCGTCTACCACGCGACGGGTGTGCGTGTGCGCGATCTGCCGATCACGCTCGACAAGTTGCTGGGTTAACCATGAGCGCGAAAAACGCGCGCCTGGCTTCGTCGCCACTGGAGCTATCTGCTCATCGCTCATCATCGTGATCGTAATGGGCGATTTCCACGAGGTTTTGGTCGGGGTCGCGCACGTAGACAGAGGTCATCGTGCCACGCGCTCCCGTACGCTGAACTGGCCCTTCGACGATCTCTACGCCGCAATCTCGCAGGTGGCGCACGATTTCGTCAGGCGGAGACGTGGTGACGAAGCAGAGATCGCCGGAGCCGGGCGTAGGATACAGCGCTTTCGGCTCGAACTCGTGCCCGGCCTCATGGAGATTGATCTTCTGCGTGCCGAAGTACAATCGCCCGAAATGAAACGTCTTCTCAGTATCCTCATACATGTGGGCGTCTACGCCGAGCACACGCGCATAGAAGTCACAGGTGGCCTGCACGTCGCGTACTGTCAGCACGATATGGTCAAGCCCATCAACCTTCATGATCTCTCTCGCTCCTCATTCTCAAACCCGCTGCCTCCAGACCCGTTCGGCATCGGGAGCGGCGCTGACTCGCCATCTGGAGGATTACTCTGCGCGGGAACCTGTGCGATATGCGCCAACACGCGCGCCAGCGACTCGGCATCTCCCGCCGCGCGGTACGTCTCGGCGGAGCGCGCCAGCACTTCCCGCGCCTCATCATGCCGGGCGACGATCCGCAGCAGTGTCCCCAGTTTCTCATACACCTGTGCCGCATCGATCTCCCGCCCCATCTCCCCCAGCAGAGCCGCCTGCTGCCAGTAGAAGATTTCGGCGGTTCCGTGGGCGCGTTGGGCCATCGAGCGGCTGGCCGCGCGTTCCAGGTACGGGAGCGCTTTCTCGCGCTGGTCGCTGTGTGTGTAATGATAGACCAGTGCTTCGAGCCATTGCTCGCTGTTTTCCTGTTCGAGCGCCTCGGCAATCCGGCGGTGGAGCATCTGGCGGCGGGTAGTGCCCATATCCGCTACCATGACCTCCCAGATGACGTTGTGGGTAAAGCGATAGGTGCCCGTCTCGTCCTCCACCAGCAAGCGCGCGCGGCATGCGGCGTCGAGCGCGGCCAGTGCTTCATGCGCGGGACGGCCAGATGCGCGGGCAAGCAGCTTTCCTGATACCTCCTGCCCGATGACAGCCGCCACGCTCACCACATCCTGCGCTGCTTCTGGCAATATGGTTAGCCGCAGGCGAACGCTCTCCCCAATATCCCAGGGCACTTCTTCCAGCGTTCCCTGGGCCAGTGCCCCAGTACGCAGCGCCTGGGCGCAACTGACGAGATAGAATGGCACCCCATCGGCACGCGCGAGAACGAGTCCTCTCACGTGCTCATCGTCATCCGGGCATTCTTCCAGGAGCCGCGCGAGCAGGTCATTCGCCTCAGACGCGGTCAGCGGCGCAAGCTCCAGCCGGGCTGCCTCGCTATTGCGTACCATTGTGATGATGCGAGTCGCCAGCGGCAGCGGGATCTGCACATCGGTATCATGGTAGGCCGCGATCACGCGCAACCCGATGCCGGATGCCGCGCGCACCAGATATGTCAGGAGGTCAGTGACATCTGGCCCAAACCACTGCAAGTCATCTATAACCAGCAGGACGCCGCCCGGTCCGGCGATATTCGTCAGAAAGCGGGCGACCGCGGCAAAGGTGAGCCTGCGTTCCTGCTCGGGCGCCAGTGGGTAAGATGCGGTCGGCTGACCAAGTGTCTCTTCAAGCTCAGGCAGCAGACGCGCGAGCCAGAGGCAGCCGCGCAGGTCAGCCCGCCGTTGCGTGGGAGAATCGTGGGCGAGGTGGCGTTCCAGAGCGGTGATGATCGGCGAGTAGGGTTCCTGGCAGGTGTTCCAGTGGCATCCGCCTTCAAGGATGGTCATCCCTCGCGCGCTCGCTAGTAGCGCCGTCTCCTGAAGAAGACGTGACTTCCCGATGCCTGGCTCGCCGCACAGCAGCAAGAGCGGTGGGCCTTTGCCGTCCAGGTGTTGAGCCAGCAGCGCCACTTCATGTGCGCGGCCAACGAGCGGCGGGCGCGCGGCCTGGCTGCCCCACTGAGAGACTACCTCGTGGGGGCTGGGACCACTGCTTCTTCTGCGCGCCGCGACTTCGAGGGTTGCCCGCTCCTCGGGAGTCAGGGCGAGGGCATCCGCGAGCAGGCGCAACGTCTCCCGCTGAGGCGCGCGGTTGACGCCTCGCTCGAGTGCGGTGATGGCGCGGGCACTCAGCCCTGCTCGTTCCGCCAGTTGCTCCTGGGTCAGCCCAGCCCGCGTCCGGTACCGCCGCAGGAGTGCGCCAAAGGCTGTGCTCTGACTGGTCGCCATGAGGCACGTCCCTTATGCTAAACGCCTTCTTGCTCGTTCTTGACAGGGATACACCGCCTCTCGTGCGGCATGATACCACTCCGGGCATGTCTCCCTCAAACGTTCTCTTCGCTCTTCATGTCACCAGTTATGTCAGTACTCATATCAACGGTTCGTGGTCAATGCCAGCCGCGCCGGGCACACTGGCAGTGTGGGCGTCGCCAGTGACGCCAGGGACCTAAAACCAGGAAAAGGGGGACAAACCATGTACGACGCCATCGTCATCGGCGCGCGCTGTGCTGGCTCACCGACGGCCATGCTGCTGGCGCGCAAGGGCTACCGCGTGTTGCTGGTGGATCGCGCGACCTTCCCCAGCGACATCATGTCCACGCATTACATTCAGCAGACAGGCGCTGCCACGCTGAGGCGCTGGGGGCTGCTAGAGCGCCTGATCGCGACGGACTGCCCGCCCATCAAACGGTTTGCGCTCGATTTTGGTGAATTCTGGCTGACCGGGTCGGCCCCGCCCGCCGATGGCGAGACCGCTGGGTACGGCCCGCGGCGGAAGGTGATCGATACACTGCTCGTGGATGCCGCCGTGGAGGCAGGAGCCGAAATGCGCGAAGCCTTCACCGTGCAAGACTTGGTCTGGGATGGCGACCGGGTGGCTGGAATACGGGGACACAGCCAGGGAGGCGCAACTATCACCGAGCGGGCGCGTGTCGTGATTGGGGCCGATGGCCTGCACTCGCTCGTCGCGCGTCTGGTGAAAGCGCCCTCCTATCAGGAGAAGCCCGCGATTGCCTGTGCCTACTACAGCTATTGGAGTGGGGTGCCCGTAGAAGACTTCGAGATTCATCTCCGCCGCCACCGGGCGTCGTGGTGTATTCCCACCAACGATGGCCTGACGATGATCGGCGTGGGCTGGCCTCATAGCGAATTCGCCGTCTATCGCTCCAACATCGAAGGCAACTACCTGGGGACGATTGAGATGGCGCCGGATCTAGCTGAGCGGGTGCATGCGGGCAGGCGGGAGGAGCGGTTCGTCGGAACAGCCGATCTGCCTAACTTCTTCCGCAAGCCGTATGGTCCCGGGTGGGCGCTGGTGGGCGACGCAGGCTATCACAAAGACCCTACCACGGCTCAGGGCATGAGCGACGCCTTCCGCGACGCCGAGTCGCTGGCGGAGGCGCTCGACGCGGGATTCACAGGACGAGCAGCGCTGGATGAGGCACTGGCGGAGTACGAGCAGCAGCGCAATAAGGTCTCGCTGCCGATGTACGAATATACCTGCCAATTCGCCACGCTCGACCCACCGCCAGAGACGCTGCACCTGCTGAGGGTTCTGCGCGACAACCCGCATGAAGCGGACCGCTTCATTGGCACAATCGTTGGCACCGTCTCGATTCCGGAGTTCTTCGCGCCGGAGCATCTCGCGCAGATCATGCAGCCGCAAGCTAGCGAAAGTGTTCTCTGATCGCCTGCTGTGGGGAGTGGCCAGGTCGGGGTGGAACTCGCCCGGCCACTCCCTGCCTCCTCCCAGTAGGGAGTGGGTAAACGCCAGGAACCTCGCCGGATTCGTATGGCTTCTCTCGTGGATCTATGCGGTGCCTGCTCATGCCCGATACCATCTGCCTGCATCCATCAGTGGGGCAGGGCGCGAGCCTCTAGCAGGTAGGCGCTGACGCCGCGATCCAGCTCCTCGGGATAGGCATATCCCAGCGCCTCGCCCACCTCGGTCGCCGCGCGCCGGAACAGCGCCGTCATTGCGAATAGCGCCTCCCAGTTCTCCTCGATGCCCATGCCAACATAGGTGCGTTCGAGCGCGGCCCAGAGATCGGGCGATAGGACGCGCTTCAGCTCTCTGCCGATGATGCCAGGCTTCCATGACCAATCATGGTCAAGCTCGACGCGCCATTCGAGCATATGCAGCAAGAGCTCGAATTTCATGACAACCTCAAGGTTGTATTTGGCGAAGACGAGTTCCTCGCGCCAGAGATTCTTCGCGACGTAGGTGGATTCCCACCAGAACTCCTCAACGAGCGCCTGATATTCCCGCTCGGTCGGTTTAGATGGGATGTGCGCCGTGCGCGTGGGCGCGGGCAGACGCGCTGTCAGGCCGTCTTTATCGAGCAGGACGCGATAGCCCCAGTCGAGCAGGTCAACCGATACCTGCCGCTCCACGATACGTTGCAGCAGCTCGACGGGCCACAGCGCGTAATCGATCTTTGTGTGATCCTGGTAGAGTACCAGCCGCATAGCCGTCGCAACGCCCAGCACCTCGATGGAATCGCCAAAGCGCACGAGCGGCTCGGCGAAATAGCGCTGCCAGCCGTTGTCCTCCACGAATGGGCGCATATCGGAGACGACCAGCAGGATGTCGTAGTCGGAGAAGCGGTCGAGTCCGTCGCGGCGATGGGCGCGGGAGCTTTCGAGCACGACAGCCCGCACGAGCGGCTGATCTGCCGCCCAGGCGACGATGCGCCCCAGTATGTCCGCTTCGACTGGCATATCTGGTTTCTCCGGCATGACCCCTCCACGTTTCAAGCCTGTCACACGTACTTGCCTGCGTTCCCTAAGATACGACCCGCATACTCTGCGTTGAATGCAGAAATCTGCGCCTCTTGCATGTGACGTGGCTCTGGCGCGGTGCTTGGCGTTTACCCTCTCCCCCAGCCCCTCCCCGACGCAGGGAGGGGAGCCAGACGCGCTTGAGGAAACCCACCCCTTGGAGGGGCAGACGTGGCGTCCCATCGGGAGTGTGGTCCGCAGGGCCGGGAGGGGTAAAGACCAACACCCCAGACGAAATAAATATGACGACGATCCGGCGCGGCATTCCTCCTGGCGAACTTCGGCTGGCGATGAAGCGCGACGGACGGTTGTATGCCGTCAGAACGTCAGTGTCTCGCCATCCTCCGGGATGAGCAGGCGTTCGGCGGGAACTCCCGAAGCCTGGGCGAAGGCGCGCAGGTCCGCCCGCGAGACTCTCGCGTGGTCGACGCTATCCATGTGGACGGCGACGACGGTGCTGCGGGGCGCTGCCTGGCAGACCGCGACGGTCTGGGTGGCGTCCATGACGATAAGCCCGCCATCGCCCCAGACCGCGCCGCAGGAATGCGTGATGATGATGTCGGGCGAGAATCGGGTGATCGCCTCGCGCACCGCGTCGCACCAAATAGTATCTCCCGCCCAATAGACCGTTGGCTCGCCGTCCGCCTGGAAGACGAAGCCCGAAACGCTTCCCATATCGTCCAGCACTTTGCCCGCGCCATGCTGCCCCGCGGTTCGGGTAATGGTTGTGCTCCCGCGCTGTATCGTGTCTCTCACCGGGGTCACGTGGAGAAATCCCTTCGCCGCGATTCTGCCTTCATCGCCCGGCTGGCAGAAGATCACGGCATCCTGTGGGAGCATTCGCTGTGCTTCGGTATCGAAATGGTCAGCGTGCAGGTGGGAGATGATGATGACATCGGCCCCTGCGAGCACCTCCTCCGGTGGGATGGGCAAATCTACCAGCGGATTCGGAGATACCCCGCCGTAGGAGGGCAGCGTATGCTTCGCGGCCAGAAACGGATCGGTAAGATACATCTGTCCCGCGTATCGTATGCGTAAGGTCGCGCTGCGTATGAGCCGCAGTTGCATCCATATCCCCCTCGCCCAGTCAAGGTGACCATCACGCCACACATCGGTCGCACGTCGAAAGCGGCCATCCCTCCTAAAGACGAAAGCTCCATGCCGCCGTTTACCACGAGTGGCTGGAGCTTTCACTGGCCGATGCGCTCGCCCCTCAGTCGGCCCAATACGCGATACGCGACCCGAGGGGCGTCATACTCTCTCGCGCTATGGCGTGAGCACCACTTTTACACAGTCGTCCTGCTTGTCGCGGAACATCTTGAACGCGCGTGGCGCGTCGCTCAGCGACATGTGATGCGTGATGATGAACGTAGGGTCGATCTCCCCATTCTGGATGCGCTCCAGCAGGGGGCGCATGTAGCGCTGGACGTGGGTCTGCCCCGTCCTGATCGTCAGGCTGCGGTTCATGATCGAGCCAAAGGGAATCTTATCGACGAATCCGCCATAGACTCCGGCGAGCGAGAGCGTGCCCCCATTACGGCAGGCCATGATAACCTGGCGCAGGACGGTCGGGCGGTCTATCTCCAGCCGGGTGGTCTGTTTGGCCTTGTCATAGGCGCCGATGATGTCTGAGCCGTGCGCTTCCATGCCAACCGCGTCGATGCAGGCGTCTGGTCCGCGTCCGCCGGTCATCTCTTTGAGCGCCTCAAGCACGTCCACCGCTTCATAGTTGAGCGTTTCCGCTCCCGCTTGCTCGCGGGCCATCCGCAGGCGATACTCGAAACGGTCGATGGCGATGACCCGCTCCGCGCCCAGCAAATATGCGCACCTGATGGTGAGCAGACCCACCGGCCCGGCCCCCCAGATGGCGATGATGTCTCCGGAGTGAATATTGCAGTTCTCCGCTGCCATATAGGCCGTGGGCAGGATATCGGAGAGGAAGAGCACCTGCTCATCGGTCATGTCCAAAGGCACTTTGAGCGGGCCAACATCCGCATAGGGCACGCGGACGTACTGCGCCTGTCCTCCGGCGTAGCCACCGAGCATATGTGAGTAGCCGTAGATGCCCGCGGGTGAGTGGCCCATGAACGTCTCGGCGATGGCAGCGTTGGGGTTGGAGTTTTCGCAGAGAGAATACAGCCCCATCTGGCATGACCAGCAGTTGCCGCAGGAGATGGGGAAGGGAACAACCACACGGTCCCCGGCTTTGAGGCTGCGCACGCTGTTGCCGACTTCGACCACCTCGCCCATGAACTCATGCCCCAGGATGTCGCCCTTTTCCATCGTCGGGATGTAGCCATCGTAGAGGTGCAGGTCCGAGCCACAGATGGCGGTCGAAGTGACCTTGACGATGGCATCGCGCCCATTGAGAATCTGGGGATCGGGCACATCCATTACCTTGACCGTTCCCTTCCCCATCCAGCAGTTCGCCTTCATACAGACTCCTTTCGTCCCGGCGCCACACGCGCAGCGCTTACAACTGCGCTGGCTCGGTGAGAGGATGCGCGATTTCTCGCTGCACGGGTTGTCTCGGCGGTTGCGCCGCTCCGCCACCTCGTACCGACGCATCTGAGCGCGTGATCTCGCCCGTCTCCATCACCTGCTTGAAGCGTCGCAGATCACTCGCCACCTGTTGCCCCGGCTCCTTGCCGAAAATCTTCGCGACAGCCGCGCCGAGCCTGCCTCCCGGCGGGGTGTAACGCAGCTCAACGTGTATCTCCGTGCCCTTCCCATTCGGCGCCGGGACGAAGCGTACCGTGCCCGCGTTCTCAACGCGGCTCTCCGGAAGTGACCGCCAGGAAATCAGGCTGTTGGGTTGATCCTCCACGATTTCCGCATCCCACTCGACGGTAGCTCCGGCGGGCGCTTTCGCGACCCAGTGCGAGCGATTCTCACCGGTCGGCTCGACCGACTCGAGATTCTCCATGAAGCGCGGCAGGTTCCGGAAATCGCGCCAAGCCTGGTAGATCTCTTCGCGTGGGCGGTTCACGGTTATGGCGCGCTTTGCCTCGAACTCGTATTCACCGGGCTGGCCTTCTTTCCAGCGTGGGCGGCGCGTCAGCCGTATCGCGGTCCACGTATCCATCGCGGTAATGCCGACCGTTCCCGCGGTGACAGCGGCAAGCTGGCTGCGTTGGCGTCTGGTACTTTGGGAGAGGAGCCAGCCCAGCGCCGCCAGGTCCATCGCATCGCCTGTCACACGTGCCCACATCCAGCCAGAGAAGCGCGGCCAGGAGAGTATGCCGAGACCGAGCAGCGTCTCGCGGAGTCCGATAGCGGTCAATGCCGTGCGAGAGGTGCTGTCGCTGCGCAGGCCCATGATGCGCACAAGGGTATCTGGCGTCGCTACTGAGGGGAGTCCCAGGCCGAGACTGAGCAATCCCATCCCTCGCGCCGTCCACTCTCCGGTCGTATTCCTTTTTCTCATGTTGATGTCCTCATCTGCCTCTCGGAATCGTCCTCTTCACCACCGCCCATAACAGGAAGCGCGGGCCAGTGATTGCCATGAGCCTGAGTGCCTGAGCGCTGAATACCGCTTGGGGAGCCAGGGGAAACCGCTGGCGTCGCACCTCCTTTCGCGCCTGATGCGCTGCGCTCCAGTGTGGGATTTATCGCATCTCTTATGCGCGAGCACGCCCGCCGAATGCTGCATGAGGTGTGCCAGTAGTGCCAGGAGTGCCGGTGCAGGATGATGAGAAGATCAGCCGGGGAGTTGTGGCCGCTGACGCCCATGTGGCCACTACCTGGGATGCTCGCGAGGCGGGAAGGCTGCCCCTCCGAGAGGTCGCAGTCTCATCATTCGTTGCCGCCATGGCTTTTGCTCCCATTGAGAACATCTGGGACCGAATGTTGCATTCGGCAGGACTCGGAGGGTTGGGGCTGTTCTGAACGCCTTGAGAGCCATCGCACATGTGATAAAATTCCTCAACGGCTGAAGAAGTGGGATGTCATTCCATGTCTGGACTGCGAATATGCTTATGCCCAACGCCCTGATTTTCTCCCCATCCCACTCGTTGCGTCTTCTTCTGCACATCCCTTACCCGCCCCTACCCGCAGTGGGGCTGTTCGCGCCGAGAGACCAGGCTTTTGGTGAAGCCATCTACAGTGCGATCTTCGAGCGCATTCATCAGAACCAGAACAGCACACGGAGTGCTCAAGAAGGAGAAGAACATGGCGACTAGTGCCACGAAGAAGACGCTTGCCAAAGCGGAGCGTTCCGTACAGGCAGAGCGGGCAGTGTCGCTCAACGGCGAAGGGGGCGCGTATCCTCGTGTCTCCACGGGTATAGCTGGCCTCAATGAAGTGTTGTATGGTGGCCTGATTCCTCGGCGCGCCTATCTCATACGTGGTGGGCCTGGGTCCGGCAAGACGACCTTTGGCCTGCACTTCCTGACCACTGGGGCAGCCCATGGCGAAGAGAGTCTCTTTATTACCATGGGGGAACCAGAAGATGAGCTGCTTGCGAATGCCATGGAGCTTGGCTTCGACCTGACCCATGTGCATATGCTCGATCTTTCGCCTAGCGCCGAGTTCTTCACGCAAATGCAGACCTACGATATCTTCTCTCCGGCGGAAGTCGAGCGTGAGCCGGTGACACAGCGAATCCTGGAACAGATCGAACAGATTCATCCCAAACGCGTCTTTGTTGACGCGATGACCCAGTTTCGCTATCTCTCTACCGACGCGTTTCAATTCCGCAAACAGGTTCTCTCCTTGCTGCGCTTCCTCGTCGAGGAGGGAGCCACTGTCTGCTTCACCTCGGAGGGAAGCAGTGAGGCGCCTGATGACGACCTGCAGTTCATGGCTGATGGCGTCATCAATCTCGAATCGTCCTCAGACAACCGTATCCTCACTATCAGCAAGCTGCGTGGGTCGGACTTCCGCGGCGGTGTTCATGCCATGCGGCTCACCAGTCATGGCGTAGAAGTGTATCCGCGTCTGGTTCCTGAACAACACGAACAAAAGTTCGTGCAGGAGATTCTCTCTTCCGGGGTGCCAGAGCTGGATGAATTGTTGCATGGCGGGCTGGAGCGCGGCGCCATCAGCATGATTTCTGGTCCTACTGGAGTTGGAAAGACTACCCTGGGAGTCCAGTTCATGAAGGAAGCGGCAGGGCGTGGCGAGCGTTCGGTTGTTTACACCTTCGAAGAGCAGTTGGAGACGATTCTGCGCCGCTGTGAATCGCTCAATATTCCAGTGCGAGCGATGATCGAACAAGAAACGCTGTCGGTAGTGCCGATTGAGCCACTGCATTTTGCTCCCGATGAATTCGCCACGATGGTCCGGAGAGAGGTCGAAGAGCGGCACACCAGAATCATCATGATCGATAGCGTGGCAGGCTACCGTGTCTCGTTACGCGGGGAAGATGCGGTGACTCATCTGCATGCCCTCGCGAAATACCTGCAGAATATGGGCGTGGCCGTCCTGCTGATCAACGAAATAACGTCAATTGCCGGTGAGTTCCAGGTGAGCGAGATTGGGGCGAGTTATCTTGCCGACAATATCATCTTCTTGCGCTATCTGGAGTTGGGTGGAGAGATTCGCAAGGTTATTGGCGTCCTCAAGAAGCGCCTGTCGAGCTTTGAACGCGCAATGCGCGAAATCGAGATGACCCGCTATGGCATCAAGGTCGGCAAACCTTTGACGAATCTGCAAGGTATTCTCTCGGGAAGAATTAATCTGATTGAGAAGCCAATACGGGAGGACTAGCCATGCCAGACTCCGCCTATACGATCCTTCTGGTCAGCCATCTGCCACGGAACCTGCAATTGCTGGCGGAATTTCTGGAGAAGGAAGGCTATACCACTCTGAGCGCGAGCAGCTATGGCGAATTTGATCGGCTGCTCGATCAGCGGCTTCCAATTCACGGGGCGCTTGTCGATATCGCGGGATTCAACGCGGATATCTGGATGCGTTGCGAGCGGTTGCGCGCCGCGAGTATCCCCTTCCTCGTCGTATCGCCACAGCAGAGCGCAGCCATTCAACGTGCGGGTCTTGCTCACGGAGCCAGAAGCGTCATGGTGAAGCCACTGGTGGTCAAGGAGTTGATCTCAGTGATCAAGAGCATCCTGGAAGTGTAAGTCCACATGAATCGCGTGCTGCTGCTCCTTGACAACAAAAGAAACCGCACCTTGCTGGCCGACTGGCTCGGCCAGCGCTACGACGTCATCCAGGCCGACCAGAACACATGGACCGAGATGCCATTTGATCTGTGCTTGATCGACGGCACGACGCTGGATCGCCTGGGGCAGGGTGTGCGGATGAAAAAAGCGGAGGAAGAGCCAGTCTTCTTACCCGTAGTACTCGTTACCTCACACCGCGAGGCGGAGTTGATTACTCGACATTTGTGGCAGACAGTGGACGAGCTTATCCACATGCCGATTGAAAAGCTGGAGCTACTGGCCCGAGTCGAGGTCTTGCTCCGGGCGCGGCGACTCTCGCTGGATCTCAGGCTGCGCAACGAAGAGTTAGAGGCGTTCTTCCACGCAATGTCCCACGACGTGCGCGCACCGCTCCGGGCTATCAGGGGCTTCGCGCAGTTGTTGCAGGCGGGAGAGTCCGAGCGGCTCAGCGCGCAGGGGCGGCATGATCTGGACCAGATTCAGGCTGCCGCCGGACAGATGCAGGAAATCGTGAATGGGCTGATTGACTTTGCGCGGATCGAATATGGAGACCAGCAAGTAAAGCCGCTCTCCCTTGATCTGCTGATCCGGAAGTGTCTCGACCAGATGGTACAGGAGATCGAGCAACGCCATGCCGCTGTGGTTATTCGTGGGCCTTTTCCCCATGTGCTGGCCAATAAACTGTTGCTGACCTCAGCGATTACCAATCTGCTGTCGAACGCGATGAAGTTTGTGGCGCGAGGCGCGAGGCCGGTGATAACGATCCAGGCGATTGTGGCTCATCACATCTGCCATCTCGAAATACAGGATAACGGCATAGGAATTGCGCTAGACGATCAAACGCGGCTGTTCAGGCCGTTCACCCAGCTACACGGTAGCGAGGTCTACGAAGGTATTGGATTGGGACTTGCTACCGTGCGCAAAGCTATGGAGCTCATGAAGGGACGTTGCGGCGTCGTCTCGGCTCCAGGACAAGGCAGCACGTTCTGGCTGGAACTCCCGCTGGAAGAGTGAGGGAAGCAATGCGAATTCTCATCGTTGATGATAGTCCGTATGATCGGGAACTGGTCATACGAGCGCTTCGGCGTAGCTTCCCGGACGCCACTTACGTGGAGATTATCCACGAGCAGGAGTTCACGGCAGCACTGGAAGACCTGGACTATACCCTCATATGCACTGACTATCATCTGAAGTGGACCACCGGGCTGGATATTCTCCGGGCGGTGCGGGCGCGCTCCGCCGATCTGCCCGTGATTATGGTGACTGATACGGGCAGCGAGGAAATCGCTGCTGAGGCGATGAAAGCGGGACTGAACGATTACGTGCTCAAGTCTCATTTGGGACGCCTGCCCATCGCTGTGAGCGAGTGCCTGCAGCGCATCCGCATCAAGGATGAGCACCGTGCGCTTCAAGCCCAGATACAGCAGGTCCAGAAACTGGAGAGCCTTGGCTTGCTGGTGAGCGGGATCGCCCACGATTTCAACAACTTGCTTGCGGGGATTATGGGCTACGCGCAGCGCGGACTCACACACTCACCTCCCGCGGCATCCCCTTTCGATGCGTACTTCCAGCATATCTATACACGTGCCGAGCATGGAGCCCGGATGACGCGCCAACTGCTGGCATTTGCCCGCGGAACCCCGATGGAGGCGCGACAGGTCGAGGTGAATAAACATATCGCTTCGGTGCTCGACCTGTTCAAGACGATGCTGGGAGCCAGCATTGAGGTGTCGTTTCATGCTGATCCTGCTGTGGAGGCGATCTACGCTGATCCCACGCAGCTTGAGCAGGTGTTGATCAACCTGTGTGTGAACGCGCGTGATGCGATGCCGACGGGGGGTGCCTTTGAGATCAGCACAGAGAAGGTCGAGATTGGTGAGGGCCAGCAACATGTTCATCCTTACCTTCGTCCTGGCTCCTACGTGCTCATAGATCTCTGTGATACCGGCGTCGGCATGGACGAACAGACGCGGGCGAGGTTGTTTGAGCCGTTCTTTACCACGAAGGAGCCAGGAGTGGGAACCGGGCTGGGGCTCGCGGTTGTCTATGGCATTGTCAAGCAGCATCATGGCGTGATTCGCGTACAGAGCCAACCTGACCAGGGGACTACCTTCTCGCTCTATTTCCCAGCGGTCACGCTGAAAGAAGCGATACCGGGGCAGCAAACAGCAGGCACACTGGAAGCGGAGCATGCCGCCCCAACTGGTGAAGCGGAGCAGACTATCCTCCTCGTCGAGGATGATCCCGACATTCAGGCAGTGCTTGCGGATGTCCTGCAGGAAAGCGGGTACACGGTGCTGGTGGCTGGAGATGGGGACACGGGCGCGCGCATGTTTGAGCAGCATTCCTCCTCGATTGCCCTCGTAATTGCCGATGTAATGATGCCCAAGATGCAGGGGAAAGATTTCCAGGAATTCGTACACAGGCAGCGGGGGGATGTCAAGATGCTCGTGATGAGTGGCTATCAGGAGCCAGAGCTGCAGCATCGCAATCTGCTCGACCGCCGGAGCATATTCCTGCAGAAGCCCTTCGACTTGGACGTATTCGTGGCAACCGTCCGCCAGCTTCTCTCCGGCCAGGGGGGAGAAGACAAGGGATAATACTACTTCCGCGTCGGCACATGTCGTTCAAGTCCTCGATCAAGGCAAAATGACGGTTGACCAGCGGCGCATTGGTGAGCGGCCAAGAGACCAGGAAGTGCTCAGCTTTGGAGGTTACTGTTGTGCGGCCAACCGTAACGGTCTGTAGCGTATTTTTCAGCCTCCCGCCGGCCGCTGAGCGTTGGCCGATGGGCAGATGCGAGCAGAAGGGGTACTGGGTGTGATTCTCCCGAAAGACCGCGACCCTCGTTTCGTGACGATCCGCCGTGGTGGGACCCTCACCGATTCGGATCACCAACTCCTCGCCCTGTGGGCAGCATCGTGCGCGGAGCACGTCCTTGACCTCTTCGAGTCGGCCCAGCCTGAGGACCCACGACCGCGCCAGGCGATCGAGCAGGCCCGTGCCTGGGCGCGTGGCGAGATCACGATGACCCAGGCTCGCGCGGCGGGCGGCCATGCAATGGGCGCGGCCAGAGACCTGCGTGGGGCAGCACGGCATGCCGCGTATGCTGCCGGCCAGGCCGCGGTCGTCGCACACGTCGCCGCGCACGAGCTCGGTGCGGCCGCCTATGCGATCAAGGCCGCACGTGCTGCCGCGCCGGAAGGAGAGGGCGAGAGCGCAGGGCGACGCGAGTGCCGGTGGCAGCGCGACCATCTCCCAGAGGCGATTCGCGAGCTCGTTCTCGACGATCAGCGGTTGCGGAACGACATCTGCTGGTCGGTGTTCGACTGCTGAGAGCGCATCGGGGAGCCAGCACTGCCCAACAAGCGGATCGAGCGGACGCTGTGAGCTAGACTCAGACTCGTCTGAATAGGATATGGTGCAATGCCTGATTCAGTCGGATATTGTCACTGGAAGGTAAACCCAACGTAAGCAAACAGTGCCCAGGGACGACGGCTGATGGTGCTTCCTGTAGCCTTCAGGATAAGACCTCTACGGACGCGGGTCAGTCACGTCCGCTGCTTCCTGCTCGATGGGCTCGGATGTCTCTCTCGCCTCGACGGTTCGGCTGTCCAGCCACTCCACGATCAAGATGCGGATGATTTCGGCGACGGGAATGGCGAGCAGTGCTCCCAGAATGCCGAGCAATTGGGCGCCGATGAGCACGGCGAGGAAGATGATGAGGGGGTGCAGGTGCACGCTGCGTCCATAGACAAGTGGTTGGAGGACATTGTTCTCGATCTGCTGGTAGACCACGAAATAGACAAGGAGGATGATGCCTGTTAATGGGCTCACAAAGAAGCCGACGACGATGACGATGATAGCTCCCAGCGTGGCCCCCACGAGCGGGATCAGGTCGAGCAGCGCCACGAGCAACGCGAGCACCACGGCATATGGCACCCGGACGATTTCCATGACAATGAACGCGGTGATGCCAGCGATCAGGCTGATCGCCAGATTGCCAGAGACATAGCCATAGACTGCGCGTGACGATTTCTGAAGGACACGGCTCATCCGCGGGCGGCCCGCCGGGGAGACGAGATTCAGTCCTCTCTCCACGAAGCGCTCACCGTCGAGCAGCAGGAAGAAGGTAATCAGCAGAATGCTTATGAGCGCTGTGATGCTCCCTATAATGCCGCTGGCGAGGGCAAGCAGAGGACCAGCCGCGCTGCTGAGCTGATTCGCCAGCCCTTCAGCCTGCGCGCGGAGATTATCCACATAACCTCCCAAACCGAAGCGGCCGGCAAGTTGCTGCAATGCCTGTTCCGCTCCACCTGGCTGCCGCGCGAGGCGCACCACGGTATCTACGAAGCTCCGGATCTGTGCTATAAGTGGCGGAAGCACCAGGGCGCTCAATCCTACGAGCGCCAGCAGCAAGGCGAGGTAGATAAGTAAGATCGCTACGATGCGGGGCATGCGCCGGTTCAGCCAGTTCACTTCCGGATTGAGGGCCACAGCGAGGAAGACGGCGATGAGGGTCCAGCGCACGATTTGGCGCAGCTCCCAGAAGAGGTAGAGCGCCCCGACAAAGAGGAGCACAGTCGCCAGCACGACTACGACCGTCTTTGGATGCACCTGTGACGGTGGTAGGCCGGGAAGCCTGAATTTTGACGTGGAAGGGGGACCAGCGCCTTCGCTGGTCGCATGCCTGTTACGGCGATTCACCCGCACGATGAGCCTCAATCCTAGTCTATCCGAGCATAAGGACGCTCACTACGCATATGCGGCGTATGGGATTCGCAGGTGGTCCTTCAGGGTATCATACGCAACCTCGGATGAGCCTGCTGTGCCGAGCATAAGCGGTGCCACGTCTCGCACAGGGCGTGCCATGCGCGCGTACCGCGACGTGCCGTCCTGTTCGTTGGTACAGGGCGAACCCTGGACGATTGCCGCGTGCTAGTCCGCCGCGATGCTTTTACCGTAAGACGTGAGTGAGGCACTTCGCCTGAATCAGGGCATGATGATACGGCACGAATACCACGCCGGGTTGGCGCGATGCGTGAGGGGATATCTATGTGGGCGATACAGGTGCACCGTTTTGGGGGGCCAGAACAACTTACCGTAGAGCAGCTTCCTCGACCGCAGCCACAGCAGGGCGAGGTGCTGGTGCATATCCGCGCGGTGGGGGTCTTACCAGCGGAGTGGAAGATGCGGCAGGGACTCTTTCAGAGCATCCATCCGGTATCTTTCCCCTATATTCCTGGCAGCACCTTTGCGGGCGTCGTCGCGGAGACTGGCGCGGGAGTGAGCGGTTTCGCGATCGGACAGGCCGTCTTTGGGCGCACGAACAACGGCGCGTACGCTGAGTATACGACAGCGTCGGTCGAGACAATCGCCGTCAAGCCCGAGCGCCTCAGCTTTGACGAGGCAGCGACCATCTCGGGTGGTGCGACGACTGCCTGGACGGCGCTCTTCGACCCAGAGAATGGGGCGTTGCAGTCGGGCCAGCGTGTCTTGATTCACGGAGGGGCTGGAGGCGTCGGCCTGTTCGCGGTACAGTTCGCGCGGTGGAAGGGCGCACACGTCCTCGCGACGGCCTCGACGAACAATCTGGAGTTTGTACGTTCCCTGGGCGCGGAAACGGTCATCGACTATACCACGACGCCCTTCGAGCAGGCGGCGCGTGATGTGGACCTGGTGCTGGATACCATCGGGGGAGAGACGCTGCGGCGCTCGATGCGGGTAGTCAGGCCAGGCGGGGTGCTGGTCTCACTGCTGGAGCAGCCACCCCAGGACGAGGCCCGCGAGCGTGGCATTCGCGCCGTCCACAACACGGTATCCCAACCGTATCCTTCGCGGGATCTCCTGCGGGCCATCGCTCATATGATGGAGGAGGGGACGGTGCGAACCCTTGTGGGAACGATCTTCCCGCTGCATGAAGCGCGGCTCGCGCATGAGCTGAGCCAGAGCGGACACGGACGTGGCCGCATCGTCCTGCGCCCTGGCAACGCGTAATTGCTTGCGCTAGCCACCGAAAAAGCTCCTTGCCGTCGTTCCCCGCGATGAACAGGAGCTTTTCGCATGCTGGGCCTCGCCGGACATGCAGGAGTACCGCTACCTCTTGACCGCATCTCATGATGTCTCTATGCTAGTGGGCGGTTGCTAACTGTATGTGTTGGAGGAATACACCCAGACCGAGGAACTTGCAATGCTGCCATCGTCTCCCCTTCCAGAGCCTGCATCTCCACAGTCACCCTCTCCACGCAAGCGCTTGCCCGGCCAGCACCTGGTCGCCTCCGTATTGGCAACGGCGTTGCTCGTCGCAGCGTTTGCTGGAGTCTTCGCCTTCGTAGTGCGTGGTGCGGGAAATACCCCGAATAGACTGCGCGCAGCCTCTGGGCCGTTCGCTACGTCAACAGCGGAAGTGACCGTGACCGGAACGGCCATATCCGGTTCCGCGCCTTCACCCACGGCCACAACGGCTTCGGGTGGCGGCCCCGGCCAGCAGACTGGCCAAGTCCGCGTGACAAAAAACCAGGACATGCGACCGGCATGCGTGGATGATACCGCGCCATACACGGTCACACTGCTCAACGTGGGCACGGTGACTGCCAGCTGGCACGTATACATTCCCGCGGTCGTCGAGCCAGCCTTCATTGGCCCAGCCACCGGACCACAGCCACTCAGTAGTCCGCTTGCCTCATACCCTTATTGGGCGGACGTGAAGCCGCAAGATGGGAGCGTTGCGCCGGGGCAGACAGCCAGCTTTGTCATGACCCCTAGATGGGCAATGCCGTGTGGTGGTACGACCTATCATGGCGCTGTGCAGTTGAGCTTTCCATCGGGCATCACGCAGCCGGACATTCCGCTGACCTACGCTGGCACGGGGCCTGCTCGCTACTCCAAGGTTGTGTTGGTATCAGGAAGCCTGACCATGACACAGCCGTGCCCGGCGAGTGGCACAGCGCCGGCACCCTTCACCTTTGCTTTTAAGAACACGGGCAACTATAAAGCCTATCCCTCGATAGATACCGGGAAGGATGATATCGGACTCCACCATTGGGCGGATATCCAGTCGGTGACATCCGATTCGCCGAGTGCCGACTTGCACTGGCTCTATCCGGGCGAAACCTGGACGGTAGTCATCGCTCCATCCTCTCTGGTAAGCTGCGATGGACCGATCTATCACACCTACGTGTATATCAGTAATGCGCAGGGAACCCAGGAGACGATAACGATTACCGACACCTTCCACTCGTGAGAGTACCGTCATGCCGCTGTGCTTGCCCGTCAGTGCGTCTGCACTGAATGGGCAAGCGAGCAGCCTCATGCTCCGATCACCCTGGTTCAGGGGAGCTTACCGCTCGCGGTCGGCTCAATCACTTGGCATCTCTCTTCCAGTTTCCCTAGCTCGTCTGCCACCTGTACCATTTCCCAATGGGGTAGTCACGGCATATACTGTGCGTAGAGCGCGCGCCAGGAGGAAGCGCCCGTCGTATGGTAACGCGAGCGTGTTGGCCGGCACAGCTCGCCAATGCGGTAGATGAGTTAGGTGAAGCGTCTCCTGATAGCTGCATTCCCGGGATGGAAAGTCAGCTGATCCCCCTGAGATTGGTGATTCTTCGGTGGTTTTGTAGAGTTCCTGACTGCGATGGTGTTCGAGCCGATGGACGGTATGGTATCCACGCGGTCGCGGGAGATGTCCCTGCGTGGGTGGTGTTCTTCCCACAGTCGTAGTCAATGAGCCGTCAACATCTGGTTGCAGTAGTGCCAGGAGGCGGCCATGAGGACCTTCTGGCGCGAGTGCTGGTAGAGGCGCTGTGGATGCTCTATCAGAAGAACGCTGGGCGCTGAGCGGACGAGATACGGATGGCTTGCTATCTGCATGGCAGATGTAGGGCGCAGTGCGGCACCTCGGAGGTATTCCATGGACTCTTTCTTGCTTTCCACTGACTTTGGCGGTGTGTCAGGATCGGTTTCGCTTTCCTACGTCCCGTCTATTTCTCGGGCGGTTGGGGCGCCCGAGGACAACGTTTACCTCTGCACATTGCGCGATGGCACCGTGGTCACCGTACGGCCGATCCGCAACGACGATGTGCAGCGGCTCCGGGAATTTCATCTCGGCCTTTCCCCTGAAACGAGGTTTCTGCGCTTCGCGCATTTGCTGGGAGAGTTTCCAGATGAACTGATCATTCGGCTCTCGTGCGTCGATGGCGACCAGCGTATGGCCTTCGTCGCGACCGATGCCGCTGACGAACCTGACGAACCTGACGAACCATGTCACGAGCAGATCATTGGTGTCGCGCGCTATGATCGCGTACGCCAACAGGTTGCCGAAATGGCGTCTGTAGTGGCCGACCGCTGGCAGGGGCACGGTCTTGGTCTCATCTTGCTGTATCATCTGGCCATGTACGCGCGCTGTCGTGGCTACACGACATTTATCTCCACCACGAGCCGATGGAATGACCATGCGATTCATGCCCTCATGCATTGCGGGCTTCGCTGCACGCTGAAGCAACTAGACGAAGATACCATGTTTGCTTCGGTAGACATCACGCAACTGGCTTGCGTTGGTGGGGCGGGCGGGGAGCTTAGACGGTGATGCAGTGATCAGGCGGCAATCGGTCGTTGTGCGGATCTCCGGCGCAACATGACGCGGGAGGGCCCAGACCCTACACATAAGGATTTGAGCCCTCGTTGTTGGAACTGCCAGTGACTTCTACCGCTTGCTGCTCCGAGCAGCGGCCCTTATGGCTACTCACTCCGTGGTTGGACTACTCAACCGTCCCGAAACTCTGGATCTCCTCGACCTCTTCCGGCGAGAGGGTGCGCGGCACCTCGCCGTGGGCGAGCTTCTCGCTCTGGACGTGATGGCGTACGCTCTCGACAATTTCTGGGTTGGCCAGCGTCGTAATGTCGCCAATATCGGTGAAATTGCTGCTAGCCGCCAGAATCCTCCGCATGATTTTGCCTGAACGCGTCTTGGGCATATCTGCGACAATCCAAATATGCTTAGGCCGCGCGATTGGTCCGATCTCTCGCTCAACAGCCTTCGCCACTTTCTCTTCAATGGCGCTACTGGGGGCAATGCCCGGTTTGAGCGAAACGTACACTTCTACGATCCGACCACGCAGCTCGTCCATCAGCGGCACAGCGGCGGCCTCGGCCACCTCCTCCACGGTCAGGCACGCCGACTCAATCTCTTTGGTTCCAAGGCGGTGCCCAGCCACATTAATCACATCATCGACCCGACCCAGGATGCGGAAATAGCCATCGGCGGCCAGCACCGCACCATCACCAGCGAAGTACGGCCAATCATGCCAGTCTTTACTCTCCTTGTTCCGGCAGTACTTCGCATAGTAGGTCTCCACGAAGCGATCTGGCTGGCCCCAGATTGTCTGAAAGATGCCAGGCCAGGGATTGCGGATGCAGATGTTGCCAGCCCGGCCACTCCCAGCCTCGACCACCTCGCCCGCCTCATCGTAGATCACGGGGTAAACTCCCAGCACGCCTGGGCCGCAACTGCCAGGTTTCATCGACATCAAGGCTGGCAATGTGCTGCACAGGAAGCCGCCGTTCTCGGTCTGCCACCACGTGTCGACTATCACGGCTTCGCCCTTGCCGACCGTGTGGTGATACCAGCGCCAGACATCTGGCTCGATCGGCTCGCCCACGGTGGTCATGTGTTTGAAATGATAGTGGTACTTCGTCGGCCCGTAGGGATCGACCTTCCGGAGCATGCGAATGGTCGTCGGCGCCGTGTGGAAGATCGTTACACCAAGCTGCTCGGCAATCCGCCAGGGACGGCCAGGGTCGGGATACAGGGGCACCCCTTCATACATCACGCTCGTTGTTCCAAGGGCCAATGGACCGTAGACAATATAGGAGTGTCCAGTGATCCACCCAATGTCGGCGAAGCACCAGTATGTGTCCTCAGGGTGGATATCCTGGTAGTACTTGGACGTGCCAGCGACGTAAGCCAGATATCCTCCGGTGCTGTGCTGGCACCCCTTGGGTCGCCCCGTCGTGCCACTGGTGTACATGAGAAACAGTGGAGCTTCTGCCGGCATGGAGACTGGCGCGACTACCGTTCGGTGATAGTCGTGCAACAGGTCGTCAATGAAGAAATCTCGCCCCTCGACCATCGGGCTCTTTGAGGCGTACTGGCCTGGATGACGCCGCCAAACCAGAACTTTCTCCACCTCGATACCTTGTTCACGGGCTGCCTCCACCGCCTCGTCGGCTTTGGCCTTGTGATCGATCATCTCTCCATTGCGGTAGTACCCGTCCATCGTCACCAGGATGTGACTGCCTGAATCGGCAATGCGGCCGCCGCATGCCACCCCGCTGAATCCACCAAATACCTCGGAATGGACAACGCCAAGTCGCGCGCAGGCCAGCATGGACACCGGCAACTCAGGGACCATAGGCAGGTGGAAGGTGACTCGATCACCCGTCTTGACTCCGCAGAAATCCCGGAGCAGCGCGGCGAACTCATTGACTCTGGAATAGAGTTCCTGGTAGGTGATGGCCTGAGTACGTTCTGATTCTGGCTCGGGCACCCAGATGAGCGCCGCCTTGTTGCGACTGGTCGCCAGATGGCGATCGACACAGTTGTAACAGGCGTTGAGCCGACCGCCGACAAACCACTTCCAAAACGGCGGATTGGTGGTGTCTAGCGTCGTGTGCCAATAGTGGTCCCAGGTGAGCAGATCCGCATACTCCTTGAAGCACTCCGGAAAGTGCTCCTCGCGGAAGCGGTCAAGAATACTCGGATCACTGGCATTTGCCTGTCCGATGAACTGTGGCGGGGGCGCGTAGTACTCTTCCTCCCGCCAGTGAACAGCGATTTGTGCTTCAGAGATCGCAACTCCCTCGTCTTCTTTCGCCATGCGTTGGTCACCTCCCGGCTTTTCGCATGCTTCATGCTTCGGAGCGTGCTTTGGGACTGGCTACGCTGCACGAGCGTCAGGGAATGTTGCTGGGGCAGGAGGTGCGTCGGCTCTTGGCCCAGCGGTCCGTTTGGTTCTTGAGAGGAGAGGCCGATAATGAAGCCGAAGCAGGAGGGCCGTACCTGTGACCACACCCGCTGGTGCCTGGTTGCACAGCGGTTGGCATGCCCCGTTTGAACAGCCTCTGGAGGAAGTTCATCAGGCTACCCTTTTCTGGTCCGCCTGGTCAGGGAGCGGTACGGTTTGCCTGAGCCGGCCGCTCCCAAGCCCGCAAGGCTGCACCAGTCGACCTTCTTCCTCTGCCACTGGATGCTACGGGATGCTACTGTACTGAGACACTGCTATGCCAGGAGTGTAGCATGTGGAATCGCCCTAGTCCAGTGTGCGCATGATCTCATCATTGCTGGAATCCGATGGGAGTCTGGGTATCCATCCTTACCCGTTTGGACACCAGCGCACCAGACCGTGTAGATTGAGGAATGATGAACAGCTCGCTTGCGGACCGCGGCATATTCTAGCAATGCAGGTGATTCCGACAGGAGAGAAGCAGACTATGCGTAGCCCAGCTATTGCAGGTGATCGGTCCCCTGCTTCCCATCGCGAACCTGTGCTCAACGCGCCTGCTGCAATATGTGCCCGCTACACCGCACGGAGGGGTATCCCGCGCGTCGTGCTCGTGTTGGTAGGTGGAACGCTTACTCTGATCCTACTTGGGCTTGCGGCCTGTAGTGCTCCTCTCACTGACGGACCTTCTGCACACGCGACCGCGACCGCGCAGGCGGTAGTCACTGCAACCGCTGTTGCTCAGGCCACCCGCGCCGCCCAGCCGGTCCTGCTGGCGATGCGGGTCGCGCGGCAGGGGACACTGGCCCAGGGAAATGCTCATCTCGTGGTGACGCTCACCGTCACGAACCAGACCGACCAGACCATCCATATTACTGGCCCCGGCTGCCGCATCCCTCCCCTGGTCTTCGAGATACGCACGGCAAAGCAGACGTTGTGGGCAAGCTGGATTGCGGAAAGTTGTCCCTCTAACACGCCGCTTGACTATCAATCGCTTGCGGCAGGAAGCACCTATAGTACCACGATCATGGGTGACCTTTCGAAGGTCACGCGGCTGGGGGTGCCGAAGCTCCAGGCAGGGGTGACCTACAGCATCGTGGGGAAGCTCTGGATCTGGCATCAGGGAACACTTGCCCAGCTCGATCAACCGGGCATTCCTTCGGGCAGCGATGTCACGGTGACTCTCCCCTACACCCTTCAATAATGGCGAATGGCGTGTAAATCCGCCCGTTCGCTCTTTCGCAGCCTGCTCACGAATAGTGTCCCGGCTGCGAGTAGGGAGTGTCGTACGACTCTATCTCCTATCCTGTCAAGGGTTGTGAACTGTCACGAATCCACCACACGAGCGCCTGGCGCATTGACAGGTTGCGCGGAAGTTGCTACCGTTTTGACAGCGCCTGTTCGATTGCGAGCGGCGCAAGTCAAAGGATGGAACGATGGCGGAAGCAGTCCCCTCCCTGGCGGCGCGTACGCCTCTGTGGCTCAAGGTCCTGGCCGTCTATTCGCTGTTATTGGGGATCATCACCTGGATTCCCGAGGTGTACCTCACGCTCTACGGGCTGCACCTGGTGGATATCGGGCCGCACAGCAACCCGCTGGGCCAGGTGTGGTATTGGTTCAACTTCAACGGCGAGACAGGCTACATCAAGCTGGACTCCGGCTTCTGGGCCGGAGCCGTGCTGGACGCCACGCTGCTCGGCCCGCTCTACATCGTCTGCTCCTATGGCCTCTGGACGCTACGGCGCTGGGTGATCCCCACTGGGCTGATCGTCGCGGCGCTGCTATTCTACGGCGTGATGCTGCTGATCATCAGCGACCTGTACAGCAATTTTCACGATGTGACCAACAACCTATCGTACTGGCTCTCCAACTTGCCGTACGTCATCTACCCCATCTGGATGGTCTACACTCTGACGGCACGGCGCATGCTCTTTACCCGATAAGCAGGTGTTCCCACCCCCAACCCCTCTCCCCGCCGGAAGAGGGGCGCGTGGACGCAGGTTGCTGGGATGGCGCCCTGGTGCGACACGACGTCACCAGCGTGAGGTTCGACAGGGCGGCGCTGAGTGGTGTCACGTTCCGGGGAGCGACGCTGCGGGATGTGTCCTTCCGCGCTTGGAGCAGGAAGTACCGCACTGCCATCCGCACGGTGGCCTTCGATGGGGCGCGCATGGACAAGCTGACCTACGCCGGGCTCAAAGGCATGGGGGCGGATCTGTCGAACGTGACCGTGGAATAGGGAGTCACGAAGTCAAGAAGTATGGAAGAGACGAACGTGGCGATCTAGATCCCCAGATCCATGGATTACAGAAGTCCTCGTTCGCGCCAGCATCAAGAATGTGCATGGCTTGACATTTCAAGAACATCGTGGCTAATATTGCCATTGTGATTGGCGAAAATCGCCATTTACTTGATCGTTTCTGGTGACTCTAGCGCTGATCTGTACCATTGGGCTTGGTGCCGACGCAGGCGGAGGACATGCGTGCAGGAGGGAACGACGATGAACGAAGAGCGAGCGCAAATTCTGGAGATGCTGGTGGCCGGACGACTGACGGTGGAGCAAGCAGATCAACTATTGCAGGCTATTGATGTTCCATCCTCGCCTGCGCATCAACCGGCAACATCGGAGATGGGCACACAACGGCGAAGGGTCGGTCGCTCGGATAATTTCTTCGCCAGCCTGACGGCCGAACAACTCATCGCGCTGCGGGATAATGGCGTGAGCGGGGCCTATGTCGAGCAGATGCGCGCGGCGGGGCTGAACGGGCTACGTGCCAAGGACCTCATCAAACTGCACGACCACGGTGTCACGCCGCGCTTCGTCCTCGACCTGCAGGAGGCTGGGCTGGCCGACCTTACGCGCGACCAACTGATCGACCTGTTCTGTCATGGGGTGAACGCGGACTACGTGCGCGAGATGTCTGCGCTCGGCCTCGCCGGGGCGACGCCTGATCAGCTGATAGAGATGTACGACCACGGGGTAGATGTCGCCTTCGTGCGCGAGATGCGCAGCCGCGGCTACACCGACCTCACCCCGGCGCACTGGGTCTCGCTGCGCGACGATGGCGTCGAGGATGATAGTCCTGCCGAAGGAGGATTGGGAATGACATTGGAGGATGCAGGCGAGGGTAGGATGCGATGCGCAAGGTAGCTCGAAATGGGGGCGAGGTGCCGCTGAACCCACTGATCACGCGCGACCCGGTGACGGGCGGTGAGCTGATCGTGACGCGGCTAGAGGCCCCCCAGAGTGGCCTCGTGATCGAGGGTGCCTTCAGTCTTGGGTGGGTCGGACGCCTGACGCCGGAGCAACTAGAGTTCGTCGGCCTGCTCGTGCGCAATCGCGGCAATGTGCAGAAGGTGGCAGCCGACCAGAACGTCGCCTACAACACGGCGCGCAACCGCCTCGACGACATCGTCGCCGCCCTGGAGGCGCCGGACGTGCCCGAGGATGCCGGCAGAGCCGAGCGGGAACATGCACGGCGCACCGAAGTGTTGTCGCGTCTGTCTAAGGGCGAGATCGAATTCGACGAGGCCCTGCGCCTCCTGGCGTAATGAGCATCGCCTGGCCTGTGCGACCACGAGGGCGTGAGACGCCTGATGCCACGCGATGTTGTGTTGTCGGCGCCAAGGCGCGCATGGACAAGTTGACCTACGCTGGGCTCAACGGCATGGGTACGGATATGTCGAACGTGACCGTGGAATAGGGAAATAGGGAGACAAGCAGCGTGGAAGACGTGCAGGAGAAGAACGTGGCGATCCAGGTCCATGGATTGCAGAAGTCCTATAAGCAATTGCAGGTGCTCAAGGGCGTGAACTTCGATGTGGCAAGTGGAAGCATCTTCGCGCTGCTCGGCTCCAACGGCGCGGGCAAGACCACGATCGTGAGAATCCTCACCACCCTGCTCAAGCCGGATGACGGCACGACGCGCGTCAACGGATTCGACGTCCTGTCGCAGCCGGAGCGGGTGCGGGAGTCGATCAGCCTGACAGGTCAATTCGCAGCGGTGGACGAGATTCTCACCGGCCGGGAGAACCTGACCATGATCGCCAAACTACGCCACGTGAAGAGCGCGGGCAAGGTGGCGGACGATCTCCTCGAACGATTCGGCCTCACCGACGCGGCCGGGCGCCGGGTGTCGACCTACTCAGGCGGCATGCGTCGCCGCCTCGACATCGCCATGAGCCTCATCGGCAACTCGCGGATCATCTTCCTCGACGAGCCGACCACCGGCCTCGACCCGGAGGCCCGCATTGAAGTGTGGCAGGTGATCCAGAACCTCGCTGACAGCGGCACGACCGTGTTCCTGACGACCCAGTACCTCGACGAGGCCGAGAAGCTCGCAGACCGAATCGCGATCCTGCACGATGGCACGATCATCGTGTCCGGCACTTTGGAGGATCTGAGGAAGCTGCTCCCGCCCGCGAAAGTTGAATACGTGGAACGGCAGCCCACTCTGGAGGAGATCTTCCTGGCGATCGTCGGTAGCGACAAGAAGGAGCAACGATGAACACGCATTTCTTCAGCGACACGAGCGTGATGCTTGGGCGTTCCCTGCGACACGTCACGCGCAGCATGGACACCATCATCACGGTGACGATCATGCCGATCGCCTTCATGCTGCTGTTCGTCTACGTGTTCGGCGGCGCCATCCAGACAGGCACTGATAACTATGTGAACTACCTGATGCCCGGCATCCTGCTCATCGCGATCGCCAGCGGCATCTCCTATACCGCCTTCCGCCTGTTCAACGACCTTCAGAGCGGCATCTTCGAGAGGTATCACTCGATGCCGATCGCCCGCTCGTCCGTGCTGTGGGGACATGTTCTGACCTCACTGGTGTCCAACGCGATCTCCGTGGTAGTCATCGTCCTGGTGGCACTCCTCATGGGCTTCCGCTCGTCGGCAGGAGTGCTGGCATGGCTCGCCGTGGCCGGCATCCTCGTATTGTTCACGCTCGCGCTGACCTGGATCGCAGTGATCGCCGGATTGTCGGCGAAATCCACGGACGGGGCGGTCGCCTTCTCGTACCCGATCATCTTCCTCCCGTTCATCAGCTCGGCATTCGTGCCCACTGCCTCGATGCCGGGTCCCGTGCGTGCCTTCGCGGAAAACCAGCCTGTTACCTCGATCGTCAACACGATCAGAGCCTTGCTCGAGCAGCAGCCGGTCGGAGGCGAAATCTGGATCGCCCTTGCCTGGTGCGTCGGCATCCTCCTCATCGCCTATGCGCTCGCCATGGTGGCCTATCGGCGCAAAATAGCCTGAAATGTCAGGTCGCTGGCCGCCCATGACCGCTGGGGCCAGCGACCACGACACTCCTCGACGTCCAGTTGCGCCTGCGCCCGGTGGTATGCTGGAGCTGGGATGAGTGTCTGAGGTGAGACACTTGATGCGGGAACCACTAACTCTGAGGACGATGCGGACGCTGCGGATAGTGGAACCTGCCACAAGGCGGGCGGTGATCCGCTCGGCGGCGAGGCGAGCGAAGGTGGTGAGAGCGAGGGATCGACGGATATCCCACCAGCTCTTGCAATGGGCGGAGTTCAAGGGCCAGGTGAGGGCGTCCGATCTGCACTGCTGGTGAAGAGGGTTGACCATGACGAGAGAAGGGGGAGGGGAGGGCGCTCCACACCCATTCAGTGACGAGGAGCTTGCCTGGGCGCGGGAGCATCTGACGCAGTTGCGGCAGTCCGTTTCCGGGCAGCGCGTTGTACTCCAAAGCCTGGGCATCGGCTTCGTGCTTGGCCTCGCCGCTTATGTTGGTGGCTACGTGCTCAAAGCGTCGGTGAGGATGGAGCCTTTTCAACTGGTGGCCGACCTCCTCTATGCGCTGGGGTTGGCACTGTGGACTGGGGTCGTCGTGGCCCTGTTCGTCGAGATCATTCCGAGGGCCAAACAGCGTCAAATCAAGCAGGCGCTCGATGTCTACGAGGCGGCGCTACATGAGAAGGCCCAAGCCAGAAGCGCCCAGACCTCAAAGGGTGACGGTTGAGGTCTGGGCGCGGTGACATGCTGGAGGCGGGGCTGGAAACCGGCCGACAGGGGGGGCGGGAACCATGGGCTGATCTCTTTGGCGCGGGGAGGAGCCGCACCTGGCGATCAGCCGATCCCACTGCTTCAGGTATGCAACGCCCTCATGGTAAAGGGCAGTTCATCACACGCGCTAAGAGCGTTGGCTGGGTGTTTTATTCCTCACCCAACAAGGAGGAAACCCCTTGACGGTGCTGCCCACGCCGCATAGGGTCATTTCGGAGGTCACTAGGAGTCTTTGCTTGGTGCCCCCAGGGCGACTCGAACGCCCGCACCCGGCTCCGGAGGCCGGTGCTCTATCCACTGAGCTATGGGGGCCAGTGTTTGTGCCAATATCTGTGCCAGTCTCAGCGCTCCCAGTGTAGCACACCCGCCTGCCTCTCGGCAAGGAAACCCATGGGCGAGGCAACCAGCGTACCCTGGTCGCCGTAGTCTACAATAGCGGCTGTGGAGACCAGTAGTCAGCAGCGAATCAGTGAAGCAGCGACATTCGTCCACGCGCTCCGCGATGCGATGCGCATATCACGTGCGAAGGATGCTCATGAGCTTACCACCATACAACCAGCCACCAGTCCCCGCAACGGGGACGCCCATCGCGCAGCCCCAGCCCTCGCCGGGCGCGTACGTACCGGCGGCGTTTCCCCCGCCCGATGCCGCCATCGCCACTCTTGGCCTGACACGTACCTTTGGCCAGAAAGTGGCCGTCAACGGCCTGACACTGGCCGTCCGACGCGGTGAGTTCTTCGGCTTTCTTGGCCCAAACGGCGCCGGAAAGTCCACCACGATCAAGATGCTGGTGGGGCTGCTACGTCCCTCCTCGGGCACGGCCTGGGTCGGTGGCGTGGATGTCTGGCGCGATCCCATCCGCGCCAAGATGCAGATGGGCGTTCTGCCTGAACAGCTCAATCTCTACGACCGCCTTTCAGGCCGCGAGTTGATTCAGTTCGCCGGGCGACTCTACGACTTGCCACGTGACGAAGTGAACCACCGGACGGAGGCGCTGCTTAATGTGCTGATGCTGGGCGATGACGCCGATAAGCTCGTGATTGACTACTCCGTTGGCATGCGCAAGAAGGTCGCACTGGCCGCCGCGCTGATTCACCGGCCAACCGTGCTGTTCCTGGATGAGCCATTCGAGGGCATCGATCCGGTCAGCTCGCGTGTGATCGCCGATATCCTGCGCGACCTGACCGCCAGCGGCACCACAATCTTCTTCAGCTCGCACATCCTGGCCGTGGTCGAGCGGCTCTGCACCCGCGTCGGCATCATCAAGCAGGGACAGCTCATCGCGGAGGGGACGCTCGCCGACCTGCGGCAGCGCGCGGGCGCGAGTGGCGGCTCGCTGGAGGATGTCTTTCTCGATCTGGTGGGCGCCAATACCCGTGAGGGAGGGTTGGAATGGCTGGAATAGCCGCTACCTCAGAACGCGAGGCGCGGCCCATGGCCAGCCGCTTCAGCATGCGCTGGCGCCACATCCGCGCGCTGCTCTGGCTCCGCTGGAAGCTGACCCTGCGCGGCTACACCCGCACCACACGGCAGATCATCGGCTTCATCTTCACGGCGCTCTTTCTGCTGGGGCTGGCTGCTGTCCTTGGCCTGGGCACCGCCGCGGGTTACATCTTTCTCGACCCGCCCGATGCGACGCAATTGCTCTATATCGTGCTGGTCGGGCTGTGTGTGGCCTGGGCGGCATTTCCGCTCATGCAATATACCCTGAATGAGGGACTGGACGTCACCAAGCTCCAGACGTATCCGCTCACACGTGGCGAGCAGATGGTCAGCCTGGTGCTGGCGACGCTCTTCGACCTGAGCACCATCGTCCTTCTCGCGCTGCTGGCCGCCATCGTCGTTGGGTGGCACGCATCGCTACCCGCCGTGCTTATTACCCTCGCGGCACTGGCGCTAGCCTATGTGCTTACCGTCACGACCAGCCAATTACTGCTGGCCGCGCTGATGGGCATCCTGCGCAGCCGTCGCTTCCGCGATCTGATGGTGGTCTTCTTCGCGCTCTTCGGCGTCTCCTGCGCGTTGATCAATCAGTTCGTCAGCCGCGCGCTGTATGACTTCCAGCCTGGTTCTCTCACGGCGCTCCACCTGGACCCTTATCTCCAGTGGTTCCCGACAGGGATGGCGGCCCGCGCGATTGTCCTCGCCAATCAGGGCAGCTACCTGCCCGCTTTGCCGTGGCTGGGCATGATGCTGGTGCTAGTCGCGGTGCTGGTGATAGTCTGGGCGTGGGTGCTGGAGCGCGGCATCACCACAGCGGAATCGGCGGGCGCTGGCCCGCGCCGGCGCTCGCGTCGTGGCGCCGTAAGCGCCGCACCTGTTGGGGGAACGGCAGTGGCGCGCTCCACGCGAGCAGGCTGGGGGCCGTTCTCTGGGGCGATGCTGGCCATCGCCGACAAAGATCGACGCTATTTCTGGCGAGACCCGCAGATCAAGGCGTCGCTCCTCAGCTCGTCCTTCCTGCTGATCTTTGTCGTGCTCCCCAGTATATTCGGCGGGCGGCCCACTGGGATCGGTGGTCCCGATGGCGGATTTGGCATCTCTATTGCCGCGTGGCAGGTGTTTATCGCGCCGGTTCCCGCGCTACTCATCACCATCAACCTGGCACAGAATGCGTTCGGGCTGGAGCGTGAAGGGCTGCAAACGCTCTTCCTCTTTCCCGTCAAGCCGCTGGATATTCTCAGGGGGAAGAATCTGGCGGTAGGTGTCGTCGCGGGCGGCGCGGCGGTCCTGATGACGGCGGTGCTTGCGGCGCTGGGTGGCAGGTGGTCGGATTTGCCCATCGCCCTTGGCTATGGTATCGCGGCGATTCTGGTCTTGCTGGGGTGCGGCAATCTGATATCGGTCTTCATTCCGATGCGCGTCCGGCGGATGCGCATGGGCCAGGGGAACTTCGCGGCGTCGGGGAATGGCTGTCTGCGCACGGTTCTGATGGTGTTGGCGACCCAGGCGACCTACCTCGTGCTTGCTCCGGTCGCAGTGGCGCTTTTCCTCCCGCTGATCCTCTCCCATGCCGGGTGGCTCATTGTCACACTGCCCGCGTCGCTGCTCTACGCCGTCGTCGTCTATGAGCTGGCGACACGGCTCGCGGCGTCCCGCTTGCTCAAGCGCGCACCCGATATTCTCGCGGCAACCCTGCCCGATAATTGACGGTCATTGACGTACCTTGACGGCAGTGCTCGCCCGCTCACTGTCCTAACCGTGCTGCTCCTGCCGCCGATGAGTGTTATGATGCTGATGATGAACTGTCGCTTGATCGGCAACCGCCGATCTTCGGTGTGGTTGCACGTGCCGTTCTGGTTGGCGTGAGCGTGCGGGTGCGCTTCTCTGATAGTCTCTCTCCTGTCGGGGGAGGGGAGGCTGGAAGAACGAGCACCGAGCGTGTAAGGAGAAAGCGCGATGCATATGGCCCCGCTAGCACCTGGCAGCGAGGAGCACACAGGCGCCAGCCCGCCGGGATGGTTGGTGGCGGGCCTGCTCGCGGGATACGCGCTGGCGTTTGTCGGATTGGCGGTGCTGCCGGGTGGGACGTTGATCGAGCGGCTGCGCGCCCTCGACGGTGGGGTATGTGCCCAACTGCCAGGCCACTCGTTCTTCCCTGACGGCGACCAGCTACCGCTCTGCGCGCGCTGCACGGGGATGTATCTAGGCTTCGCCACAACCTTCCTCTATCTGGCAGCGACCCGCAGGCTGCGGGCGTCGCGGTTGCCGGGGCCGCTAGTGCTGCTCATCCTGGGGCTGGCGGTGCTGTTGATGGCGGTGGACGGCTTCAACTCGCTGTTCCTGGATCTGGGCCTGCCGCATCTCTATCAGCCTATGAACTGGCTGCGGCTGCTGACGGGACTTGGCACGGGCACGGCGATGGCCGCGGTCATCATTCCAGTCGCCAGCGGCCTGATCTGGCGCAACGAAGAGCGGCGGTCGTCGTTCGACTCGCCGGGCCAACTCGCGCTGATGGTGCCGTTACTCACCATCGACTATCTCGTCGTCATCTCCGTCGCGCCGTTCGTTCTCTATCCGGTGGCGCTGCTGAGCTCAGCGGGACTGCTCCTCGCGCTGACACTGGTGAATCTGGTCTTTGCGCTGGGCCTGACCAATCAGATTGGCCGGTTTAGCACATGGCGCCAGTTCTTTCCGGTATTCACTGGTCTCGCCGTGCTTGCTATCGCGGAATTGATGGGGCTCTTTCTGCTCAAGTCATGGGTTATGCAAGCACTCCTGGGCTGAGCGGTTTGCGCTGGTCTTCTCGTCTCTCCTGGATGTCCAGGGGTGGTGCTTGCCCTAGCTAGCGACACGGGCTATACTACATACGAGGGCGCAGGCAGTGGACCGCCGCAGTCGCCAGCCGCAGCCGCCACCCGAATGGCTGCTCCGGGAGGTGTCGCTATGCCTGATAAGTACATGCGAGAGATCGAGGAGATTCTGCGCAATATGGAGCGCGCAGAACCTCGTCATGACCTGGGAGAACGCGTAACCCCCTTTACGCGTACGCGCCCTGCTACGCGCCGTCCGCGCGTCTCGCTGATGCCTCACGTCGAGCTTCCTGTTGGATTGATGTTGCTGGGGATCGGCCTGGCATTGGTTGGCGCTGCGCTCGCCTATTATCAGATGAGTGCGTCGATTGTCAGCGGCCTGATAGCGCTTGGCGGCTTCATCGTGTTTGTGGTGGGCGTCGCGCTAGGCTGGTGGGCGCGGTTTCGCGGCGTGAGCCTCTCCACACGCTCACTGCGCAGACCCCCCAGGACGGATAATGTTGTGCGTATCCGCCCTGTGCGCTCCAACCCCCTCTCCAAACTACTGACCCGCATTCGCATGCGCCGCGTACGCCGCCGCTATCGCGACCTCACAGACCGCTAGAACTGCTCTCGCCCAGCGTCGTTTGGTCGGCGTGGAGACTGGTTCGTCCACTCTCCAGGCTCACTCCCCCTGGATTGCCTTCACGCATCGGAGTGATTGTCCACATCTCCCATCTCCTGACAGGACCATTTGGGGGTATTTCCGTTTCGCGCTGCTACGATAAGAATGCCCTTCACAAGCCTCATTTTGGGGCATTGCGGCCTGTGGTTCAGCTTGAATTTTTTGTACAGGCGTTCTATAATATACAGGTTGAGATGCCGCCCGATGGTACCTTGTCGTACTCTCCCGCCGGGCGGCTACCGTCTTGTATTGAACGCTCAATGATGTCTGGTATTTTCCCGTCTGGCTATGCAGTTATTCCTGTCTTTATCGTCATCGTCGCATTGAGGGGCTGCCCATGTCACAGGATCGGATTGTCGTGCGCGGCGCGCGCGAACATAACCTCAAGAATATTGATGTCGTGATTCCGCGTGACCAGCTGGTCGTCATCACTGGACTCTCCGGCTCAGGGAAGAGCAGCCTGGCATTCGATACGATCTTTGCCGAGGGCCAGCGGCGCTACGTCGAATCGCTGTCATCCTATGCCCGTCAATTCCTTGGGCAGATGGATAAACCGGATGTGGACCATATCGACGGTCTCTCGCCCGCCATCTCGATTGACCAGAAGAGCACGTCACACAACCCGCGCTCGACGGTAGGCACCGTTACCGAGATATACGACTACCTCCGCCTGCTCTATGCGCGCGTCGGTCATCCACACTGTCCGAATTGTGGCCGCGAGGTCTCGCAGCAGTCGGTGGAGCAGATCATTGACGCCGTCACGAGCCTGCCCGATGGCACCCGGCTGATGCTGCTGGCGCCGCTGGTGCGCGGGCGCAAGGGCGAATATCGCAACGTCTTCGAGGAGATGCGCCGCGCCGGGTACGTGCGTATGCGTGTGGATGGCGAGGTGCGCGACCTCAGCGAAGAGATCGAGCTTGATAAGTACAAGGTGCATACGCTCGAAGTGGTGGTGGATCGTCTGGTCATCCGTCACGCGGGGAACGAAGCGAACGACTCCGCGACGAATCTGCGGCTGGTGGCCGAGCGGCCCGTCGCCTATCAGGCCGACAGCGCGCAGACCGAGGCCGACCCTGAGGCGAGCCAGCGCGCCCGCGTGGCCGATTCAGTTGAGACGACGCTGAAGCTTGGCAATGGAATTCTGCTCGTCTCGATTATCGGCGGCGAGGAGCGGATGTATTCCGAGCGCTTCGCCTGCGTGTATTGCGGCATCGGTCTGGAAGAGTTGGCACCTCGTAACTTCAGCTTCAACAATCCGCACGGAGCCTGCCCTGAATGCACGGGTCTGGGCACCAAGCTGGAGATCGATCCTGATCTGGTGGTGACGAATCCCGATTTGAGCATTGCCGAGGGTGCGATTCTGCCGTGGAGCCGATTCGCCAGCACCAGCCAGTGGTATACGACGCTGCTGGGCGCGGTAGCGGAGCAGCACGGCTTCAGCCTGGATACGCCATGGAAGGATTTGAACGACGAGGCGCGCGATGTCGTGCTCCACGGGTCGAGCTTGCCGGTCACGTTCTACTACCGCAACCGCCAGGGTACGCGGCGGCAGTATTCCAGCAACTTCGAGGGTGTGATTCCCAATCTGGAGCGCCGCTATAAAGACGCCTCGGAGCATGGGCGCGAGGAGATCGAGCAGTATATGTCGGCGCGGCCATGTCCGGCATGTAAGGGCGCGCGCCTCAAGCCTGAAAGTCTCTCGGTGACGATTGGTGGCCGCAACATCGTGCAGGTGGGTGATTTCTCCATCGTCAACGCGCTCCGCTTCTTCGATGCGTTGACGGCGGATGCTCCCACTGGGGCGGACGACGAGCACGCGACGGCTGTGATGAATGGCAACGGGCGCAACGGCAAGACGCGGGGACGGGTGAACCTGAAGCTGCTCAAAGCGCTGCGTCCCGATGATCTGAGCAACATCGAGCCGCTGACCGAGCGCGAGCAATTGATTGGCCGCCAGATTCTGAAGGAAATCCGCTCCCGGCTGGGTTTTCTGGTGGATGTGGGGCTGGACTACCTGACGATGAATCGCTCGGCGACGACGCTCTCTGGCGGCGAGGCGCAGCGCATCCGGCTGGCGACCCAGATTGGCTCCAGTCTGATGGGCGTGCTCTATGTGCTGGATGAGCCGAGCATCGGATTGCATCAGCGCGACAACGCCCGGCTGATTCGCACGCTGGTGCGGCTGCGCGATCTGGGCAATACGCTGATCGTCGTCGAGCATGATGAGGAGACGATGGAGGCTGCGGACCATATCATTGATATGGGGCCGGGCGCGGGCGAGCATGGCGGCTATGTGGTGGCTGAAGGCACACTGGCGGAGGTCGCGGCCAATCCAGAGTCATTGACCGGCCAGTTCCTTTCGGGCAAGCGCGCGATCCCTGTACCTGAGCAGCGGCGCCCTGGCAGCGGGCAGGAGTTGGTGGTGCGTGGCGCGCGCGAGAACAACCTCAAGAATATCGACGTGACGATTCCGCTGGGGCGCCTCGTGGTGGTCACTGGTGTCTCTGGCTCGGGCAAAAGCTCGCTCATCAACGAGATTCTGTACAAGCGATTGGCGCAGCAGCTCAACCGGGCGCATGCGCGTCCCGGCGACCACGACGGTATCGAGGGTGTCGAGCAACTGGATAAAGTCATCGACATCGACCAGTCGCCAATTGGGCGGACGCCGCGCTCGAATCCCGCCACGTATACCGGGGCGTTTACGCCGATTCGCGAGTTGTTCGCCCAGGTGCCAGAGTCACGTCTGCGCGGTTATCAGCCGGGGCGCTTCTCGTTCAACGTCAAGGGCGGGCGCTGCGAGGTCTGTAAGGGCGAAGGCATCCTGACGATTGAGATGAACTTCCTGCCGGATGTGTACGTGCCGTGCGAAGCCTGTAAGGGCAAGCGCTACAACCGCGAGGCGCTGGAGATTCACTACAAGGGCAAGTCTATCGCCGACGTGCTGGAGATGACGGTCGCTGAGGCACTGCCGTTCTTCGAGTCGGTGCCATCCATTGCCAACAAGCTGAGCACGCTCAACGATGTTGGCCTGGGCTATATTCGTCTGGGCCAGCCCGCGACGACGCTTTCTGGCGGCGAGGCGCAGCGCATCAAGCTGGCGACGGAGCTTTCGCGGCGGGCGACCGGGCGGACGATGTATATTCTGGATGAGCCGACGACCGGCCTGCACTTTGCCGATGTCGAGCGGTTGCTGGCGGTCTTACAGCGGCTGGTGGATACAGGTAACACCGTGGTGGTAATCGAGCATAATCTGGATGTCATCAAGGCCGCTGACTGGATACTCGACCTGGGGCCAGAGGGTGGCGACCGTGGCGGCGAGTTGCTGGCCGAGGGCACACCCGAGCAGATTGCCAGGGCGGAGTCGTCGTTCACCGGGCACTTCCTGGCGAAATCTCTCGCGCAGCCCGCCCGGCGATAGGCTCCGCAGTCGGGGCAGGCGGGCTTGGGGGACGTGCAATGCGCGTCCCGTAGGCGCGACTTCAGCCGCCAGCACTAATTCCGCTGATTCGACTCTCAGGGAGCATATACCGTGGGTAATGAGCGTGTCGTCTGGGTGACGGGCGCGGGCCAGATCCGCTACTGTAAGACGTGTGGCAAGCCGGAGGGCGAGTGTCACTGCCGCGATCAGAAGCGCATGGGCGCATCCTCCGGCCCGCGCGATGGCTTCGTGCGCCTCTCGCTCGACCGCAAGCAGCGGCGCGGCAAGTCCGTCACGATCATCTCAAATCTGCCCGGCGACCTCGCCCAGCTTACCGCGCTCGCCCAGGAGTTCCGCAAGCTCTGCGGCACGGGCGGCTCCCTCAAAGACGGCAATATCGAGCTTCAGGGCGATCATCGCGACAAGGTAGAGGCGCGA